>NZ_JBEOKT010000006.1:0-338569 GCF_040278685.1 Pontibacter populi
GCGCCTTGTGAATATCTGGTGCCGAAAGGCATTGCGAGGCACGAGCAAAAGAGATTCGCACAGCGCGATGCCCGAAGGCGGGGCCTCCCGGCCGTGAGGGCACCAAAGCTAAAGATGAAACTATAGGTAAGTTAAGCTCCCAGGATTGGAGTTGATTTGAATCGATAGCTTGGTTTAGGTTGGAAAAAACAAACTATAGAACCCGGATTTCTCCTTGCGTCGAAATGACAATTGGGATAGGACATATAAGATCCCTCGGCTGACGCTCGAAATGACAATTGTAAAACTATAGAACGATAGCTAAGCTCCTTTCCCTGTACTCAGGAGAAGGCTGGGAAGGGGTAAAACTGAACAATAACCCTTAATTTATCCCGCCGATAACAAACCGTTCCGGATGAAACTGCTCATAAAGTGAATGGATCATGCCATCTTTCAAGCCAACATTTGGCACCATCATGTTCTCCAGTTTGGCCCAGCGCATGGCAGATAAATAAATTTCAGCGGCAGGAAGGATTACGTCGGCGCGGTCGGGGTTAAGGAGGAGTTTGGTAATACGTTCTTCCATGCTCATTTCCGAAACAATACCTACCACTTCCTCGATCTGTTTCCTGAAAATGGGTTTGCCGGCTGTTTTACCGGCCATGTCATAGATCTTATTAATGTTGCCACCTGTACCTATGGCGCGGGAGAGCTGGTATTTCCGAGAATTTTCTTCGATCCAGATGCGCATGTTGTTCCAGAGTTCCTGCGAGTCGCGGCCGTGCATGTGCCGGATAGAGCCTTGCTCAAAAGACTGGGAAGCTACTTTCTGGCGGTTTACATAAATGTTAAATTCGGTGCTGCCACCACCTACGTCAATGTGCAGGTAATTGCGCTCATCCAGGAAATTAACGATCACTTTGTTTATAAGCTCCGCTTCGGCTACACCGTCAATCACGTCTATTTTCATGCCCAGGCGTTCTTCTACCAACTGCAGAATTTCAGGTGCGTTCTGGGAGTTTCGCATGGCCGACGTGGCGCAGATCATAAAATGATCTACATCATGCACATCTAAAAGCAACTGGAAAGCGTGGAGTAACTTTACAAACTTATCGATCTTAATATCGCTGATATAACCTGAATTGAACACGTCTTCGCCGAAGCGGATGGCGTAGCGGATGTATTCAATCCGTTTAAAAATTACACTGGCATCCTGTTTCAGGGCACTCGAGATCTGGCACCTTACGGCGTTAGAACCTATGTCGATGGCGGCTAATTTCAAACGGTGATCGGTTAAAGTTGTAAATCGCTTCTCTAGTTCAAAGATAATCAGAAATAGGTTTCCGGTGAAACTATAGTGCAGGTATACGCGCACATTAGCAATTGTTTTTATTTCAAAATATGTGCACTTCAAACGTCTCTGATAGGGATAATACATACAAACTATAGCCGGAAAGTTGCAACAGGTCAGCTATTCCAAAACTAAACTGGCCAAGGTTTAAAATTAAACTATGAGAGGTGCAGGGCGTACAATAAGGAGTTAAAAGACGGATTTTAGAGGATAAGAATATGAAAAACCCACGCTGGCGTGCACGCAAACGAAAGGTAGCTAAAAGACTTTTTCCGCTGTTTGCGCCGCTTATATTTTCGCCGATGGCTGCCCCTATTAGCAGTAGTGCAGCTAAAACAAAAACCAAAAAGACCACCAAGGCATCTGTATCCAACTATAAAATTATGCAGTTTGACCAGGTGGCTTATAGTTTATACAATGAGATGGGACTAAGGCAAGCCGGCCTGAAGTACGAAATATTTACAAAGGCGCTTACCGGTTACTATAATATGAAACACCAGGGCAAGTTATCAGGCAAACCGGTGCTTACCATGGTCGATTTTACTAAGTCATCTACTAAAAAAAGATTATGGGTAGTAGACATCGAAAAGAAAGAACTGTTGCACCATACCTACGTGGCGCATGGCCGCAATTCGGGAGAGGAGTTTGCCGAAAATTTCTCGAACGAAAACAAGTCGTTTATGAGTAGTATCGGCTTTTATGTAACCCAAAATACCTACCAGGGCAAGCATGGTCTCTCTCTGAAACTAGAAGGCGTGGACGAAGGGTTTAACACCAATGCCATGGAGCGCTGCATCGTTATTCATGGTGCCGAATATGCCAGCCCTAAGTTTATAGACCAGGCCGGCAGACTTGGACGAAGTTTAGGTTGCCCGGCTTTACCTATGGAGGAGCATGAGGAAATCATAAACACAGTAGTAGGCGAAACGGCAATGTATGTACACGCTAAGAACGATGACTATACATCAAATTACCTGGACCATGCTACTGCGATGGCAGAGGTCGTGAACGGAAACCCGAATAATGCCTTGCCGCCTAATACGGATGTTTCCATTTAATACTGCATCCTATGGCTGGTTGCTGCGCTACTGTTGGGTGTTGGCCTTGCAGGAGAGCATCGAGCGCATTTGTCAGGTCTTCGCCGGTTACAGGGGCATCTGATTTTGGCCTCGAACTATCAAACTGACCATGGTAAGCTAAACGCTTGTTGGCATCGAATACAAAAAACTCTGGTGTACAAATTGCCCGATAGGTGCGTGCTACCTGCTGGGTCTGGTCGTAAAGGTACGGGAAGGTAAAGCCGTATTGCTGGGCCAGGGCTTTCATTTTTTCTGGTCCGTCCTGTGGCTGTATAGTTGCATCGTTAGAGCTGATGGCAACAAAACTTACTCCTTTTTGCTGGTACACTTTCGCAACTTCTACCACCTTATCCAGGATATGCAGCACATACGGGCAGTGGTTGCAAGTAAACATGATAACCGTTGCTTTAGTTGATGCCACATCGCGCAGCGAGAAAAGTTTACCGGAAATAGTATCGAGTAACGCGAAGTCGGGTGCGAGGGTACCTAAAGCAATTTCAGAAGTTGCGTAAGCCATAGTTTTAGGTTTGGAGGTGAAAGTTGCGCCGGAGGGTAATCTGCCGGCACTTCTAAAATAAGCTTTTTGCCCGACATAACAAATTAGCGGCAGGTAAATTAAGGCTTGGGGTTACTGTTGTGCCGTTGGTTTTGCTGCGTGTATGAGATATTAAAGCGTAATGCTGGCGCGAGTCTCCAGACTCGTGACTTAGGATGGTGTTGAGTCTCCCGACTCAACTGGCCCGATAGGGACAAGCATGGTAGTAACTATGGCGATAGTTTGCAATATCCAGCCCCCCCAATACCTCTCCCGAAACAAGTCCTGGACTCTTCGACTTCTCTAATGCGGGGAGCTTTCTGCCTTTACCAAGTTTCAAACTATAGTTTAATAGTTGCAGCCTATCACGCGAACAGGTCGCGACCTGTCCCTACGGAACTATGACCACGATCAATTTCGAAGCTTAGCATTTAAACTATAGATAGGCAGTTACTATGCGAAAGATCGCAGTCTTTGGGTTGAGCGCCTTTGATTTGTTGCGGTGCCGCAGGCAACCCGAGGTACGAGGGTAGCAAGAAAGCAGCAGCGCGATGCCCGAAGACAAGGCCTCCCGGCCGTGAGGGCACCAAAGCTGGTTTGAAACGATAGGTAAGTAAAGCTCCCAGGATTAGAAGGCATTTAAAAAGATAGCTTGGTTCAATTTAGAACTATTGCCAACTATAGGACATATAAGATCCCTCACAGCTACGCTGGCTCTCTTCGACACTCGTCTCGAGAATGCTCGGGATGACAACGGAGAAACTATAGAACGAATAACTATGATCTGCCATAGATCTCTGTTATTTTCCTCAACCACTTTATCGCTTTAGTATCGAACTGATTTTTTTGGAGGCGCCATTGCCAGTTTCCGTTAGTAGTGGAGGGTTTATTCATGATGCCCTCATGGCCCAGGCCAAGCACATCTTGTATCGGAACTATAGCCAACTGTGACACGGAGGCATATGCCAGTCGCAGCATTATTTCATGCGCATTGTCTTTTGTAACCTGCTGATTGGTATAGTTGCGGAGCATTGTTCTGTCTTCGGGTTTTGCATCTTTAAACCAGGCGCGGACGGTGCTATTGTCGTGGGTACCGGTATACACCAGGCTGTTACGCGTATGGTTATGCGGTAAAAACGAACCTTCGAAGGCCTTGTCGTTACTCTCAAAAGCAAACAGCAATACCACCATACCCGGCAGGTCAAAGTCACGGATCAGGTCGCGCACCGGCTGGTCAATGTCTCCTAAGTCTTCTGCAATAATAGGCATATCAGGGTGTTGTCGCTTAATGAGGGTGAGCAGTTCGTTGCCCGGCGATTTTACCCACTTCCCGTTAATGGCAGTTTCTTCGCCGGCAGCTATTTCCCAGTAAGCCGAGAAGGCCCTGAAATGATCTAAGCGCAGTATACGGAATAGTTTCAGGTTGTGGCTGATGCGGCGCAGCCACCAGTCGTAGTTATGGTTTGCCAGGGCTTTCCAGTTATAAACGGGGGTGCCCCAAAGCTGGCCGGTCTCACTAAAAAAATCGGGTGGCACCCCGGAAACTGCGCTGGGCTTTTCGTCTTTGTCGAGCTTAAAATAGTCGGGATTTGCCCAAACATCGGCACTGTCATAACTTACATAAAAGGGCATGTCACCGATAAAGTGTATGTCTTTTTGCTGACAATAGTGTTTCAGGTTCTCCCATTGCCGGTAAAACAAAAATTGCAGGAATTGCTCCTTTTCTATTTCATCGGCCAGATCTTTGGCAAGCGCACTCAAGGCGGCAGGCTTCCTGGTTTTAATGTCTTTGTCCCATGCTACCCAAACCTTGTGCCCGAAGTGTGCCTGGAAAACAACAAACTGACTATAATCCTCGAGCCAGGAAGCATGCTCATGCCGGAAAGCATTAAATTCCTTTGCAAGCCTGCGCGTATGGCTGGTTTTATAGTTTATATAAACCCTCTGCCAGATATATTTCTTGAAAGCTGTTGCGGCTTCGAAATCTACTTTATCGTCGCTGAATTTATAGGAATGCCTGAGGTCTTTTTTCTCCAAAAAACCATCCTCTAACAGCAGGTCAGGGCTCAGCAACAAAGGGTTTCCTGCAAATGCTGAGTGGCTACTATAAGGTGAATTTCCCATCCCGATCTCGGTTGGGTTAAGCGGCAGGATCTGCCAGAAACGTTGTCCAGCTAAATTCAGTTGGTCTGCAAATTTGTACGCTTCCGGACCCAGGTCCCCGATACCGTATTTTGATGGAAGGGAGGTAATATGGAGCAAAATGCCACCGCTGCGTTTTTTAATAATCATGCGTTTATACCGGTTAATAAGGCCACAGGAAAAGTCTCAGTTATAGTTGCTATACTTAGTTTGCCAGTTGCAGTTACCTTGCGGTTGCCAAGTTCATCCTTCCATTGTCCCGGCGCATTCTCTGGGAGCAGCACTGCTGTATCTTCCCAAATCTGTTTACCCAGCGGAAGTTGTTTTTCAGGTACCAGTTGCACCAGCAGGCGCGGAACTATAACAAGGCACCACTGCTCTTTTAGCTGGCGTGCAAATGCAATTACATGGTCTTTATGTTTGCCGGATGTTTGCAGCGGGAAGTAATTACCCTGCTTAAACAGCTCCTGGTTAACATTACGAATGGCCAGTGTTTTCCAGAGCAGGTATAGTTTTACTTTCCCGGTTTCGGGCTCCTGCAGCAGTTGTCTGTGCAAATCTGTGGTATCTGTCGTATCCTGTTGCTGTTGATCGTTTAAATATTCCTGGCGCAAACTATAGTCTACTTCTCTTCGATTGTCGGGGTCCACTAAGCTCAGGTCCCATAGTTCGCAACCCTGGTAAATATCGGGCAAACCGGGGCAGGTCAGTTTTAGCAGCAACTGGTTTAAACTATAGAGCCAGCCATAATGTGCCAGCTTCCTGAAGAACGGCAGAAACAATTCTATAAAGCGCTTGCTCTTCAGTAGTTTGGCTGCCAGCTCTTTTGTAGCCTCTTCGTATTCTTCGTCCGGGTTTGTCCAGTTGGTGCGGGCTTTGGTTTCGCGCAGAGCTTTGGTAATGTATTCTTGCACCCGCTCTATCAGGGTGTCATCTATCGTTTCATCGATCGGCACAACACCCAGCAGCGCCTGGAAAAAAAAGTACAGGTCGTTGCGGCGTGGCACCATGCCCGGCGCTACATCCACTGCAAAATCTATCCATTGCTGCACCTGTTCTTCCCATTCTTCCGGCAGTTCGCTTATCACGTTAATGCGCATGCGGGCATCTTCGCCGCGTTTGGTGTCGTGGGTAGCGGTGCCGTTTATGGAATGCTCGAACTGCTGCTGCCGGCGCTTCATATGCTCATGAAACTGCGCTGTTGTCAGGTTAAATATTTCCGGGCTGTTACCTACTTCGTTCAGCGAGATCAACCGGTTATAGTTGTAAAAGGTAGTATCTTCCACACCTTTGGCTGCCAACGGACCTGTAAACTGCTGACTGCGCATTACAAAATATAGCTTATCGCTCAGCAGGTCTGCCGCTTCATTCAGGTCTGGTTGATACACTTTGCGAAGTGCTTCCAGTTGTTCTGATCTGTCGGGAGCTTTCTCTAGGGCAGTGGCATAGGCTTTTTCAATTACGTCATGCGCCACGTCGGGTAGCGGAAAGCTGTTGCCATATACTCGGTAAACCGGGAACGATGCCAGCCACACCGCCAGCGCATGGTACCAGGCCTCATCTGTTTCTTCAGGCACGATTTGAAGGTGTTGCAGCAGGCGCAGCAGGTTCTGCAGTTCGCCCTGCATGCGTTTTTCCAATATGAACAGCTTCTTGTCGAATACCAGCTTTTCGTAATCGGTGGTGGCGGTGGGTACAACACGTTGGTAAACTTCGGTCAGTTTTTCTTTGCCATCCGGGTCTGTTAAAACGTTGCTTACCCAGGCTAAAAAATCGTAACCGCTGTTGCCTTGTATCGGCCAGTAATCGGGCATCTGTTCTTCCCCTTCCAGTATTTTCTCAACTACCAGGTACATTTCATCGCCAGCCATTTCGCGGAGATGCTGCAGGTATTCATCGGGGTCAAACAGGCCATCAACATGGTCTACGCGTAGACCCTGCACCAACCCCTGGTTACAAAGCTGTTTTATAAACTGGTGATACTTTTCAAAAACTTCCGGCTTCTCAATACTTAAACAGATCAAGTCGTTGACGGTAAAAAAGCGGCGGTAATTTATCTTTTGCTGCGACTCCTGCCAGAAACATAGTTTAAAGAACTGCAGATCGAGTAACTGCTGTAACTCCTTCTGGCTCGCATTTATAGTTTGAAGTAAATTTTTTAGATCAGCGTTATCCTTTATAGTTGTATACAGATCCTGTTTTGCCTGTTGCCAACGGGCTATGTCCAGCTTATCCGAAGCTATAGTTTGTTCCAGATGCTGTCGCTTTTCAACTATAGTTTTATCACCTGATTTATCTGTTAACTTTTGCAACAGGTAAGGGTAGGAGTTTATGCTGGCAGGGTAACTGTTGTCGAAATAGTTGATGTGAAATCCGGTCTCATCAAAAGTAAGGTGAAGCTGTTTTTGCTCCAGTACTTTCTCCAGCGGGTCACCTAAGAATGGTACCATCACTTTGCCTTCAAACTCGGGGTGGGTAAAGTTGATGTCGAAGAAACTATAAAAGTTAGATTTCTGGCCTTTCTCCAGTACATCCATCAGCCACACGTTGGTTGGGTGGTAGGCCATGTGGTTGGGCACGATGTCCTGCAGCCAGCCCATGTTGTGTTTGCGCAGTTCATTGGCTATTTCTTCCAGTTCTTCCAGGGTGCCAATTTCAGGGTTTATCTGGTGTGGATTTACCACATCATACCCATGCTCGCTGCCGGGGGCGGCTGTAAAAAAAGGCGCTGCATAAATGGTGCTGATGCCCAGGTCGCGCAGGTATGGGATCAGTTGTTTTACTTCCTCTAGTTTAAGTTTTGGCGAAAGCTGCAGGCGGTAAGTGGCCAGTGGTATATAAGTCATGTTATGCTTTCATGTTTAGGTTATCGGATAGGGAACTGAACTGTTCTCTCCATTCGGAATCGTTGGTGTGCTGTGCATAATGCTGTTGTTTTATCCGGAAGGCGATATTCTGGGCATGCCAGAAGTCAGGTTTCAGGGTAGTAGCCTGTAATGCAGTTAGAAGTTTGTTGAGCAGCTGCATCAGTTCCAGGTTATCCGGTTGCTTTTCGAGTTGCTGCATAAACCGTTCTACGCGCCGGGAAATGGCAAACGTAATGGGTTCAGTTTCCAGTTTCAGCTGCATGCGCTCAGCCTGGTCGTTCAGGCGTTTCATTTCTTCCAGGTCCGGAACATCCGAGGCCAGTTCTTCCAGCATTTTCTTGTTCAGTGTATATTCTACAATTACCTGCAGCGGGCGCGGAAGCTTTACATTTAACGTGCGCATGGCAGCCAGCAGGGGGTAATTGTTATAGTACACCTGCTCAAAATCTCCTTCAATGGCATGCATCGTATAGCCCAGCACTTCGTTCAGTATCTTATTCTGATCATCGCGGAACAGGTGCCAGAACGAATAATTATGCGACTCGAAGTGTTTGTCGAGCAGCATAATCACTTCACTGATCATCCCTTTCTTAAAGGCTTCTTCCATCTCGTTGTACAAGGTGTCAAATGCTTCGTTACCCCTGAACTCGCGCACCCCGCCCAGCAACTGGTGATCACCAATGTGCAGCACTCCATAAGAAATTATAGTTTCATCCCAGGTAATGGCAGATCGGATCTTTGCACGGCCTACAGCCAGCTTCTGCCGGCCTGCCTCTGCTATTTCGTGCTGTTGAGAAGTTACATTGTAACAGTATAGTTTGCTCTCCGTGGCATAGTCAGAGAACAGCGAAGAGACGGCATAATGTGCACCAACCCGCAGCAGGTCGAGCATGGTGGTTTTGGCAATGGCCCAGTAGGCTTCTGCTGCATTCTTGTATTCTTTTTTATTGCTCTCGGCGTTGGCCAGGTATTCCAGTAAAGTGGTTTCGTAGTCCTTCCCGCTGATACTTTCTGCCAGCTGCAGGGCACGTGTTGCGTATAGTATATCCTGCATAGTTTCTATGCCGGTCACTTCATCAAAAAACCAACCGCAGCTGGTATACATCAGCATGGCATGGTACTGCATCTCCAGCAATTTCAGGAAGGTGCGCTGCTCAACTATAGTTAGCTCACGGTTGCAATGGTTAGCTATAAAGCGACGTACATTTTCTTCTGATCTGTCTGAGATAACCTGGATATAATCGTTGCGGGTTTGCCATGGGTCAGCGCCCAGTTGCTGCATTTGGGTTGCATATAGGGGCCCCAGTGCATCGCGCAGCCAGTCAAAAGCTTCTCGCAGAGGTTTGCGCCATTTCTGGTTCCAGGTAGGGTTGCCCCCGGTGTTACAGCCGCAGTCGCGTTGCCAGCGCTCCACCCCATGAAAGCAGCTCCAAGAGCTTTTTTCGATGATCTGTGCTTCGTATTGTGGTGGATGTTTTTCCAGGTACTCCCCGTAAATTGTCAGATTAACATGATGGTCGTGGAAGAGATGATGCAGGGTGTACGATAAAGCCATTTCCCCGAAGCGGTGGTGGTGCCCATAGGTTTCGCCATCTGTGGCAATATGCAATAGTTGTGGTTCGGGATTATGGCTATCCAAAGCGCCCAGTAACCTGTTTGTAAATTTCTCGCCGTTGTGCAGCAAGCCTTCAAATGCCACACCTTGCGATATCGGTGCCTGGTAAAAGAACAGAACTATAGTTTTGCCAGATGGCAGGTTGCACAGGTAAGGCCGGTTGGTGTTGATGTGTGCGCCGGTTGCATCGTGCCAGTTGGCTTCACCAATCTTTCGGTAACTTTTGGCCTGGTATGGCGATAATATCGTGAATTTGATGCCATGATCTGCCAGCACTTCCAGAGTTGGTGTATCGGCGGCTGTTTCGCCCAGCCACATGCCTTCAGGGTCGCGGCCAAAGCGTTTTTTAAAGTCATAGATTCCCCAGATTACCTGCGTATGCTTGTCGCGCTCGTTGGCCAGCGGCATGATCATGTGGTTGTAGACCTGCGCCAGTGCCGAGCCGTGCCCCGAAAACCGTTGCTGACTTTCCTTGTCGGCAGCCAGTATGGCCTGGTAAGTTTCCGGTGCTTTTTTCTCCATCCACTCCAGCAGCGTAGGCCCGAAGTTGAAACTCATCCAGGCGTAGTTATTCAGAATATCAACTATAGTTCCTTCGTGGTCCAGTATGCGGGATGCGGAATTTCGGGCATAGCATTCGTCTGTAATGCGCTCGTTCCAGTCGTGATACGGTGCAGCCGATTCCTGCATTTCCACTTCGTTTAGCCACGGGTTTTCGCGCGGTGGCTGGTAAAAGTGACCGTGTATACAAATGTATTTTTCCATAGTTAAGCCTTTGCCTGAAGTACTATAACGGACTCGGGCTGTAGTGTGATGTCTCCGGAACTATAGTTGCTGGAATAGGAACCCGGCCCGCCCCATTTTTCATCCGCAGAATCAAGCACAACTTCCCAGCCTTTTAGCTCTGGAGCTATAGTTTGCGGCTCTTTACTGAAATTGATGATACAGTCTAAACCTGCCGAAGTATGCGTGAATCTCAAAACCGTTTCGTCGTCGTTCAAGATAGCTTCCAGGTTTTCCTTGCTAAGTTTCTGAACTATAGATTTCCGAAGCTGGATAAGCGATTTATAAAACTCGCGGAGCTGGTTCTTTTTTTTGTTGTTGCTATAGTTGTGCTGAAGTTTAGAGTTGTTGAAAGTCTCTTCGGATTGCGGGTCGGGTGCTTCGCCCTGCCAGGCAAATGCTTTAAATTCTTCCTTACGGCCTTTGCGCACGGCTTCTACCAGGTCCTTATCCGTATGGCTCACAAAAAACTGGAACGGGTTTTCTTCGCCGTACTCTTCGCCCATAAACAACATTGGTGTATAAGGCGAAAGTAGAACCATAGCAGCTACAGGCTTCAGCATTTCAAAAGATACAAGTTGGGTCAGGCGCTCGCCCAGCATGCGGTTGCCTACCTGGTCGTGGTTTTGGCTGCAAACAACAAATTGTTTGGCCGGGTTAATAGTTGCATCAGTGCCTATAGTTCGCTTGCGGTACTCCGAATACATGCCGTTGTAAATAAAAGAATGCTTCAGTGTTTTTACCAGATGCTCCGGCTTACCAAAATCAGCATAGTAGCCATCGGTTTCACTGGTAACTATAGTATGTATGGCGTGGTGGTAATCGTCCATCCACTGCGCGGCCAACCCGTATCCACCTTCCTTTATCGGGTCAATGAGCCGGACGTCGTTCAGGTCACTTTCCGCTATCAGGTAATATAATTTGTTTTGCTGTGTAGCCAGGTGGTCTACGTGTTCCTGCAGTTCCTGCAAAAAGTGTTTGGCTCCGGTGTCCAGTATCGCATGTACAGCATCTAATCTCAACGCATCTATATGGAAATCTCTCAACCACATGAGCGCATTCTGGAAAAAGAAATTCCGGACATGGTCGGAGTGGGCATCATCAAAATTCAGGGCTGCGCCCCAGGGTGTGTTGTATTTGTCGGTAAAATAAGGGCCAAAGTTAGAAGTATAGTTTCCTTCCGGACCCAAATGGTTATACACTACATCCAGCACCACAGCTATACCTGCATTATGGCAGGCATCCACCAGTTTTCTCAAGCCATCAGGCCCGCCGTAAGAGTTTTGCGCAGCAAACGGGTAAACACCATCATACCCCCAGTTTCGCTTCCCCGGAAATTGGGCTATCGGCATCAACTCTATAGCGGTTATTCCCAACTCTTTCAGTTCGGGCAGTTTGTTAATGATACCTGCAAAAGTACCTTCCTCTGAAAAAGTGCCAACATGCAGTTCGTATACTATATACTCTTCCAGTGGCAGGTTTTTCCAGTTCTGGTCGGTCCAGCTATAGTTGGGGTCAACTACTTCCGAAGCTTTGTGCACGCCATCGGGCTGCGACAGGGAAGCCGGATCTGGAAATTTGTTGTCGTTATCGAGCTTAAAAGTATAGCGGGTGCCGGGCTTTGCATCTTCTGCAAGCCCTACCCAATAGCCATAAGCCTCACGCTGCAGCGCTATAGTTTGGTCTGATTTTCCGTGAATAATTACCTCAACCTGTTCTGCCGCTGGTGCCCAAACCGTGAATGTAGTTCCTTCCTCCTGCGCGTAATGTGCGCCTATCGCTCTGGTTATTCCCATATTTCAACATGTATACTATGGAGGATTAACTGTACCTGAACGGTTTAGGTTGTAGCAGATTTTGACAGCAGGCCCTGAAATAAGGGTTTGTACTTACAAGTGAATAATATTTTATACTTCAGGTAGTAAATGATACTCTGTAAAAAGACGCCAGGTTAAGTTGAATAGGGGTATAGCGTTGACCGATGCTTATACCTTTTCCAGGAAAGGCAAACCCATCAAAGGCTACGCATTCATATTGCCCATTAATTCTGAGTAACCCTTGTTTTTGAAGTTAATAATGGACCTATTATAGTTCAGGTTTATGTTACACAGTTACTTCACAAATCTTTAAACATCTTATAGTTCAGGCGGTTTATGAACTGGAAAACAATACTGTTATGAAAAATATAAAAAGTAATACCCCAATAGGTCCCGATACCCGAACCCGAATTATAGAAGCTTTTGTACAACATGTGCTGGAGACTGGAAGAGAGCCTGTGTCGGTCTTTAAATTTGCTCAGAGTTTAGGTATCAAAGAAGAAGAGTTTTATACCTATTACACTTCGTTCCTGGGTGTGAAAGGTGGCGTTTGGGAACAGATTTTCGAGCGTACTGTTGCCCAGATGGAAGCACAGCCGGTGCATGCTTCTTACTCGGCCCGCGAAAAACTGCTGGCCTTCTACTTCACCTGGATCGAGGAAATGAAGAAGAACAGAAGTTACCTGCTGGCATTGTACTTACAGCCGGATGGTTTTAAGAAGGCAATGCCAGAAGAGTTGAGAGGTTTTAAAGCGAAATTCCAGGCGTTCGCCAACGAACTGATCGTGGAAGGGAAAGCGACCGACCAGATAGCCGAAAGAAAGTACATTTCAGATAAATATGCGGATGCCCTGTGGCTGGAAACGCTGTTCATCCTTCAGTTCTGGCTGAAGGATACCTCGCCTTCTTTCGAGAAGACCGATGCCGCTATTGAGAAATCAGTAAACCTGGTGTTTGACCTGATGGGCAAAACGGCTGTTGATTCCTTAGTCGATTTTGCCAAGTTTCTTTACCAGTCTAAATAACCCTTATGAGTAATAATCCGCAGGAACAAAGTCATATACCGACCTCCAAAGTGCAGCGGGCATCAAAGTTTATAGGCACGGGTGCCAAAGTAGGAGGCAATTACATAAAGCATTATGCTAAAAAGATGGTAAACCCATCGTTAAGCAAAGATGAACTACATGCCAGCAATGCCGAAGATATTTATGCCTCGTTGAGCGAACTGAAAGGCAGCGCCCTGAAAGTAGCCCAGATGATGTCGATGGATAAGAATGTGCTGCCGGGCGCTTACCAGGATAAATTTATGATGGCCCAGTACAGCGCGCCACCCTTGTCTTACCCGCTTGTTGTCCGTAATTTCCAGAAGTCGTTTGGTGCCACACCAGATAAGCTATTTGATACCTTTACAACTTCTGCTGTAAATGCAGCCTCTATCGGGCAGGTGCATAAGGCAACCAAAGACGGGAAGATATTTGCGGTAAAAGTGCAGTACCCGGGCGTGGCTGATAGCGTAAGCTCGGATCTGAAAATGGTGCGGCCTTTTGCTTACCGCCTGCTTAACATGAATGCCAGGGAACTGGACCATTATATGGAAGAGGTGGAAGGAAAGCTGCTGGAAGAGACGGATTACAAGCTGGAGGTACAACGCTCCGAGGAAATTTCGCAGGCCTGCAGCCACATCCCGAATCTGAATTTCCCGAAATACTACCCGCAGCTAAGCAGCGAGAAAATAATTACGATGGACTGGCTCGATGGCGTGCACTTAAAGGAGTGGCTCAAAACCGATCCGTCGCAGGAAGAACGCAACAAGATCGGGCAGGCGTTGTGGGAGTTTTACCACCACCAGATACACAACCTCAAAAAAGTACACGCTGATCCGCATCCGGGCAATTTTATCATACAGGATGGTGTAACGCTGGCCGTTATAGATTTTGGTTGTGTTAAAGTTATTCCGGAAGATTTTTACCAGGGCTACTTTTCGCTTCTCCGCAAAGATGTGCTTTTAAATGAGGCAGAGCTTGACCGGCTGTTCCGGGCCCAGGAATTTATCAGCGACCAGGATACGACAGCAGAGCAGGTATACTTTAAAAGTGTTTTCAAGGAAATGATCTCTTTGCTGGGCAAGCCTTTTCATACAACTGAGTTCGACTTTGCTGATGATGCCTATTTTAGCCAGTTGTACGCCCTTGGTGAGCGGGTATCGAAAGATAAAATGTTCCGGAACTCTCGGCAGGCGCGTGGTTCCCGACATGGCCTGTTCATCAACAGAACATACTTCGGCCTTTACAGTATTCTAAACCAGCTTCGGGCCAGAATCCATACCACCAAACCTGATTGGTTCATTTAACAAAAAGCCGTTTGACTTACATCAAACGGCTTTTTACTTTATGGCCCAGCTTCTATAGTTTGATCAGTCAGCTTTGCTATAGTTATGCCCCCTTTACCAAGATCAGGGCAAGAAATGATCCGATTCAGAATGAAGGCTTCCATCTTTTGGTCAGCACTTCGGGGTATGTTGCGTTCCAGTAGCTTTTACAAACTAAATTCTGCCTTAAACCACCCTGCAGAATACTTTCACAGGTATTAATGGTAACCTAATTCCAATACTATAGTACCTATTCTGAGGCAAACCTTATTATAATTCATGGAAGGACTGGACGGAACCCACAGAGTAATCATAGAGAATGTAAAACCTGAATTAAACTGCGGACAGTACCCTGTAAAACGGGTGGTAGGCGAAGAGCTGACTGTAACTGCCGATATATTTGGCGACGGCCACGACGAAGTGAAAGCAGCCTTGCTATGCCGCCACGGCCGCAAAAAAAACTGGAACCAGGTACCTATGCAGTTCCTGGGCAACGACCATTGGCAGGCCACTTTTGTACCCGATACTATGGGTATGTTTGAATACACGATACAAGGCTGGATCGATCATTTTTATACCTGGCAGAAGGGCCTCCGCAAAAAGTTTGAAGCCAACCAAGACATTACCGTAGAACTACAGATCGGTGCCCAGTTAATGGAAGAAGCCGCTGTTACCGCCAAACCGGGCCAGCAGAAGCGGTTGCGCAAATGGGCAGAACAACTTCGCGGTAACATTTCGGGAGCAAGCGGCGTGGAACTAGCCACAAGCACAGATGTGTCGGACCTGATGCATGCCTGCTGCGATCGCAAAAATGTAACGACTTATAAAATCTTACGGGTTGATGTGGAGCGGCAGAAAGCCCTTTTCAGTACCTGGTACGAGTTCTTTCCAAGGTCTGCGGCGCAGGAAGCCAACCGGCATGGCACGTTCCAGGACTGTATAAGATTGCTGCCACACATTGCCGAAATGGGTTTTGATACGATCTATCTGCCACCTATTCACCCTATTGGCCGTGCCTTCCGGAAAGGAAAAAATAACTCGGTTACAGCAGAGGCGGGAGAACCGGGATCACCGTGGGCCATCGGTGCCGAAGAGGGCGGCCACAAAGCTATACTTCCGGAACTGGGCACACTGGATGATTTTCGACATTTTGTGCACGAAGCCCGCGAACATGGCATAGAAGTAGCCCTGGATTTTGCCATTCAATGTTCACCGGATCACCCGTATGTAAAAGAGCACCCACAGTGGTTTAAATGGCGACCGGATGGTACGGTACAATACGCCGAGAACCCACCTAAAAAATACCAGGATGTATTGCCTGTAAACTTTGAGACCGAAGACTGGCAGAACCTGTGGCAGGAGCTCAAAAGTATAGTGTTGCATTGGATAGAACAGGGCGTTTACATTTTCAGGGTTGATAATCCGCATACTAAAACTTTTCATTTCTGGGAATGGATGATCCGGGAAGTTAGGGCGCAGCACCCGCAGGTCATTTTCCTGGCTGAAGCCTTTACGCGCCCACGTGTAATGGAGCGACTGGGCAAGATCGGCTTTACACAATCCTATACGTACTTTACCTGGCGCAACAGTCCGCAGGAAATGCGCGAGTACCTGACGGAGCTCACCCAGACTGACATGCGGGAATACTATAGACCGAATTTCTGGCCGAATACGCCGGATATTTTACCGGAAGTACTGCAGCATGGCGGCGAGCCGGCACACATCACGCGCGTTATTTTAGCAGCTACTCTTTCATCAAACTATGGCTTGTATGGGCCAGTGTATGAGTTTTCGATGGGCACGCCGTATCCGGGCAAGGAAGAATACATCGATTCCGAAAAATACGAAGTGAAGCATTGGGACTGGGGCAAGAAGACCAAGGTGTCAGAAGTGATCACGCTCATTAATAAAATACGGAAAGTAAACCCGGCCCTGCAAACCACCTGGAACATCGCGTTCGGGGAAGCCGACAATACCAACTTGCTATGCTTTGCCAAATGGGACAGCGCTAAAAAGAATAAGATACTGGTAGTTGCCAACATGGATCCCTACCATACCCAGGCGGGTTGGGTAAAAGTGCCAATACGCGAACTACAACTACCGGAAGGTGAGCAGTACATGGTGCACGACCTGCTTACCGAACACAAGTATACCTGGCAAAACGAATGGAATTACGTAGAGCTGCGCCCACATGAGATGCCGGTACACGTTTTCCGTATAGAAGAAGCTAATACCGGAATGGGCCACAATAACCTGGATGATACCTGGCTACCAACCGAACATACCACCCACGAATAAAAAATAAAACGATACTATGGCAGCGGACAAAGATCTGTTAGACGACAACTTACACTGGTACAAAGATGCCATTATTTACGAACTGCACATTAAAGCTTTTAAAGACGGAAGCGGGGATGGCATAGGCGATTTTAAAGGCCTGATGCAGAAACTGGATTACCTGGAAAGCCTGGGCGTAACGGCCATCTGGCTGCTGCCTTTTTACCCCTCGCCACTTCGCGACGATGGCTATGATATTGCCGACTACTATAGTATAAACCCGAGCTACGGGGAAATGCGCGACTTTAAACTCTTTGTAAAAGAAGCGCACCGCCGTGGCCTGAAAGTTATCACCGAGCTTGTCATCAACCATACTTCCGACCAACACCCGTGGTTCCAGCGGGCACGCAGGGCAAAACCAGGCTCAGCGCACCGCAACTATTATGTGTGGAGCGACGACCCGACCAAGTATAAAGATGTCCGCATCATATTTACCGACTATGAGCCAAGCAACTGGACCTGGGACCCGGTAGCTAAACAATATTACTGGCACCGCTTTTTCCATCACCAACCCGATCTGAACTTTGAAAACCCGGTTGTACAGAAAGAAGTATTTAAGATGCTGGACTACTGGCTTGATCTGGGTGTAGATGGTTTCAGACTGGATGCTGTACCATACCTGTTTGAGCGTGAAGGAACCAACGGCGAGAACCTGCCGGAAACACACGACTTCCTGAAAAAACTCCGTGCTCACGTAGACCAAAAATACACAGGCAAGCTGCTTCTGGCAGAAGCCAACATGTGGCCGGAAGATTCTGCGTCCTATTTTGGCAATGGCGATGAGTGCCACATGAACTATCACTTCCCGATCATGCCGCGTTTGTTCATGTCGGTTAAGATGGAAGACCGTTACCCGATCATCGACATTTTTACGCAGACGCCCGAAATACCGGAAACCTGCCAGTGGGCGATGTTTTTGCGTAACCACGACGAACTGACCCTTGAAATGGTAACCGACGAAGAGCGTGACTACATGTACAAAGTATACACACGCGATCCGCTGGCTAAGATTAACCTGGGTATCCGTCACAGACTGGCGCCGCTGCTGGGCAACGACCGCAATAAAATAGAGCTGATGAATGTGTTGCTCTTCTCGATGAAAGGAACGCCGGTGGTGTACTATGGCGATGAGATCGGGATGGGGGATAACTTTTACCTCGGCGACCGCGACGGCGTGCGTACCCCAATGCAGTGGAGTGATGACCGGAATGCCGGATTTTCAAGCGCCAACCCTCAGAAACTATACCTGCCGGTTATCATCGACCCGGAGTATAAGTATGAATCTGTGAATGTAGAAACGCAGGAACAGAACAGCAACTCGTTACTCTGGTGGACACGACGCATCATAAACATGCGCAAGCGTTACAGGGCATTTGGCCGTGGTAGTATCCGGTTTCTGAATCCATCTAACTCAAAAGTACTGGCTTTTATCCGCTCTTATGAGGACGAGAATATACTGGTGATTGCTAACCTGTCGCGCTTTCCGGAGGCTGTGGAGCTGGACCTGAACGAGTTCAAAGGCTATACCCCGATGGAAGTGTTCAGTAAAAACAAGTTCCCGGCTATAAAAGATGAGGAATACCTGTTTACGGTAGGCGCACACGGCTATTATTGGTTTGAGTTGCAACCACAGGATGTTTCGGCACAGCAGGTGCTGGATATGCAGCATTCGGCCATGCAAATCTCGTCGTTAAGCAACCGCTTGCCACAGGAAGTTATCCGTCAGCTGGAAAATAGAGTGTTGCCACCTTACATACTGAACAGACGCTGGTTTGGTGGCAAGGCACGCACCGTGCAGCGCATGCAAATTGTAGATAACATGCCACTGCAGATCGGGAACAGGGGAGCAACTATACTGCTGATCGAGGTAAACTATAACGAAGGCCTACCTGAACTATACCAGTTGCCACTAGCATTTGCCTCCAAAGAGCAGGAGCAGCAATTGATCAGTCAGTACCCGGTTAGTGTTATTGCGCGTGTTACGCAAAACGGGGAGGAAGGTATATTATACGATGCCCTGTATGGAGAAGAGTTCAGGCAGTTACTGTTGCAACTGATAAGCAAGCGTCGCCGCGTAAGGGCAGATCATGCAGAGTTGCAGGGCCACAGTCATCAGCAGGTAAGTGCCATACTACGTGAGAGCAATAACACGCTTTCGTCTAAAATACTGGGCGCGGAGCAGAGCAATACCTCTATCATTTTTGATAACCAGTTCTTCCTTAAAATTTACCGCAAACTGGACCGGGCACTTAACCCGGATGTGGAAGTTGTGCAGGCACTTACGGAAGGGGTTGGCTTTAAACAGGTACCACGCTTCCTGGGTGCCCTGGAACACCATACACATGGCGCTGCCCCTATGGTGCTGGCTATGCTGCAGGAACTGGTGCCAAACCAGGGAGATGCCTGGGAGAACATGGAAGACTCGCTGAAACGTTTCTTTGAGCGGCTTGAGACACAGAATGAGCAGGTTAACCTGGGTAAGAAAGTAGGTACTTTGTCAAGGCCTGTATCTTTCAGTGATACGCCCGAAGAAGTGCAGTTGCAACTGGGTGGTGCATCTGTGAACAGGATAGAGTTACTGGGTTTACGCACCGCAGAACTACACCTGGCGCTTGCCTCCATGACCGATCAGAAAGACTTTGCTCCTGAAGATTTTTCACTGCATTACCAGCGTTCTCTTTATTCTTCACTCACATCGCTGGTACGCTCCAACTTCGACAGCCTGCGTAAGCATTTGCCAAAGCTGCCAGACAATGTGCGTGCCGAAGCAGAAGAAGTGCTGAACATGCGGGCCGAGATACTGGAAAAACTGAAAATGATCTTCTCCCGCAAAATTGATACACTGAAGATAAGAACCCATGGCGATTATCACCTGGGCCAAGTACTCTTTACCGGCAAGGACTTTATCATCATCGATTTTGAAGGGGAACCGGCACGTGCCTTCAGCGAAAGAAGATTAAAACGCTCGCCACTGCGTGATGTGGCCGGTATGCTTCGCTCGTTCCACTATGCGGCTTACAATGCGCTGTTCCAGCAGGATATTACAAACAAAGAAAACGGGGGCTACCTTGAAGAATGGGCAGAGCAATGGTACCATTACGCCAGCAATTTCTTTATGCATTGCTATCTCGATAAAACGATGGGCACAGGTATAGTTCCGGCTAAAGAAGAGGACTTTGAAATACTGATGGAGACCTTCCTGCTGGAGAAAGCGATCTATGAACTGGGATATGAACTGAATAACCGACCGGACTGGGTATTAATCCCGATCCGGGGCATTAAGTACATCATGAAAAAGTATCAGAATGGCTAAGAAGAAACTAGAGAAGGCACCGGAAACAAACTTAAACTCACCAGCAACTGACACAGGCAATGTTACACCTGCGCCAAAACGCGGACGCACTAAAAAAGCGGACCTGGCAGCAGAAATGGGCGCGCCTGTAACTTCTGAGGCAGCTGCTCCCAAACCCAAAACCAGGAAAGCTAAAGCTGTAGCCGTTGAAACTACAGAGCCAAAACCAGCTCCTAAGATAAAAGCGAGTAAAAAAGCAACACCGGCAACTATAGCTACCCCGGAAACTATAGTTGCTGCACCACAGGAAAAGAAAGCGGTTTACCACGATGTGAGCCGATTTACAGAATTCGATATTTACCTGTTCAAAGAAGGTCGTCACTTCTCGTTGTATGAAAAACTGGGAGCGCACCCAATGGAACATGCCGGGCACAAAGGGACTTACTTTGCGGTATGGGCACCTAACGCAGAGCATGTAACGGTCATCGGAGACTTTAATATCTGGAACCGCGACAACCATCCTTTAAAAGTGCGTGATGATGGCTCCGGCATTTGGGAAGGTTTTATTCCTGACATGACCGGTAGCGAACTTTATAAGTACCATATCAAATCGCAGTATCATTTTTACCATGTAGATAAGAGCGACCCCTTTGCTTTTGCCCGCGAAAAACCACCACAAACTGCCTCCCGCATCTGCGATCTGAAGTATGAGTGGCAGGACCAGGAGTGGCTGGAGCATCGCAAAACTATAGCCGGACAGGCCCAGCCTATGAGCGTGTACGAAGTGCATTTAGGTTCGTGGCGCCGCAGACCGGAAGACAATAACCGCCCGCTGACCTATCATGAATTAGCCGAAGAACTGCCGCAATATGTAAAAGAAATGGGCTTCACGCACGTAGAGTTCATGCCTGTTATGCACCATCCCTTCCAGGGGAGCTGGGGCTATCAGATAACCGGGTACTTTGCAGCTGCCAGTATATATGGCTCGCCGCAAGAGCTCATGCATTTAATAGATGTGCTGCACCAACATGGCATCGGGGTAATTCTGGATTGGGTTCCTTCACATTTTCCGTCGGATGAACATGGTCTGGCTTATTTTGATGGAACACACTTGTACGAGCACGCCGATCCGCGCAAAGGCTACCACCCGGACTGGAACAGCTATATCTTTAATTATGGCCGCAACGAGGTCCGTTCTTTCCTGATAAGCAATGCGCTCTTCTGGCTCGAGAAATACCACATTGATGGATTACGTGTAGATGCAGTGGCCTCGATGTTATACTTAGACTATAGCCGCAAAGAAGGGGAGTGGATACCAAACGAACACGGTGGACGTGAAAACCTTGAAGCCATATCTTTGATAAAAGACTTTAACCAGGCTGTGCATGAGAAATTCCCTGATGTACAAACTATAGCTGAAGAGTCTACGGCCTGGCCTGCTGTTACCGGCAACGTACACGACGGTGGTCTTGGGTTTGATATGAAGTGGATGATGGGCTGGATGCACGATACCCTGCACTATTTCTCGAAAGACCCGATCTACCGGAAACACCACCAGGGCGAGATCACGTTCAGTATCATCTACGCTTTTTCAGAGAGATTTATGCTGCCGCTCTCGCACGATGAAGTGGTGCATGGCAAAGGCTCGCTCATACGCAAAATGCCAGGCGATGAGTGGCAGCAGTTTGCAAACCTGCGCATGCTCTATAGTTACATGTATGCGCACCCAGGCACGAAACTGATGTTTATGGGTGGCGAACTGGCCCAAAGTGCAGAATGGAACCATGACCAGAGTTTAGACTGGCATTTGCTGGAGTATGGTCTCCATAGTGGGGTACAACGACTACTGCAGCAACTAAACAAACTTTACCAGCAGGAACCGGCTTTATATGAACTGGGCTTCAAAAGCAGTGGCTTTGAATGGGTTGATTACCAGGATGCCCACAACAGCGTGATCAGCTTTTTGAGAAAAGGAAAAGAGCCAGGAAGTGATCTGCTTATAGTTTGCAACTTTACGCCAATCGTTCATAACCATTACCGCCTGGGTGTGCCAACAGGAGGCGAGTGGCGACAGCTGTTTAACTCTGATGATCAAATGTTTGGCGGCAGCAACGTGCAAAACGATGAGCCGCTTCAAGCTGTGGCAGAACCATCGCACGGCCGCGACTACTCCCTGGAGCTAAAGCTTCCACCACTGGCTGTAGTTTATTTTAAGAAAAACCAATAGAGTTCCAGAGTTTGTAAGTTTAGGAGTTAGAGAGTTTGTGAGTTTTGGAGTTACAGGGTTAAATAGAAATTATAAAAACTATAAAATCACTTTCTAACTTTTTAACTCCTAAACTCTCTAACTCACAAGCTCTCTAACTCCTAAACTATAAATCATTTTCCTTTACGGAGCGGGAAGATGCGACGTAAGCTTAGTCCTCTTTCAGATTCTTCCTGGGGCGTTCCATGGTCAGAAACCGATCGTACGTCTTCTATAGAATAAAAAGCCTGCGGATTATACTCCCGGATAATATCAATAACGTGCTGTAACTTTTTGCGCTTCACGATCATGAAGAGCAGATTTACTTTGCCACGGGTTCCGCGGGCATCTACACAGGTTAGCCTGTAGCCATGTCCTTTTAGTCTGTCAATCAGCTGGGTGGCAGAGTCTACGGTGATAACACGTACCACCATCTGGCCAAGCGCCAGTTTCTGTTCTATGCGCAGCCCCAGGAAATTGCCGGTCGCAAAGCCACCTGCCCAGGCCAGATAAGAGGCCACATTGTTCAGGTTCTGCATTACCTGTGTTATAGCCACCAGCCAGATCAGCACCTCCAGGAAACCCAGTGCAGGCGCTATCATCTTGTCACCTTTCGAGATAAATACAATGCGCAACGTACCCAGCGTTACATCTATAATTCGGGCAAAAAAGATCAATAGAGGAATAATGACCCACTCTACTATAGTTGGGTCCAGTCCGTTAAATAAGTTCATGAGCAAATAAAGTTATAGGCAGGCAGCTATAGTTCTAGTTCGGTGCGATGTTGCCTGTTACGGATGCCCGTAGTTTAGGTAACGCATCCGGATAGTTTTTCTGGATAAAGAAAAGTAGTTTTTCCCGCACAATGCAACGCAGGTCCCAGGCTTCGCCGGAGTTTCGGGCACTGAAAAGCGCACGGAGCTGTACATTATCCTGTTGCGCATCTGTTACCTGCAGGCCGGCCACTTCCCCGCTCCATAGTTCAGTTTCCGTTAGTATGCGGTTCAGCTCTTTTCTAAGTACATCAACAGGTACGTTGTAATCCGTGTAAAAATAGACCGTGGCCAGAATTTCGGTACTTGTGCGTGTCCAGTTCTGAAAGGGTTTCTCGATGAAATAATTGAGCGGAATAATAAGACGCCGGTTGTCCCAGATGCGCACTACCACATAGGTCAGCGTTATTTCTTCTACACGGCCAAACTCATTTTCAAGCACCAGTACATCATCTATACGGATAGGTTGAGTAAAAGCGATCTGCAAACCGGCCAGCAAATTTGCCAGCGACCGCTGCGCTGCAAAACCGACCACCACACCTGCAATACCCGCCGATGTAAGCAAACCTGTACCCAGCGACCTTACTGCCTCGAACTGTAGCAAGACCATAGACCCGGCAATAAACGCGATCATGATAATTGAAAGCCTCCGGATAAACTGCAGTTGTGTAATAAGTTTGCGTTCCCTGAAATTGTCGGCTTTGCCAATATCATATTTATGGCGAACCATGTCCTGAACTACAGAAACCAGTTTTATCAGTATCCAGGCAAACACAAGAATATTGAGTATCTCTAAAATACGCCGTAAGGTGTGGATGCTGTTATCTGAGAGCGGTACCGTAGGCAATGCCATGGCCACAAAAAGTAAGGGCAGAAACAGCGTAAGTGGCTGACTGAGGTGTTTGGTAAGCGAGGATACCAGCCGCGGATCAGCGTTGCGGTTGTACAGGTCCAGCATCTTAAACAGGATGTATTTGAGCAACAGGCCCAGTAGTATGCTGATGAAAAAGATCAGCAGCGTAATGGCCAGGTTATCGAGGTGGTCAATAAAAGTTCGGAGTCTATCCATGAGCTATAGGTTGTCAGCAGGTTTCATGCTGCTTTTACTTCTGCATAGGTACTGTTTAAGTTTGCCAGAGGTTATCGCCAGGCTTTTGCAGGTATAGGTTGGGGTGGGGATGAACTATAAAACAGTAATAAAGAAAGCTTTATAGTAAAAACTGAATATAGTCGGAACGTAACATGATTTCCTACGTAATATTACAAGAGCCACCTTGGATTCAGCTCAGGCTCATACCACATATTGTACTATAACCGGCTGAAAAGCCATTAAATAAGCTAGTTTAATTGCCAGTTTATAACGTTACTTTTTTCTAATGGCAAAACTCATTATCGTATCTAACCGGCTGCCGGTAAAACTGCAGGAGAAGGATGGAAAACTTACTTATACAACCAGTGAAGGGGGCCTGGCTACAGGCCTCGGATCGATCTATAAAAAGCAGGATAACCTCTGGATAGGCTGGCCAGGAATGGTAATAGAAGATACCGGGAAACAGAAAATCGTTATCGAGGATATCCGGAAGGATAATATGTACCCTGTTTTTTTGACAGAGAACGAGGTAAAAGAATTTTACGAAGGATTTAGCAACGAAACCCTTTGGCCCACCTTTCATTATTTCAGCCAGTATGCCATTTACGAGCAAAACCTGTGGGAAACATACGTTGAAGTAAACCAGAAATATTGCGATGAAATAGTAAAGCATGCCAGCCCTAACGATACCATTTGGGTGCATGACTACCAGTTGCTGTTGTTGCCCTCTATGCTCCGCGAAAAGCTGCCCGATGCAACGATAGGTTTCTTTCAGCACATACCTTTCCCGAGTTACGAAGTTTTCAGATTATTGCCGTGGCGTAAAGAGTTGCTGGAAGGCATGCTGGGTGCCGACCTGGTAGGTTTTCATACGTACGACGATATGCGCCATTTTCTGAGTTCGGTTAACCGCATTATTGGCTACGGCGGCATGCATGGCTGGATAAACACCGGTAACCGTTCGCTTTTAGTTGATTCATTCCCGATGGGTATCGACTATGATAAGTATTCTGAAGTTGCAGCCTCTGAAAAGGTAATGAAACTGGAGCAGCAATACCGCAAAAATGTAGGTACCGAAAACATCATTATCTCCATCGACAGGCTTGATTACTCTAAAGGTATTCCGCAACGCTTACAGGCTTTTGAGTTGTTCCTTGAAAAATATCCTGAGTTTCATGGCAAAGTAACGCTGGTAATGCTGGTGGTGCCTAGCCGAGATGCTGTTGAGAAGTATAAAGAACTGAAAGAAGAAGTTGATGAGTTGGTTGGCCGCATAAACGGTAAGTACAGCGATATTCACTGGAACCCTATACAATATTTTTACAGATCGTTGCCTCTGGAGGTGCTTTCTGCATTTTACCGCATGGCCAATGTAGCGCTGGTTACGCCAATGCGCGATGGCATGAATCTGGTCTGTAAAGAATATGTGGCCAGTAAACTGGACCAAACCGGTGTGCTGATTCTAAGCGAAATGGCCGGAGCATCCAAAGAGTTATCTGATGCACTGCTGATCAACCCGAATGATATAAATAAAATGGTAAGCGCTATGTACGAGGCCTTAACGATGCCTGTTGAGGAGCAAAAGGTACACATGGCCACCATGCAGGACACTCTTAAGCGCTATAACATCCACCACTGGGTAGGCCTGTTCATGGATCGCTTGTCTTATGTGAAGATCAAGCAGATGTCGCTGGAGACAAGCTATCTTGATGATGCTACGTTCCAGGAAATGAGCGACTCTTATGAATTAGCCGGTTCACGCCTGATATTCCTGGAGTATGATGGCGCGCTAACCAACTATAAAGCTAAACCACTGATGGCACGTCCGGACGAAGACTTGCTGGAGTTGCTGGAGAATCTGAGTAATAACCCGAAAAACAGGGTAGTCGTGATCAGTAGCCGCGAAAAAGCAAACATGGAAGACTGGCTGGGTCACCTGAACCTGGATATAGTGGCAGAGCACGGTGTCTGGCTGAAACAACGAGGGTCGGGCTGGAAAACCATGATGAGCCTGATGGACGACTGGAAAAGCGATATCCGCCTGATTCTGGAACTATATGTTGACCGCACGCCGGGATCGTTTATTGAAGAAAAGGAATACTCGCTTGTATGGCATTACCGCCGCGTCGAAACCGGGTTAGGCGAACTGCGTGCCCGTGAACTGGTAAATCACCTGAATTTCCTGGCTACCAACAGTAACCTGCAGGTGCTGGATGGGCAAATGGCTGTAGAGATTAAAGCCCAGGAAGTGAATAAAGGCAAAGCAACCAGCCACTGGCTGAACATGTACCCGCATGAGTTTGTGCTGGCCGTAGGCGACGACTGGGGCGACGAAGAAATATTTAAAGCCATGCCGCGCAATGCATACACTATAAAAACCGGCAACTCCTATTCTATAGCCAAGTACCATTTAGATGGCCCGGGTGAAGTAAGGGATATGTTAACTAAGCTGGTGAAACAGGAATCGAAAGAAATTCCTCCTAATGCTAAAATGACGGGATGAACTTAAACAAGTAAAGCCACTGTAAAGTGGCTTTACTTGTTTAGAGGAATTTATATGAATATCATCCCGAGCGATCTTATTTGTCCTATAGTTTTACTTTTGTCATTTCGAGCATTCCTGAGATGCGAGTCGAAAAGAGCCAGCATAGCTGCGAGAAATCTTATATGTCCTATAGTTAGCCATAGTTCTAAATCGTACCAAGCTATCCTTTCAAATGCCTTCTAATCCTGGGAGCTTTACTGACCTATAGTTCTATAGTTAGCTTTGGTGCCCTCACGGCCGGGAGGCCCCGTCTTCGGGCATCGCGCTGTGCGAATCTCTTTTGCTCCTTCGTCGCAATGCCTGCGGCACCAGATATTCACAAGGCGCTCAACCCAAAGACTGAGATCTTTCTCATAGCAACCGCTGAACTATAGTTAGAACCGGTAAGCTGCGACATTTATCGTGGCTATAGTTCCGTAGGGACAGGTCGCGACCTGTCCGTGGATAGAATGTAACTATAGAACTATAAAGAAACTATAGCAATGGTGGAAAGTCCCCCTTTGAAGGGGGCAGGGGGATGACAAACAGTTAAAATGAAACTACAAGGCTAACTATAGCTGTATCAGATAAAACTCCCCGCCTTAGACTACCGAGAAGTGATTTCGAAGGTAGATATCGTAGCTCTGAAGGGTTGGGGGTGGTTGGATTACACAGACTATAAAATTATAGCTTCAGCCTTTGCCATGTTTGTCCCTATCGGGCCAGTTGAGTCAGGAGACTCAACATTCACAGGAAGTCACGAGTCTATAGACTCGCGCCAGTAACGCCAACTATAGAACTATAGCCCAAACTATAGTTAAACCCTAAAACAAAGTACCGCTTGCCTTACCTTCTGTTTTCTTTGGCTTGGCTGGTTCTTCGCAGTTCTCTTCGTTAAATACCTGGTCTATTGCTTTTTCGGCGGCGCGTAGCTTATCCTTGCACAACTTTATGAGCTGCGACGAGCGCTGCACTTTCTGGGTTAGTTCATCTACATCAACCGCGTCGTTTTCAATGGCTCTCAGAATTTCTTCAAGTTCCTGCGTTGCCTCGCGGTAAGTCATGCTGCTGATATCTTTAAAGGGTGTCATTTGCTTCTTTGTTTACAATTATACTATGGATGGTGCCGTCCTTCATTCTGGTTTCTACTACATCGCCATCCTGCACCTGGGCTATACTTTTTATGATCTTGCCATTAACCAACGTTAAGGTATAACCACGCAGCAACAGCCTTTCCGGGTTATTAGCATGTATACTTGCCTCAATTAACCTGAGACGGTGTTCGTCGTTCTGCAGTTTTCGGGTTGTGGCAAATGCCAGCTTATCGCTTTGTTTGGTAAAACTGATCTGTTTTAGTTTAATGTTCTCTTTCACTTCCGTCTCCACACAATGGCTGAGTGTGTTCAGTTCGTGCTCTTTCATGTGCAGATAACGCTGTGCTTTTCCTTCCACGCAAACGGCAAGTTCGCTCAAATAACGTTCCCGCTGGTGCATCCGGTCTTTGGTGGTCGCACTTATATCACGCTCCAAGTCACTTACAACATGCTTCTGTCCTTCGAGGAAAGCTTTTGGTTTAACCAGTAAACCCCGCGATAAATTCTCCAGTAACTCCCGGCCTTCTGTCAGGAAATCTTTGGTCGTGTTTGAGATGCGTAGCCGTACACGCTCCAGTTTATCTTCTGTCAGGTTCAGTTGCTGTGCTGTAAACATCCGGATGCTGTCGTATAGGCTTTCGGTATATTCTTCTGCCGTTCTGAAACGATCGATCAGGAAAGTAGCTACGGCTGTCGGTGTTTTTAGCCGCGTGTGTGCTACCAGGTCGGCAATACTTTCGTCGCGCTCATGGCCTATACCTGTCAGTACCGGCAACGGGGCATTCCCAATAGCTGCAGCTATAGTATAGTCATCAAAACAACTCAGGTCGGTCTGCGAACCACCACCACGAATGATCACAATAGCATCAAACCGCTCTTTATAGTTTGCGATCTGCGCCATGGCTTTGTTTACAGAAGCCGGTGCTTCGTTGCCCTGCACTGTGGCGGGGAAAAGCGTGGTATGGAAACTATAGCCGTACGCATTATTTTGTAACTGATGAATAAAATCCTGGTAACCGGCTGCTGTGGCTGATGAAATTACAGCCAGACGTTGAGGTACTTCATTAAGCTCCAGTTCTTTGTTGGCTGTCAGTAAGCCTTCTGCTTCCAGTCGCTTAAGGGTTTCCTGTCGCTGGCGTGCAAGGTCACCGATGGTATAGTTCGGGTCAATGTTCTGGATATCCAGGCTAAGGCCATACAGTTCATGGAAACGCACCGTTGCCTGAAACAGGATCTTTAACCCGGCTTTCAATGGCTGGCCGGTCTTGTCTTCGAAGAAACGGCTTAGCATGGAAAAACGGGCGCTCCAGATTGTAGCCCGTGCCTGTGCCACTACATTGCGGGCATCGTCGCCTTTGTCAACAAGAGTCACATAGCAATGGCCTTTTCGCCGGTCAGGAGTGATCTGGGCTATTTCGGCTACTACCCAATAACTTTCCGGGAAAGCCACTTCCAGCTCCTCCCTGATCTGCTGGTGCAGCTCAAAGAGCGATAGCGGAGTCTGGAACTCCTCGTACACGGTGGTTTGCCGGAAAAATAACTGGGACATCTGCCGGATTAATGGTTAGCCTAATACAAGTAGCAAATTACAAATTGATTTTATAGATATAAGATTAAGATACCGGAATTTTTAAATTTTTAGCTTTCGTAACTTTATATAGTACTATAACTATACTCTCAAAGTTGCTAATATATTTGGATTTATAGTTGCGTTTCAGGTTTCTGAAGTTGCTGCAATACCTTGTTTACCTCTTGTTGCCATTGTTGTTTCTGAAGTATAACCGGACGTGCTGCGCGTTCCATACAATCCAAAGCGTTTGTAGGTACCGGTTACTTCGATGCCGTGCAAAATACTGTAACCGCCGGAGCAACTTCAACGACTGCCTTAGCAGGTTCTACCGAGGCAGAACAATTCCATTAGAAGCTTCTCTTATAAACAGCAAAAACCGTTGGCGCCTGGATGCCAGCGGTTTTTTGTTTTATAGGTATGAGACGGAAATCCGTTAAACTATAGGTTGTTAATGTACAACACGTAGCACTGGTTCAGGCAACGGCTGGCGGGTTTCGTGATCGATGGTGAAGTAACCAACCATGCTTGGGCCATAGCCAAGGTTTATTTCTATGAATTTATTTTTCTCAGGAAGCATTTGTATGAGCTCGGAACGAAGGTGGTTATACTTGTCCAGAAGCTCTGTCATTTTCTGCTCCTTATCATTAAGGTCGCTTTTTCCGGCTCCCTCGTTCATCCCCTGCTCCAGGTCGTGCTGCTCCGGGTTAAAGTCCGATTTTATGCTTTGCAATGAAAGTAGTTCTACATCCAGTAAGCGAATATCACGCTCAATGTTAAGATATTCTTTTACTTTATCTTCCAGCGGCAAAAGTGATTTGTCTAAGTATTGTGTCAGGTTCTCCATATTAATTTGTAGGGTGATCGTGTTAAAGAAGTATACGCAACTCACCGAAATTATATGCACCTTTTTTAGAGATCACTTCCGGAGCTATAGTTTGCCGGTCAATCAGCTTACAGCCTGTTACAGCCAATCAAAGAATTTGCGGAGTAGTTTTAGCTTATTGCCGTAAGGCGGGTACCGGAAAGGTAGGTCAAGCCAGGTGCCACGATTCAGGATACTTTTCTGGTGCGAAAACACATCGAAGCTGGCAATTCCATGGTAACTACCAAGACCACTATTGCCCACTCCACCGAACGGCAGGTTAGGGTTAGCCAGGTGTGAAATGGTGTCGTTTATGCAGCCTCCTCCAAAAGTTACTTCTCTGAGTATGCGTTGCTGCTGGCTCTTGTTTGTAGAGAAAAAGTAAAGCGCGAGCGGCTTCTCGTGCCGGTTAACCATGTTAATAGCTTCGTGCAGGTCATTAAAAGGGATAACCGGTAAAATCGGGCCGAAAATCTCTTCCTGCATAGACGGATGATCCCAGGAGGATATCTCTAAAATGGTAGGGGCAATGTAGCGGCTTTCCGCATCTGTTTTGCCACCAACCCGGATGCTTTCCGGAGTAAGCATGTTGCAAAGCCGCTTGAAATGACGGTCGTTTATGATACGGGCAAAGTCGGGGCTGTCGGCTGGCTGGGCGCCGTAAAATTCCTGTAAGCTTCGGGCCATTTGCTGTATCAGTTCCTCTTTCACATCTTCCTGCACCAGCACATAATCCGGGGCAACACAGGTCTGGCCTGCATTCAGGAATTTACCCCAGCAAATGCGACGGGCAGCCAGCTCCAGGTCAGCATCCATATCAACTATAGCCGGACTTTTTCCGCCAAGCTCCAGGGTTACCGGCGTAAGATTTTCGGCTGCGGCTTTCATAATTACTTTACCTACCTGGGTACTGCCGGTAAAAAAGATATAGTCGAAGCGTTGAGCCAGTAAATGCTGTGTCGTCTCTACGCCACCTTCCACAACGGCAATATAGCGCTCATCAAAATTTTGTGAGATGATACGCTTCACGACTGCAGCTGTATTTGCTGCAATTTCAGATGGTTTTAAGATAGCGCAGTTGCCGGCTGTCATGGCCCCGATGAGAGGGGTAAAAAGCAGGTTAAGCGGATAATTCCAGGGAGAGATGATGAGGGCCACACCATAGGGCTGCGGGTAAACATAGCTTTTTGCCGGAAAATTGATCAGCGTTTCAGGTACTTTGCGGGGCTTGGTCCAGTCGTCAATGTTTTTAATGGCAAGCTTCAGTTCCAGCTCTATAAACCCGATCTCAGTACCAAACGCTTCCAGGGCTGGTTTTCGGAAATCGGCATATAGAGCATCAAACAATTCCTGCTCGTGTTTTTTTAGTACACGCTGCAACTTTCGGAGCTGCTCTTTCCGGAAAGCGACAGGTTGCGTGTTGCCTTCTGTAAAATACCTGCGCTGTAACCCGCAAAGCAACTGCACCTGGTCCAGGGTTGTTTGGTCAGCAGTGTTTGGTTGAGCAATGGACATGGCTTAAGCTGTTGGTTTGGTATAGTTGGAAGTTTGCTCAGTTGCAGGGCGACCGGTAAACTGATCCATAGAGGTGTATACGTTAAAAATCCGACCAACTATAAAGTCGAATACGCGTGTTGGCAGAAGCCCCCTAAACAAGGGTAAAAGGTGCACGATGGCAGGTTTACGAACTATAATTTTATTGGCAACTATAGCCTGTACAATAGCTTCCGAAATAACTTCGGGGTCGAGGATGGGGGTGAGGAGTGGGCCGCGTGCGCCGGCAAACATACCTGTGTTTATGTAGCTTGGCGTAACCGAGGTAACATGCAGATCTTTGCCTTGCTGTTCCAGTTCCAGGCGCAGGCTCTCGGACCAGCCCAATAGTGCCCATTTGCTGGCGGCATACACACTCATGCGAGGATTGGGGGTTAAGCTTGCTGCTGAGGCAATGTTTACAAAATGACCGTTTCCCCGGTCAATAAATGCCTCTATAAAAGCTTTGGTAACATACATTGGCCCGGCTGTATTAATGGCAAGTGTACGTTCAATATCGCGGTAACTGTGCCCCTGAAACGTATTGCCTACCACTATACCGGCATTATTGATAACTATAGTTGGGGCACCAATTTCGTTCAGCACCTGTGTTGCTGCCTGTTGCACTGCCACTGCATCAGAGACATCAACTATAGCCCCGCTAACTGTAAAACCTTCGGCTGTAAACTCAGTTATAGTCTGTTCTAAAAGAGTTGGATTTAAATCCCATATAACAAGCTGGCTGGCGCCGCGTTGCAGACACTTCCGGCCCATTATTTTACCGATGCCCGATGCACCGCCTGTAATCAGAACTATACTTCCTGAGATCTGTGTCATAAACCGGCTATAGTTTACAGGTGAGAGTCATAGATTATTATCAGAATGAAGTTACGCATGATTTTCGAAATTAAAACGAAGTACCTGTTAAAAGTAATCGCGCAGGCAAATACTATAAATTTGTATCTTTGGTATTAAAAGTAACCCGGAAACAACAGCCCAAACTATAGGTAACCAAACTATGAAGCTAATTGAATGTCCGCGCGATGCCATGCAGGGCCTCCACAAGTTTATACCCACCGATGTTAAGATCAGCTACATAAACCAGCTGCTGCAGGTAGGGTTTGATACTATAGATTTCGGGAGTTTTGTGTCGCCTAAGGCCATACCGCAACTTAGCGATACGGCCGAAGTGCTGGCTAACCTTGACCTGGATAACACCACATCTAAACTGCTGGCTATAATTGCCAATGTGCGCGGTGCCGAAGATGCTGCACAACACAAGCAGATCGATTACCTGGGGTTTCCGTTATCTGTTTCCGAAACGTTTCAGCAGCGCAATACCAACAAAAGTATAGCCGAAGCCATGGAGCAACTGGCTCATATCCAGGATATCTGCCATAAGCACGATAAAACATTGGTAACTTATATCTCCATGGGTTTCGGAAATCCGTACAACGACCCCTGGGATACCGAAACTGTGTTGCACTTCGTTAGCGAACTGGATAAACTACAGGTAAAGATCATTTCGCTTTCTGATACCATTGGCGTTTCTAACCCGGAGAATATTGATTACCTGTTCAGTTCGTTGATACCGGAGTTTGAACATATTGAGTTTGGGGCGCACCTGCATACCACGCCAACCACCTGGAAGGAAAAAGCAGAAGCCGCCTATACAGCCGGTTGCCGCCGTTTTGATGGCGCTATTCGTGGGTTTGGTGGTTGCCCGATGGCGAAGGATGAACTGGTAGGTAATATGGCGACCGAAAATTTAGTAGCTTACTTTAACACGATTGGTGTAAATTTGAACCTGAACAACGCCGCACTTCAGGCGGCCATTGCACAGTCTGATGCTGTGTTCTCTTAACCTATGGCAAAAAAGATAATTGTAGATATTTTCATTCCCTGCTTCGTGGACCAGATGTTTCCGGAAACAGGCATGAACATGGTAAAAGTGCTGGAAAGTGTTGGCTGCGAAGTTAACTATAACCCAAACCAGACCTGCTGCGGACAGCCTGCATTTAACGCCGGTTTTTTTAGCGAAGCCCGCGAAGTTGCAACCAAGTTTTTAGATGATTTCTCAAACGAGACTTCCAGTTACATTGTAGCGCCTTCGGCCTCGTGTGTGGGCATGGTGCGCAATGCTTACCAGGATATTTTTGTGAAGTCGTCGAACCTGGTGAAGTACCGGGCTATGCAGAAAAAAGTGTACGAGTTTACCGAGTTTCTGACTGATGTGTTGGGCATAACAGCTATTCCAGGAGCATCGTTACCGGCTAAGTTTACCTACCACGACTCCTGCAGTGCCCTGCGCGAATGCGGTATAAAAGCCGGCCCTCGTGCGTTGCTGCAAAACGTAGAAGGCTTTGAACTGGTGGAGATGGAAGACAACGAAACCTGCTGCGGATTTGGTGGTACGTTTGCCGTTAAGTTCGAAGCGATCTCCTCAGCAATGGCGGAGCAAAAAGTAGACAACGCGTTAGCTACCGGAGCTGATTTCATCGTTTCGACGGACAGCAGCTGCCTGATGCACTTAGAAGCTTACATCAAAAAACAGAACAAGCCTATCAGAACCATGCACATTGCCGATGTGCTGGCAAGTGGTTGGTAAGTATAAATTGTTGAATTGCTTGATTGCTGATTCAGAAGAAATAGAAAAGCCTGTGCAACTATAAATGCACAGGCCTTTTTGTTTATACAGTTCGTACTTGATGTTTAAAAATGATAACTGAAGCCGATACCGAATGTGCTGCTGCTTAAATCCAGTTCAAAATCTTTACTAGTTGATTTGTAACCATTATTTTCATTTTCTGAAGTAGTATAATGATATCCTAAATCGCCAAAGCTAGCAGATATGCCAAACTTCTCTGATGGGAAAAATGTGATTCCGGGAATAAAGTTTGCAGAAATACCTTTAGACTTATATTCTGAAGTAGCTGGGTAGGCATTCGTACTTTCATAATTGCTTCTGCCAAAGCTTAAGCCTGCAGAAAATTTTGTGCTTAATGCTACCTTTTCTGATATCGTAAAGTATTTTTTCAGATAAGGGCTAAAACCATATGTATTGCTTTTGTTGGCACTATTATAATCATCCGAAAGATCTCGATCCTGAGTAGATTCACTTTCATTATATGTATACCCAACTGATAAACCTGCTTCAAGGTTTTCTTTAAATAAATAGCCAAAACTAGGAGAGAAATACAAATACAATGATGAGTAATTTTGACTGGAATATCCCTGATGCATACTATTATCAGAATCGGTTGAAATTCTCATAGATCCCGATACCACTTTAGTGCCCTGACTAGTTTGTGCAAATGCGCCTGTGCTTAAAAGGCCTATAATAGTAATTGTAAATAATTTCTTCATGTTTGTTTTAGGTTAAGATTAGAAGATATTTAAGTATAGCGATGTTGCAATATTTATGCCAGAAGTAAGTGGTTCATGTGCATCCATCTTATAACCTATTTACCAATTAGAAATTCTGGGTTTGCTAAACAGAAAGGCCTGTGCAACTATAAAATGCACAGGCCTTTTTTGATGTTACTTAACTATAATTTGTTAACGGTTGATATAGTAGCTAAAGCCGATGCCAAATGTGCTGCTGCTTAAGTTAAGGCCAAAATCTGACTGAACTTCTTTGTTTGACCCCTCTTCAGATTTCCATGTCGTTGCACTATATCCAAGCGAACCAAAAGTGGCACTCAATCCTATCTTTTCAGTTGGAAAATAGTAAACACCAGGGGTTATGTAAGCAAAAGCTCCCTTTGTTGAGGATTCTATAGTAATTGGGCTAGTGCTACCCTCAAATTCATGCTTACCTATAGAAAAACCTGCTGATGCAGTTCCTGTAAAAGCAAACTTATCAGAAAGCATAAAATACTTTCTGATAAATGGGCTGAAATCAAATCTAGTGTTAGTGTCTTTACTTTTGTAAGTATCCGATTCTTTATTACTGTCTAGCTTATAGGTAGAGTAGTTAAGTCCGAAAGAAGCTCCTAACTCAAGACCGTCATTAATAAAATAGCCAACACCCGGTGTTAAACTCACACTTGTTAGTGTCGTTGTACGAGGGTTGTAAAGATTTTCGCTTTTAACATTATTCCTGTTAATTCCTAAAGAACCAGAAATGACTATAGTGCCCTGCGTAGTTTGTGCAAATGCGCCTGAGCCCATTAAAGCGAAGATTGCTGTAGCAAGTAATTTTTTCATGTTTGTTTTCAGACTAGTTTACGCAAAAATATAGAAACATCTATATAACACAATGTAAACTATAGTTTAGGCTTAATCTCTCACTCCATATCTATACAAATTCTTGGGTGTAGTAAAACGGTATAATACCTGTATAACTGCTGAATTTTAGTGCAATCTCAGGATGCCATTAACATGATTTCTTACAAAAGCTCGAACTATAGATCTTACAAATTTTATAGTTGGTTGGAGTTAAATTGAAATCAGTTACTAGTACCTGTCAGGCTATGCCTATCCTTAAATATTACACAAGCGTATACTGCCATAAAATAACTACAGTACAAAAAAATAGAGCTGCTTGTTAGGAAACAGACCTGTAAAAAAATCGCTGAAAGAGTATGCACGGGGCATAACAGGAGGCCTGCTTTTTAGTTTTCCGTTGCTGTATACCATGGAGGTTTGGTGGGCCGGGTTTAGTGCTACTCCGCTGCAATTGCTCCTGCTGGTAGTGGTAACCTACCTGTTACTGTTAGGCTATAACCGCTATGCCGGCATGCGACCCGGCGTTTCGTGGCGCAGCGTCATGATCGACTCGGTAGAAGAGATGGGTATTGGGCTGGTACTTTCTTACGCTGTACTTCTAGTGCTAAACCGTATTCAAATAGCAGATATGGCGCTAAACGAGATAATGGGTAAAACGATTATTGAAGCGATGGCTGTATCTATAGGGGTATCGATAGGGACGGCTCAACTTGGCTCCGATGGCCAAGAAGAGGAAGAGCGCGAACATAATGAAGAGCTGGAAGAAGAGAAGAAGCCAGGGCATATAGGTATGGCGGTGCTGGCTTTTTGCGGCGCGCTGCTGATCGGCGGAAACGTGGCACCTACCGAAGAAGTGGTGATGCTGGCCGTGGAGGCAACCCCGGTGCATGTGTTGCTGATGGCTGTAGCCTCCTTGCTGTTGAGTGTAGTAGTGGTCTATTTCAGTGATTTTAAAGGTACAACTGGTAAAAAGCCTGGTGACCTGTGGTTCTGGCTGACCTTTGATACCTGTGTAAGTTACCTGGTGGCACTTATGGCTTCGGCGTTTGTGCTCTGGTTCTTTGGCAGGTTCGATAACGTAAGTTTCTGGACTGCATTTTCTCAAACTATAGTTTTAGGCGTACTGTCGTCGCTGGGTGCATCAGCCGGCCGTTTGCTCATAAAATAAGAAAGCGCACATGGATACCCATCATCAAAAAGATAAACAGAAAGATAACAATCATGACGAAAAGAACTGGCTGGAATGGCTTGTTTTCGGAATCAGCCTGCTCATGTTGCTTGCCATATTCGGCTACCTGGGCTACCAGGTAAAAACGTACAACCCATCTGATCCGGAAGTGATGGTAGAAGCCCGCCATGACCCCTCTGCTGAATCGCCAAACCGGTACCAGGTCACTGTTATGAACAAAGGCGGCACTACCGCCGAAGAAGTTATTGCTGAATTTACACTGTTTAGTAATGGCAAAGAGAAAGAAACATCGGAATTGCAGATCGCTTTTGCGCCTAAGGATTCTAAACGGGAAGGATGGGTCATATTCTCTGTCCAGCCCACCGCTTCCGATTCGGTTGTAGCCAGAGTAAAAAGCTTTAAAAAACCCTGAAATTATGATTAACCTGTAAAAGCTATGGCAAAGAAGAAAAACGAACCGCAGAACATGACTTCTAAAAAACGCCAGGCTAAGTTGCCTGTGCCAAAAGGCAAGTTACTGGCCATTGGTGGCAAAGAGAGCAAAGACGATGAGGAGACCGAAGTGCAGCGCCTTAGTTCTGACTTTATAAAAGAAGAGATACTGAAGCGTTTTGTAAAGGAACTGAAAGGTGTTAATCCGATGGTGGCAGTTTTACCTACCGCATCAGCAGAGCCCGAATTAAGTGCCGAAAGTTATGTGAAGGTGTTTACAGAGCTTGGTGTTAAAAATGTGCAGGTCATCAACATACAGGACCGGAAAGATGCTGAGAACGAGGAGTACTGTGATATTGTGCGAAAAGCGGCCGGCATTATGATAACCGGCGGTGACCAGCTTAGACTTACAGCTATACTTGGCGGCACTTGTTTTCTGGAGATAATTAAAGAACGCTATACCTTCGATGACTTTATAGTTGCCGGAACCAGTGCCGGAGCGGCTGCCCTCTCAACCCCGATGATCTATGAGGGCGAAACAAATAAAGGCATGCTGAAAGGCGATGTGCGCATAACCACCGGGCTGGAGTTCATGAAAAACGTGGCGATAGATACCCACTTTATTCAGCGGGGCCGCATAGTGCGCATGACCCAGTGCATTGCTACTAACCCAGGTTGTATAGGTATAGGCCTGGAAGAAGATACTGCTATACTTGTTACGAACGGTGAGGACATAGAAGTGATCGGGACGGGACTTGTAACTGTAGTTGATGGCATGAACATTACCCGCAATACCATTTTTGAGATAGAGACCGGAGAGCCTTTTACGGTGTGTAATTTGAGGGTCCATTTAATGGCTGATAAAGAAACGTTTACGCTTCCTACCTTCGATCAGCTGCATGCCTGATCTGATAGCATGAAACTACATACAGTTGCCATACTGCAAGGGCTTTACTGGTTTATAACCGGCTTATGGCCCTTTTTGCATTTAGGCAGTTTCCTGTTTGTGACCGGGCCTAAGCAAGATATCTGGCTGCTCTACACTGTAGCTACGCTTATAACTATAGTTGGCGCTGTGCTGCTCTCGGCAGGTTTCCGAAAGCGGGTGACTCCGGAAATAAAGTGGCTTGGAATTGGCGGTGCCTCCGGCCTTATTGGTATCGATGTATATTATTCGCTGATGGATGTGATCAGTAACATTTACTTGTTGGATGCTGCAGGTGAAGGAGTGTTTATACTGCTATGGTTGTGGGCCGGCAGGAAAGGTATGGATATAGTACAAACCCACTCCTGATGCCGGAGTGTTGTTTTCGCCCTCGCTCGTGTCCCGCGAGCGTGAGTTACATGCGGACTCTGGCCGCTTTAAACTGTGCCTAAGGCAAAAGTGGTAAGACGTTGGTAAGTAGTTCACAACTTGGCTAACACCCCTATAATCCCCTCAAGGGGATAGTTTTTCAGAACTTAACGGCCTAACTCCTGATATCGGGGATAGCCATAAAAAAAGTGCCCCGTTTATCAAGGCACCTTTTCTATAGTTTGTGATCCTATCTTATACTGCTTCAGGTTTCAGCCTTACCACAAGCCCATCCATATCAGGGGTTACACGCAGCTGGCACGATAAACGACTGGTTGCCGTTGCATGCGGCAAAGATTCGAGCATAAAAGCTTCGTCGTCGTTCATTTCGGGTAATTCACCGCTTTCGAGCACTTCAACATGACAAGTAGCGCAAATAGCCATGCCGCCGCAAATAGCAGGTACATTCAGTTCATTGGCTTTCATTACTTCCATAACCGAAAGGCCCATGTCAGTCGGGGTTTCCAGTTCTACACGCTGGCCATCCTGGGTCTCAACTATAATCTTTATTAAATCTTCCATGTGCTATAGTTCCTGTATGCCGTTTACGGTGGTGTATTTCAGTACGAATTTCTTATCCGGGTATACAATGTTGTAAGCACTCTGCGCCATCAGAGCAGCCTCATGAAAACCGCAAAGGATCAGTTTTAATTTACCCGGATAGGTATTGATGTCGCCGATGGCATACACCCCCGGAATGTTGGTAGAATAATCCACGGTGTTCACTACGATCGCACTCTTATCCAGTTCCAGTCCCCAAGCATCGATAGGGCCAAGCTTTGGCACCAACCCGAAGAGCGGGATAAAGTAATCGGTTTCTATATTATGAGGCGTGGCATTATCTACAAGTACTGTTACAGCATTCAGTTTACCGTTGCCGTGCACATCTGTTACATTCGATTTCAGGAGAAGCTTAATGTGTCCTTCTTCAGCCATGCTTACTACCTTTTGCGCCGATTCGGGAGCTCCACGGAAAGAAGTTCCACGGTGCACCAGTGTCAGGTCTTCGGCAACGCCGGCCAGGTAAATAGCCCAGTCCAGAGCAGAGTCGCCGCCGCCGGCTATCACTACTTTTTTGCTTCGGAAGGTTTCCGGGTCGCGTACCATATAGTTCACGCCTTTGCCTTCAAAGGTTTCCAGGTTTTCGATGGCAGGTTTGCGTGGCTCAAAAGAACCCAGTCCGCCGGCAATAACCACCACTTTACAGGCTACTTTGGTGCCTTCCGATGTCTCCACTATAAAGCTGCCATCTTCCTGTTTGTGCAAGTGCTCTACGCGCTCGCCAAGGGTAAAAGTAGGGTGGAAAGGCTCGATCTGTTTCTCAAGGTTCTTTACCAGGTCGCCGGCCAGAACTTCCGGGAAACCAGGTATATCGTAGATCGGTTTTTTAGGGTAAATTTCTGATAACTGTCCGCCAACTATAGGCAGGGCATCGATAACGTGGCAGCGCATTTTAAGCAATCCTGCCTCAAAAACGGCAAACAAACCCACCGGGCCTGCGCCAACTATACATATATCTGTCGTTAACATGTGTAAAATTTATATTCTCGTTTCAGCATCCGCTGATGGTGTAAATGTAAGAGCAACAGACGAGCATCCATAACCTTTTCTTGATTAATTAACCCTTCTGCAAGCCTATTGTTTTAGCTGTTCTGCAGCGGGTTTGTCCATCGGTTTATAACAGGTTTTCTGGCAGATTTTGTTCCGGGTTTCTGGTCTGCAAACGCTGTGTGGTTTTGTGGTTTTAAATCAGCCATACTATGTGAAAAATATCTCTGAGCAACCGTTTTTATGAGGTAAGAGAGCCTCTGTAAACTATAGCTAATGTTGCTTTTGAATTGATTTTAGTAAACTATAGATCTTATAGTTCGGCTAGTTAAGCAGCGATTGAGTTATCAGTAAAAGTCTGGTAATTAAATGTGTAAAGCAGAACCGCAACCGGATGGGGACGTTTATAAAAGAATGTTGTACGCTTAAACCAATGAACTATGAGAAGACGAGATGAGTATGACCGCGACAGATCTTATGGCGGATTTTATGGTACAAGCTCCGATGGCGGCTATACCCATGATTACGATAACCAGAACAGATCGGTGGGAAGAGACGGCGGACATGAATTGGGTGCGGCGCGAAGCATGCGTGGCAACGATTATTACTTTAATGCCGACCGGGATAGCGAACGAAACAGCTTTTACCGACAAGGCAGACATGACTACAACGATGGCGCTGCATATGGCTACTCCAACTATAGCCGCCAACAAAACCAGGACCAATACAACACAGCTCCGTACGAAGATTATATAGACTATAGCAGCCGAAACTATGGCAGCTTTGAAGGTAGCCGCGAACCAGACTATAGCAGCCGGGGAAATTACAACACCGGTGGCCGCGACAGAAACAACGACTACGAATCACGGAACTATGGCATCGATAACTATGAACGTAACCAGGGTTTTGACAGATCTTTTGAAGGAATGCCGCGTGGCTATGGCTCAACCCGATACGACGAGCGTGACTTAGACCGCGAACGCAGTGTTTTTGGCGGCAGCAACAACTATAACCGCTCCTGGGACCGCGACAACGAAGAGCGATACCGTTAACTATAGAAGCAAAATGCAGTGCCTGTACTCCAGGCGAGTTTCTTTTTTTAAAAGGATGCAGATCTATAGTTGTACACTGGAAATAAACTGTAAAACCAAATTTAGAAAGCTATGGAAAGATACGATAGAGATAATTATTACCACAGCGGACTTGGTGCTGAAAACCGCAGAGACTGGGACCGCTCCACCCGTGATGGCGACTTTGGCCGCGACTATGAGAACCGCTTCCGTACAGACCGCGACCGCAACGAAGAGTACCGACGCCGCAACCAGGACATGCGTGATAATTACAACCGGAATGTAAAAGGAGATACAGGCGGTTTAAGTAATATACGGCAGAGCTATGGCATCTCGGGTTTTGGGAGCCAAGGCCGCTTCACTGATACCGGCGAAGATATAGCACAGCGCATGCGTCGGGACCGGGATCGACTTCACGATCAGGGGTATGGCTCGGGCAGAATAAGCGGCTATAGTGGTTCCGCTTTCGGAGGATCGAACTATAGCGCGCATGGCGATTTTAGCGGCTCTTCTGATTATGGTGCCATGAGTGGCGGAGAAGGCAATGTTGAGGATTATGTTTCGATGTCGGGGTATGGCGGTGGCCGGGGTAATTTCTCAGGAAGTTCTGGCAGAGATGCTTCAGACTATAGCAGAAGAAGCTACGGGAATCGTTATGGTGACGAAGGCGCAGGTTTCGAAAGAAGAACATCCGATTTTGAAAGCAACACAAATGTAGGCCGTTATAGCCCCGATAACCAGCGTAGCTTGTACACCAGTTTCAGCGATATCAGGCACAAAGACAGCGAAAACGTTAGATACGGTCGCAGCCAGAACAGTGGCGGCTACGAGACTTACGAACCTTATAACAGGTAGCGTTCCTGCTAAAACTATAAAAGGTCGGCTGAGAAGTCGGCCTTTTTGTTTGCTGGCTGCTATAAACTATAGTTGTACGGTTGGTTTGCATAATTTTGCTGTCGATCTCGTACGTTGTAGAAAAACTAACTATAGTTACCATGAAAAACAGAACTGTAGCGCGCCTGCTGTATGCCGAAGAAGTAGATATGAACGGAGCACCTGTGCGTCAGCCTTTTCCTACGGAGCAGGTAGACCAGATAGATCCGTTCCTGATGCTGCACCATCATGTCTCCACTATTTCACCCGACATTGATCCGCGCAAGGCTGGAATCGGTCCACATCCGCATCGTGGCTTTTCTCCGGTTACGTTCATTTATAAAGGAGGCGTGCACCACCGCGATTCCAGGCGCAACAACAGTATAGTTTATGAAGGCGGCACCCAATGGATGGATGCCGGAATAGGTATTATGCATAGCGAACGCCCGCCACACGACATACAGGAAAGGGGAGGAGTGCAGGAAATAATACAAGTGTGGGTAAACCTGCCACGCAAATACAAAATGAGCCAGCCCAACTACCAACCCCTGCACGCCCACGAAACACCTGTTGTAGCCGGAGATGGTTATGAAGTACAGGTTGTAACCGGAAGGTTTGAAGACGTAAAAGGCCCGATACGAACGCTAACGCCGCTACTGATTCTGCGCATCACTATTAAAGCAGGCGCTACATGCACCATACCCATTCCTGAAACCTATAATGCTGTATTATACCTGCTGGATGGAAAAGTGACCTTGCAGGGGTATGGTTTGATAGAAGGTCACCATGCTGCAGAGCTTAACTTAGATGGAGAAGGCTGTACATTAACGGCTAAAGAAGATGCCCGGATACTGCTGCTTGCCGGAGAGCCCATAGATGAAGAAGTATCGATGTACGGACCATTTGTGATGAACACCCAGATAGAGGTGATGCAGGCCATGCGTGACTACCAGCTGGGCAAAATGGGTATCCTGATAGAAGATTAATGTTGTGAGTTAACTATAACTATAGTTTGCTGGCATCCGGATACAAACTATAGTATCGGGTTTAAGCCATTAGCTGTTCCAGCATTTTTTGGATTTCTGCTTCGGTGCTTACCAAGCCACAGTCTTTTAGCACACCATTTTTGAAGGTAGCTATAAACGGGGAGCTGCTGAATTCTACTTCCTTCCGGGAAACCGGATTTTCTTTTGCATCCATTTTCAGGAAAAGCACATCTGTATACCTGTCCTGCTTCGAAAGGGCTAAGAACGATGGAGCCAATGCTTTACAAATCTCACAGTTCCGGTCTATAAATTTCACTATCACACGTTCCTGCTGAAAAACTAGCTGCCTCAGATCTGCGTCGGTTGCATTTAAAATGGTAGTCATGTTGCTTGTTTGGTCCATAGTTAGATAACGTAGAAAGACAACCATAGTTAGCTGCTGAAGAAATCCATCATCCCGTCACTACCAGTTTTATATCATTTATCCATTAAATATGTGTGTTTACCAATTACACTACAAAGTGCTGGATACTTGTAAAAGTTAGTATTAATTTTATAAAAAAATGAACTTAGTGAGTTAGCCGCTTGTATAGTTAGTAGATATGTTAATTGAAATGGAAGAGCTTGAGAGATTAAAGATGGGTCTGGAAAACAGCCAGACAATGGTTATTAAAGATAGTGAAGACGGGCTGAACTGTTCTTTTATCCGCTACGGATTAGTGCAGGATAATTTCCTGGTGAAGGACGAAGAGCTTGTTAATGTACTTTCAGAAACCGGGTTTAAGGGTATTGTGGAAGGTAACAATTTTGAGCGCCTGCGCAGTAACTATGGCTGGCTTTCAGTTCGTGTAAAATCAAGAAAACTGCTGAAAGAACTGGCGTAACAACTATAGGCATGCTTTTAAAACGAGGCATGGCTGGATGCGCTATTTATTTTTATAGATAAGACTAAAAGATATTTCAATAAGGTTTACCTATTTTAAAGCCATTTTTTAATGGCTTTAATTTTTTGTGGATGATGTGAATTCTTTGATCATTTTATTGCTCCCGTCTTTCATTTTAACCATTCTTCACTTCATCCCAAGCCATTGTTGGTGTTTTCACCAACAATCTAAGTACCTAATTGTATACTTGCTGGTGAAAACACGCAGCAAGGGCGTAATCTATAGCCATATAAAACACTAATCAGCTTCTGAGGTAAACGAATATACCTGTCATTATTCCCTCCTTTCATTTTTAACACACTGCATTTCATTTGGCTTTCTTAATTCTATACTTGCAGTATTTTTTCTTAAATAGATTTTCTGCCGGTTAAGTTAAACGCTACCATCCGTAGCGCGCCATACTATATAATTATACTTGGAAAAGAGTAGGAACTATAGCTTGAAAATAGCAACTATAACTTGGTATAATGAACCATAGGCTGCTAAGGATAGTTTTTGGTAAGATATCGGGCAGAAATGTCCTTTTATCCAAACCCTCTACTTACACTATCTTGAAGGAAACATTTAAATCGTACTATGCTGCGTTAATGGCCGAATTACCGGCCTTATACACGCCAAATGCTTTTTGCAGAAACCAGGTGTTGCCGCTTGTAGCAGAAGAAGTGCCAGTTCCGCTATCCAAAAAAATAACGTATTACATTGAAGAACTGGATAAACTGGAAACGATACCGGCCTGTTTACTCGAGTTCTGTGGTTACGAAGCGATAGATGCAGAACACTACTTCTTCTTTTTTAAAGCTGACCCTAACAAACTGTATGGTAAGTTTAAAAAGCTGCAGCGGATATTGCGGGCAACTATAGCGCTGGTTCCTATACAAGGCTTCAGGCATTTACTGGTGCAACACGTAGAAGCTATCCCGGAAAACTGTTTTATAAAAGATCACCAGCCCCTGATAAGTTACCGGCAGCCTATGGCAGGTTAAACGGATATTTTTATCCGGGCAATTTCTTGCTCATCCAGTGGCTTTCTGAGGAACCCGCTTACAAGTTTATAGCTTTGGGCCAGTTCTTTTTCCTGCTTATCAACAGAGGAGGTCAGGATGTAGATGCTGCATTTGCCTAGATACCTGTTCTGTTGCTCGGTCAACGAATCAAGGAAGTCCCAGCCGGTAAGTCCGGGCATGTTCAGGTCAAGGAAAATAACTTCGGGGAGCTGTTGGTCAGGTATATGCTGCAGCTTTTCGAGGGCTACTTGGGCAAATTGGTAACACTCTATATGCCGGGCAAATGCTGCTGACTCCAGCAGTGTCGATGTCAAAAAAACGCTTATTTCGTCATCGTCAATTATATACGCTCTTTCGATCATGCTGCTGCGTCCTGAAGAATACCCGGAATGTAGTGCCATGCCCTTTAGCACTTTCTACATCAATGGTGCCACCCATAGCTTCTACCTGAGACTTAACAAGATACAAACCAAGGCCCGTTCCTTCAGTATGTACATGAAAACGTTTATAAAGTTTAAAAATATGTGGTCGTACAACTTCCATATCCATTCCCAACCCGTTATCGCGCACCTGTAGCGTTGTGCCCTGTGGCTTGTGTTCTGCTACCAGTTCAATGTGCAGCGTTCTTTCTTCAGCGCGGTATTTAATGGCATTGGTTACCAGGTTATGTATGATGCTATGCAGATATGCTCTTTTAGCGTTCAGTATAATGTCATCGGGTATGTGCAGCCTTACTGTAGCATTCAGGTTATAAAGGGTATCCTGCATACTGGTAATCACTTCTTCACTGATGCTTTTCAGCTCTATAGTTTCAGTTGTTTCCGCGTTTTCAGGGTTCTTAACAGATAGAATTTTGGTCAGGTCGCAGATCACGTTATCGAGACGCAATACCGATTTATCCAGGCTTAGCAGGGCAGTTGTATAGCTCGGCGAGTTTATATCAAGTTTAGGAAGTATGCGTGTCAGGCCCATCATGTTAGCCACTGGTGCCCGCAGGTTATGAGATACAATGTAGGTGAACTGCTGCAGGTCGCGGTTCTGCATCACCAGGTTCTCATTCATCTGCAAAAGCTTTTCTTCTGCAAATTTACGGTCCGATACATCGGTATAGATCACGATGAACTTTTCGATCTTATCCTCGTCGTTCAGGATCGGGGTAATATCAGCGGCTATCCAGATCCTTTCGCCATCTTTTTTGTAGCTAAGCAGTTCCTCCGAAAAAGGGATAGCCAGGCCCAGCAACCTTCTGAGGTTAATAATGTCTTCTTTATTTGTGTCAGGGCCCTGTAATTTTGATATCGGGTCCTGTTGCTGCATCTCCTCCTGGGTATAGCCAGTCAGTTTTGTAAACGAATCGTTTACCCATTCAACTTTTCCTTTTTTATCTGTAATAATAACACCGTTGGTCGTTTTGCTTGCCACCAGCGACAGTTTTTTCAATTCGTTCTGTGTCGCGTTCTTAGCCGTTATATCCGTAAAACAAACCGCTACCCCATCCTCAAAAGGGTATATCTTATAGTTGATGGTTGCCTCTATAGTTTCAATGTACTCTTCAAACTCCGTTGCCTCGCCGGTTGCCATTACCTGCAGGCATTTATGGTAAAAAAGGGTGTACACCAGTTCCGGCGAGTTCTGCCAGATGTTGCGGTTAATAATGCTTTCGGCAGGTACTTTAAAGTAATCGGCAAAAACACGGTTAGCATAAGTAAAACACCACTGTTTGTTCAGGGCAAAAAAGGCCTCGGTTATGCTGCCCAGTATGTTGCTTAGCTGTGCAGCCTGCTCTTTCAGTAATCTTTCGGATAGTTTTACCTGCGTAATGTCTTTTGCAATGCAATGCACTGCCGTTATTCGGTTACCAAGCCACACGGGCACCAGGGTCACGCAAAGGTCTATTAATTCCTGGCTTTTGTTAATGATCCTGGTTTCGAAGGTATGTGCTCCTCCGTCAATAACTTTGCGAAACGCTTGCACCGCTTCCTGCAGGTGAGAAGAAGCAATATAATGCGTGAAGTGTTTGCCTATGGCCTCGGATGGTAAGTAACCCGAGATACGGGATACACTGGCATTGCTTTCATCTATTAGGCCATTTTCGTTGAGCGTAAAAACAAGATCCGGGTGGTTAAAGAACAATGCCTTATAGTATGCCTCGCTCTTTTCGCGCTTCCGGTCCAGTTCAACTTCGTCGGTTATGTCGTGCGCGTTAGTTACATAGCCCTGTATTACCGGGTTTTCGAGCATGTTAGTTAATACCAGGCTGAGCCAGCGCCAGCTACCATTCTGGTGCAGGTACCGGAACGGCTTCACTTTTATCTGCTTTTCGGATGGTATCGCCTGTAGTACTTCTAAAATATATGGCAGGTCATCGGGGTGGATGTAATGCAGTGCATTATTGCCAACCAGCTCACAGGGCTTAAAGCCTACATGTAATTCTACTGAATTGCTCACGTATTTATAAACCCCGGAAGGATCTAAAATCGAGATCATGTCGTGGCTGTTCTGTATAATAGTACTATAGAACTCTGAGGTCAGCGTGCTATTCATTCAATACCCGGCTAAAAGTTGACTTTTACCCGATATGTGTTCAGGTAAAAGAGCTACAAGTATAGGCGGATAATACCTTATAACCTAGCATGAAAGCGCATTTATGTTTAACGGTGTAATTTGTATAATTTAAGGAAGTTTGCTTTTTGTTTAGATTTGATAACATAGTTGAATATTAATATTTTAAACGCGTTTTTGTTGGATTTTAAATAAGCTGTCAGTAGGAGGGAATTGTAATTTTACAAAGTGCGTAACTGAGTTCTAACCGCGTTCTTTTGCTTCTGGTAAACTACAACTATAGTTCGTGAAAACTATCCAAAGGAGTAGTGTGAACGTATGAGCTTATAAAAGCAGATATGCAGAAAATCATATACTGGATAGAGGAGAATACGGGTATCTCAGCTGAGATACTAGAGAATCTGCTGCTTTCCGTGGCGGTTGTACTGGTGCTTTGGTTGCTGAGCCACATTTTCCTAAAGATCATCTTCAAAAATCAGCTGGACCTGCGGAGGCAATACTGGTGGCGCAAGGTTACCAACTATACGGTTATGCTGCTCGGGTTCCTGTTACTGGCCAATATCTGGTTTAAAGGATTTCAGCCTATCGCTACTTTTCTGGGTTTGCTTTCTGCAGGCCTGGTGCTGGCCTTAAAAGAGCCTGTACTTAATATGGCAGGCTGGCTGTTAATTATCTGGAAGCGGCCGTTCCGGGTTGGCGACCGCATAGAAATTGAAGGGCAGATAGGCGACGTGATCGATATCAGGTTGTTCCAGTTTTCATTAAATGAAGTGCACGCCTGGGTGGATGCAGACCAGACTACCGGACGTGTAGTGCATGTGCCCAACGGAAAACTATTTACAACACCGCAGGTAAACTATAACTATGGCTTTCCGTTTTTGTGGCACGAAATAAGTGTGAATATTACCTTCGAAAGCAACTGGAAAAAAGCAAAATCAATCCTGTCAGCGTCTGCAGGGCGGCATGGCGAACAACTAAGCAAAGAGTCAGAAGAACAACTAAGGCGTTTGTCGCAGCGGCATCTTATTTTTTATGAAAGCCTTGCCCCTAAGATCTATACCAAAGTAGTAGAAAACGGTGTGCGACTAACCATGCGTTACCTGTGCAGTGTTGGCCGCCGACGCGAAAGCGAGCACCTGGTATGGGAAGAAATACTGGATGCCTTTATGGCCTCTGACGACATTCGTTTTGCCTACCCAACTATGCGGTTTTACCAGCCTGGCGGTACGGCAACTACACAGCCCATGCCTTAATTTATAGTTTATCCTTTCAGCCTAACAATCACGCCTTCATTCGCTCTCACTTCCAGTTTGTCGTTCACCTGCTCAGTTCTTCGTTTCAGGTTTGTGTCAAGTATGATCTGTCCTTTGAGTGTTGCATGTTCTGGTGTAAACATCGTATCCTTATCGCCCAGGTTTAGAACAATAAGCAGGTTGGTGTTTTCGTGCTCGCGGCGGTAAGCCAGCAGATCGCCTTCTGTTTGAACCGGAATGTATTCGCCAATACTTAACGCCTGTTCGGCTTTGCGCAATTGTATCAGTTGTTTATATAGCTCCAGTGCCGACTCCTTGTCCTGCTGCTCAGTTTCTACATTTAAGTTTGTATAGTTGTCTGCTACCCGCAGCCATGGGGTGCCGTTTGTAAAGCCAGCGTTGTTACTGGTATTCCATTGCATGGGTGTGCGGGCAGGGTCGCGGCTAAGGTTAAGCCCAGGCATATTCAGTCCCTGCGGATCTTGTATCTCATCTTCGGGTATAGTTACATCGGTCATGCCTATCTCATCGCCATAATACATGGTAGGTGTTCCGCGCAAGGTCAGCAAAAGCATAGCGGCCACCCGTGCCTCTTCTATCCCGATCCGCGTTCCAATCCGGGATTTGTCGTGGTTGCCTAGTACCCAGTTTGGCCATCCACCTTCCGGCAAAGCTCCTTCGTATTCGTTTATGTGCGCCCCTATTTTCTGAGCATTCCAGGGCAGGTTTAACAGCATAAAGTTAAATGGCAGATGTGCGCCGTTACCGTTTTTGCCATAGTAAGTTACCAGTTTATGGATGGGAAGGTAAATTTCCCCTATGATCACCCGTTCTTTATAAGCATCTACTACTTTTCTCATTTCCTGAACAATGTGGTGGATCTCAGGCTGGTCCGTAGAGTAAGCCGGGATCAGTTTCTCGTAAGTGGCCATCTCGGGTTTATAGTCCGGGTTAGGAGGGTTGTCGCGTAGCTTTTCGTCCTTTATCATGTGCCACATCACATCTACCCTAAAACCATCTACTCCTTTATCGAGCCAGAAACGCATGACATCAAACATGGCTTTTTGTACGTCGGGGTTTCGCCAGTTCAAGTCAGGCTGCTCTTTCAGGAAAGCATGGTAATAATACTGTTCTGTTTTCTCGTCCCATTCCCAGCCGCTGCCGCCAAACATAGCCAGCCAGTTATTGGGTTCGCTGCCATCAGGTTTTGCATCTTCCCAGATGTACCAGTCTCGTTTCGGGTTGTCTTTGGAGGAGCGGGATTCCAGGAACCAGGGATGCTTATTGGAAGTATGGTTAGGCACCAGGTCGAGGATCATTTTCATGCCCCGGGCATGCACTTCCTGCAGCAGGTCATCAAAGTCAGCCATCGTTCCAAACAACTCATGAATACCGGTATAGTCTGAAATATCATAACCGAAATCAGCCATAGGGGAAGGGTAGATAGGGGAGATCCAGATCGCATCCACTCCCAGCCACTGCAGGTACTCGAGTCGTTGCTTTATACCATTCAGATCGCCAATTCCATCGCCATCACTATCCTGGAAAGACCGGGGATATACCTGGTAAATGATTCCGCTTTGCCACCAAAGATATTGTTCGTTACCTACTGCCATACCTGCTTTCTAGTTTGTTTTATAGTTCTGTTTGTACGGTAGTTGCGGGTTGTGGATATGGTTCGTGGTTTTGATTTGTCGTTCTGAGGGGCAGCAGAGGGTTTTTATATGTTTTATAATTATTGGATTTACCCCTTCCCAACCTTCCGCTAAGAACAGGGGGAAGGAGTTTGGCTATCGTTCTATAGTTTTACCATTGTCATTTCGAGCGTTTGCCGAGAAATCTTAATAGTCCTATAGTTGGCTATAATTCTAACGAGTACCAAGCCATCGTTTCAAACTCCCTCTAATCCTGGGAGCTTTACTTACCTATCGTTTTATAGTTGGCTTGGCTCCCTCACGGCCGGGAGGCCTCGTCTTCGGGTATCGCGCGGTGTACATTTCCTTTTCTCGTGCCTCGAAATGCCTGACGGCAACGGAAATCTACAAGGCGCTCAACCCAAAGACTGAGATCTTTCTCATAGCAACCAGCATCTATAGTTTCAACCAGTAAGCTTCGTTATTTATCGTGGTAGTATTTCCGTAGGGACAGGTCGCGACCTGTCCGCTCAGCAGGCTGTAACTATAAAACTATAATGCTAACTATAGCAACAGCAGAAAGTCCCCCTTTGAAGGGGGCGAAGGGGGATGTTAAGCCGTACCAGATCTCTCACGCTGTTCGAGATGACAAAGTAAAAAGCAATATCAGAAAAACTCCCTCTCCTGTTAAAAGGAGAGGGCTGGTGTGAGGTAAATACTATAACCTATACTTTACTGCAAAGCCCTTGTCCCGAAAAAATCATCTTTATTCCAGGTGGGTCTTTCAGGTTGGTTGGCGATTAGATAACCGATCAGGAAATTGAGTTGGGTGTACTTTTTGCCGGCATTATAATCGAAAATACCATCCGGGCCATCCTGTGGTTTGTGGTAGTACACCTCGCGCCATTTCTTTACGGTTTCATCCAGGTTGTTCTTTCCGTCTGCGGTTTTGTTGCCATATTTAATATGTAATGCTGGCACGCCCTGCACTACAAAACTATACTGGTCACTGCGGATAAAGCGGTTCTGCTCCGGTTCAGGGTCTTCCTCTACAGTTAAACCCATGTACTTACTAGCTTGTGCTACCTGATTTGCCAGCGACGAATTCAGAGCTCCCAAAGCCACTACCGATAACAGAGGCGCAATAATAGCTGGCATATCGGTATTCACGTTGGCCACCATGCTTTGAGCAGGCACAGTTGGAAAATTTGCAAAATAAGCGGAACCCAGCAAGCCCATCTCTTCGGCAGTAACCATAACCAACAGCACCGAACGCTTCGGTTTTGCTTTAATGTTTTTGTAGATGCGGGCTATCTCCAGCAGTCCGGCTACACCAGATGCGTTATCATGAGCACCGTTGTAAATAGAGTCGCCGTCTACAGGTTTACCAACACCAACATGATCCAGGTGGGCGCTATGCACGACATATTCATTCTTCAGTGTTGGGTCAGATCCGGGTATTTTGCCAACTACATTGTAGCTCTCGATATCCTGGTAAGCAGAACTATAGTTTGCTTTTATACTTGCCTGAAGTGCTGCCGAAGCTGGATTGCCTGATCTGATACTTGCCTGTGCTTTGGTCAGGTTCAGGTTGCTGTCTTTAAATAATTTCTCGAGTGTATTGTAACTAAGGTTGGCCAACAGTTTAATGTCATCAGAAACGTAAGAACGCGATGCACCTACTTTACTATCAGCCGTCATAACACTATATACACTGTTCTGCAGATTTGGTACTCTGGCACGTTCGTTAGGTGCGGCTACTATAACACCAACTGCGCCGTGGGCTGCTGCATTTTTCAGAGTGTTCTGCAGGTCCATGCTATAGTTTGCGATCGTGTTTGGGAATTGCTCCGGCGCACCTCTGAAAACAACCACTATCTTTCCCTTTGCATCAATACCAGCATAATCGTCATAGCCCATATCAGGAGCAGAAATTCCGTAGCCTGCAAAAACCAATGGCGCCTCTATAGTTACATTTTGCAGCACCGGGTTCGGGTAGATCACGGCATCGCTACCGAGCGCTAATGCCTGCTGTTCGCCTTTGCTGTTGATGGCTGTTATAGTTGCATCGGGGCCGGTTTTAGCCTGGCGCAGGCGCACTGTTTGCAGGTAAGTGTCGTTTTCGCCGGCAGGAGCCACACCGTTGTTTTTAAACTGATCGATCACATAATCCACGGCCATCTGGTAACCCGGAGTGCCTGGTTTTCGGCCCAGTAATTTATCATCGGCCAGGTAATCGATATGAGCTTTTATGGCAGCCGGCTCTACTGCTTTCATAGCTTTTGCTACTTTCTTATCAACTTTTATAGTTTGCGTAAAAGCGGGTCCGGTAGCCAGTATGCAGCTAACTAGGGCGTATAGTATGAAGTGGCGCATAGTTACCTATGGTATTTAAGATAAGTGGATATTTATTAAAAGAGGAACAAGTAAACGTCAGGCGTTTTGCTCTGAAAGTGACATTATCTTTTGCAGCGATGTTTCGGCAAACTGAACTGACATATCGTAATATTGTTGCCCATTGGGCACCGGGGCAAAATCGCCTATCTCAAAATCAAGCACGGTCTGGTCGTTGTCGGGGAGTAGTATAAAACGATAGGCAATGTTATACGCATCAGGGTCCATGTCAACGTTGGGCAGGTAAACAGTTAAAACCAACAGCTTGTTTACTTCAAAGGTTGTCACTGTCAGCCTCGAGAATCCTTCGTAATTAATTACACTTCCTTGTTGTAAATATTCATCCCCAAAGTTCTCAGGCATTTCTTCCCATTGGCGCATGTAAGCAGGGTTTGTCAGCACTTCCCATACCTTTGCTGCGGGTGCCTGTATCTTAACCTGGTCCTTAACTATAAATGTATCTTGCATCGCTTCGTTGATCCTACTTTTATCCCCGAAAATATCAAATCATCAGGATAAACAAATATAAGATTTGTAACCGGAAATGCGCAGTTTATAGTTTAGAAAGGATAGCCGATGGCGATGTTCAGTGTCAGGCTGTTATCACCTTTAAAACCGAATTTAAGATCTGAGAGCACATTCTTTTCGCCGTCAGGCATGCTGGGTACGCGCACAGGGATACCTACATCAAAGCGCATCACAAAGAACTCAACATCTATACGTAAGCCAAAGCCTGTACCAACGGCCAGCTCGCTCAGGAACTGGCTGCTTTCAAATTTGCCACCTTCCCGGTCTATCGAGCCATCCGGGTTTACCTCGTCGCGGAGCAGCCAGATGTTACCGGCATCTAAAAACAAAGCGCCTTTAAAAAAGCCTGCCAGCGGAAAACGATACTCCACGTTGGCTTCCAGTTTCATTTCGCCCGTCTGGTCGAAGTAAGAGAAAACAAGTGAGTCTGCATCCTGGGAAACATCGTAAGTGCCGGGGCCAATGCTACGTGCCCTGAAAGCGCGGATACTGTTAGGGCCACCAATAGAGAACTGCTTTACATAAGGCAGCACCGTAGAGTTGCCATGCGCATACCCGATACCAGCCAGCAAACGGGTGGCTATCTGGCTCTCTGTACCAAAGTTAAAGTAATAGCGGAAGTCATTTTGTGCCAGCACATACTGCGAATACGGTTTGCCAAAAAGGGTGCGGGGTTTGTCGTCTTCCGGCTCGGCGGCGCCGGTTAAGGATTGCAGGCCGTTTATCAGGTTGCCTGATCCATCCAGTATAAAGTTATCGAAGAACTGGTGTGTGCGGTTGGTTTCCAGCTGGTTAGTAAATGTAAACTGGTACATAGAACCAATAATGAATTGATCCTCAAAACTACGGCGCAGAAACTGGTTCCTGTCCAGCAGTTCCTGAAACGTTTCGGTGATCTTGACCAACTGCACATACTGTAAATTGATAGGGGTAACATCGTGGGTAAATTCTTTTTTAGGCCGCCAGTTGTAAGCATAGGCCGCATTAAAAGAATTCATCTGGAAATACTGCACCCGGTTCAGGAAGTTAAAACCCAGGCCAATGCGTGTTTTAGGCAAAAACTCGGTACGCAGGTTGCGCAACTCAAACGGCGACACAATGCGCGGTATGGTAAGGCTGGTTTGCACGCCCAGTTCATAAGAGCTAAGGTTAGTGTTTGTATCTTCCTGGCCTTCGGGCGGCGTTCCGGAGCCACGGCCACCTACCTGGCTTTCAAAGTTGCCTGTAAACTCCACCGTAAGCAGTTCTGATCCTTTCAGCGCATTCCGGTTACGGAACGAGATGGTTATGCCCGGCCCCGCAAAATTGTTGGACTTGCTGACGTACCGGCCCTCTATGCGCAGTGTTTTTTTGAAAGCAGGGGTCAGGTAAATAAAGCTGTCGAGTTTATTTTGCTGGGTGGTGTCGGGTTTATAGTCTATGTTCACAAACTTGTAGGCTGGCAGGGCAGATAGCCTGTTCATAGTAAGCAGGTGGTCCTGGCGGGAGTACAAACTATCCTGCTCTAAAAAAACACCCCGAAGCAAATGGCGCGCCCGTACATAGTTCTCGTTAGGTATATAAAAGTAGCCCTTATAGTCTATGGTATCGCTTACCGATAGGCTGTCGCCCAGGTTATAGTTGGCGAAAATGTAAACGTCATCAATTTTATAAGGGCGGAGGGAAGCACTCGGCACCTCTCTTTTTAATCGCATTAAAACATCGGCTTGGCGGTTTCCTACGGTGGTATCGACACTAAAGATCAGCATGTCGGGACTAAAGTAGTAATAGCCTTTGTTTTTGAGATTTGCATCTATCCGTACCCTTTCGCCGGTCATTTTCTCGAGGTCGTAAGGTTCCCCGGGAACAATGATAGACTCCGCTTTGGTCTGCTGTATGTCCTGGTGTACAGGCAACGAATCGGTTAACGTGTATTCCAGTTTACGGAAGCGGTACGGTTCACTTACATAGGCGGTCCAGTCTATAGTTGCTTTTTTGCCTTTAATGTTGGTCTTGCTTAGTACGGCATTATTAAAGTAACCACGGTTGTGCAAACGGCTGCTCATTATCTCGCTTACAGTTCCGGTATCTACTGCAGAGATCAGCACCGGTGGCTCACCCAGTTTGGTTTGTATCCAGTGCTTAAGGCCTTTCTCTTTTTCGGTATAAAACGTGTTGTAAATAGCGAGTTTAGGGCGCATCCCCAGGATAGAGAAATTTGGCTTAGGTCGCACTGTTCCAGCTAATTCTGTTTCCATCTGCTTCTGGCGGTTGCTGCTATCGTTTTTGCCTTCTACCTGTACATTAAAGCCTGTAAAAAGGGCGTCGTCGGCGGGTATGCGTTTGGTGCCGGCACACCCCGAAACTATAAGCAGCACAATGGCAGCCAGCACTTTGCTGTATTTTCTGAAAGTAAAGGTTACAGGTAAAGCTGCGAGCATATAGGGTTATTTTGTAATGTCTTCTCTTATTTTTTTTGCTGCCTCCAACTGGCGTTCTCGTTCTCTTATATGGCGGCTTTCCAGGTCACGGAACAGGTCTGAAAAGTTATCGTACTCGCGCTGGTAAATAAGGCCGGCACCGGTAGCACGCACATCTCCCTCCAGGAAATCCTCATACTGGTTACGCTGGAATGCCTGTATTCGTAGCCTGCCATCCTCGGTAAGCGAATATTCTACAGAGATATCACCTGCAAAACCGCTCATGTTGCTTTGTTCGCGCTGTCCACCTTCCAGGCCTATGTCGGTACCAACCCGTACGGTCATGCGGTCGTTCAGGAACTGCTGGCGCAGGGCTACGTTCAGGTCGGTGCGTCCCTGTGCATTGCCGGTCGAATAATCTTCGTAAGAATCTACACCTAGCTCCAGGCCAAGACCACCGGCGTAGCGCTGGGTAAGGTTGTTGAGCTGGTCGGTCATGACCTGGCTTAAGCTGTTGCGGGCCGTAGAGGCAAACCCACCACCGGAACTTGTAAACGGATCGGGCGCCATAAAGCGGTTAAGGACCAGTAACGAGAATACCTGTTTGTTCATTTCAGATTCGTCGGTGCGCAGGTTGCCAAGGCTGGTTACCACTTCGCGCGGCAACTGGCCCCGCTGGTTTTCTGCAGCCTGTATATCAAAATTTATCTCCGGTTTCAGCATATCACCTTCCACATCTACAAAAACCTGGAATGTAAACTGGTTACGAAGCACAGGGTCCTGTGTACCGCCTATCTGCGAAGCAACTAGCTCTAATGGGGCGGTCTCTACGTTGTAAATAGCGGTAACCTGCATATTAGCCTGCAACACATCGCCGGTCCAGGCTATGTAGCTGCCTTTCGCAATTTCCAGTTCCCGCGATACTAAGTCGTAAAAATCCATGCTGTACTTGCCTTCCGTTATCTCGTACCTGCCGGCCATATTTATCTGTCCGGCCGGTGTCATGCCGATGAACATCGGGTCGGCGTTGCCTTTCACAACCAGGTTATCGCCGGTTATCGGGTCCAGGATTATAGTTACAGGGGTCTCATCGGTAATGGTTAATTGCGTGCTTACATCAGCCCCAACAAAGCCTGTGACCTGGGTAGTATCGTCCTGTTTCTGCCCTCCGATGATAGCTGTAAGCGAGTCGTTCAGGTTCACAAATTCTACAATACCATCCCGCTCTGCAGCGCCCGCTTCCGCAGCCGGAATAACAAGTGTAAAATCAGAACCGGGCAATATCTTAACAGTTGATTCTATGACAGGCACGGAAAAGTCGCCGCCTATAGTTGCATCCGCATCAATGTACACGGTGCCATAGTATAGTTCATTGTCCTGGGCTGTGGAGTTTAGTGCCAGGAATTTGTCGGTACTGGCTGTCAGGTCGTAGCGGTATTCGGTATAGTTCTGTGTAAAGATGTTGCCGTTCAACTCAAGTGTATTTCCGAGTGAATCGGTCAGGGTGAAATCCGGTAAGCTTATGCCGCTTTCGTTAAATACCATGCGCTCATTCTGTAGTTTGTAAAGCGAGCCGAGCTGGGTAATGGTAAACTGGGCCTGGTTAAAGTTAAGGGTACCGAGTATGTTCGGATCATCTAGTGTGCCGGTAATGCGCAGGTTGCCGTTGGCGCTGCCATCCATGTTTTTAATGGCTCCGGCTGTAAAACCCTGCAATGATTTTAAGTTGATGCTGGATATGTTGGCAGTAAGGTTAAGCAGTGTAGCATTAGGTCGCATTTCCACAAAACCGTCTATCAGCATCTGGTTTCCTTCGTCTGTCAGGCGGGCATCTATAGTATAGCGGTTATTTGCTGCTGTGCCAGCCAACAGCGCCAGGTCCCCGACAGGCACGCCATCGTAGGTAAAATCTGTAACAGTTATGTCAGAGGTAAAGCCCGGTGCATCAGACATAATATTCCGCAGCGTTGCTTCCCCGTTTATAGTTCCGGTCATCAGGCTGTCCTTTTGCTGGAATGAGCGCGTAAGATACCCTATCTCGAAATTCTCGAAAGTGGCTATCATTGGTGCTCTCGGACCAACCGGACCCTGGCTGTTTAAGCCCAACGTCATGTTATTATGCTGCAGGTTAATGTTGTTGGCGTAAACAAAGTCGGTGTCGAATTGCAGGTAATTATCTTCGGGCACTGTCCAGGTGTCGCCGTTTATAACCAGTTGTTCCGGGTTAAAAGCAAACCTGTAGCCACGGCCCAAACTGTTGAGCACGCCTCCTACTATAAATTTGGCATCCGTGCTGTCTTCCGCTACCGAAAGCCGCAAGAGAAGGTCGTTGTCGCGGGCGGCACCGGTAAGCGCAACATCTTTTGCCCGCAACGATGGCGAAAGTAGTTGTGTGAGATCGGCGCTATAGTTCATTTTTTCGCGGTCGCCGCGCACCTGCAGGGTAAGTCCGTTGAGTGTATAATCGGTGTACTTTATTTTGCTGAAGACACCATCCATCTTGAAATTTTGTGTTTCTCCGTCGTACGTACCGGTTATCGGGCCGGATGTTCGGAGCTCCTCCAGGCCGGGCACAAAGGAGGTAACTATTGCCGGTTTTTTCAGGTCAATATCAAAAGTAAAATCTCTGAGACTCAGGTTAGCGGGGTATGGCGGGTCAGGCTGCAGGTCGAAGTAGTTGGAGAAGTGCTTCATGAGCGCAGTCGGCAGCGTCTCGAGTGAGTTTCCAAACTGCATGTTGGCTGCCATCACATCAGAGCGCACCTGCACTTCGGTATTGCCGGTTTGTTGTGTCAGGGTAAGCATCAGCGAATCTATAGGGTACTCTTTCTTGTTATGCTGCACTACTAACTGTCGGGCATCCATGGTTCCGCTCAGGGTGCTGGCATCGGCCCCGGTAAAATTGGCTTTAATATTCCCTTTTATGCTGAGTGGTTCGGTGTAAAGATTAAGTGCCTGCAGGTTGGCCTGGTTCAGGTCTAAGGTAAAGTTATAGTTTGGTTTCTCAGCGTTACGCAGGTTAAAGTTACCGTTAAGTGCTAAGTCGAGGTTCTGGTCTTTGGTGCGGGCTTTTACAGTGTACAGGTTCCTGTTGATGTCTGCATCGAGGTTTATGTCTTGGTATGTATAGTTGTTGTATTCAAACTTGCTGAGATCGGCTTTTACGTCGGCAACCATCGTTTCAGGTGTTAAACCCCGGCCTTTGGCGGTAATAGTGCCGGCTATAGTTCCCAGGCCCAGGCTGTCTGTAAACAGTTCATCCAAAGCAAAACCGCCGGTTTTTATAGTTGCGTTAAATGAGTCGTTTGCTCCCATATCCACATCAGCTACCAGGTTACCGATAGAGCTGTTGATCCTGGTGCGGGCATCAAAGTTGGTCAGGCTTCCTTCCACAACACCTTCTATACTTATCCTTTTCGGAATGCGGATGTTTGGCGGAATGGAGCCGGCAGGAGCGAAGGCCAGTATCGTGGCGCGGGTAGTCTGCAGTTGGTTCACATCCAGGTCCAGGAACAAGTTGTCGGGGTCGGTAGCGTTGCGGATGTTGCCGCTTACATTTACTATCGTTCCATTCAGCCCCGAGGCCCGAAGATTACGCACGATCATGTTGTCTATAGTTCCTTCCACGTCGCCGCTGAGTTGCACCGTAGAGTTGGCTATGTTACTGAAAGATGGATTTTCGCGCAGATCGGGCACAAAGTAAAGCACGTCCTGCATGGCAATGCGGCTATCCACAATATTCAGATCCAGTTGGGTATTGCCGGGATTTTCGGCCAGCGCATCCAGCGAAGTATAGCGCATGGCCAGGTCGCGCTGTATGTGGCTGTTTGGCGTGCGCAGATCTAAGTCAGCCAGTTTGGTCTGAACAGAATCGAAAAGTACGTTTACCTGCAGGTTCTCAACTATAAAACCACTTTTCTCTTTTAGTTTGAGCTGGTTTATGTCGGCTTGGGTTCTGTTTAAACTATAGCTCAGGTCGCTGGCCTGCAGCACTACATCGGTAAATAACAGGTGGTCGTAATCCATGCCGCGCGGCTGGGCAGGCGTGTTAAAGTTGTCGAATTTTATGTTGACGCCCGAGATATCTGTTTTATCTAAACTTACTACCCAGTTAACCTGCTGGCCTTGTTTTTTCTCTACTGATTCGTCCAGGTCGCGCACAATTTTAGCCGGATTTACGGCCAGCGAATCAGATGGCTTATATTTTTCCTGGGCATAAACTATAGTTGTGTTGTGCAGGTCCAAGTTGCTGAGGTCTACGCGGGCGTTCGGCAGATCGATGTTATCTGAAGTCAGGTTGGCTTTACCTAAGTCTACTTCAATGCGCTGTTCGGCTACACGGTTCTCGTAACGCAGCCGTATATTTTCCAGGTCTACCTTGTTCAGCCCGAAATCAAAGGCAATCGGTTCGGGTTCCGACTCAGGCGCCAGTTTGGTCTGAATGATGTTGATCCAGGTGTTTTTCAAAGCCACGTTATCTACCAGGTATTTCTGTTCTTCCAGGTTCAGCTCGTCCATGGTGGTGTTTAGCTGACCGATGTGTGTTTCTACCAGGTTGCCGCCGGCTTCGTCTTTAAAGCTGATACGCACATCATCCAGGTTTATCACACCCAGGTTTATGGTCATGGCTGTGGTATCGGCAGGGGTAGTAGTGGCAGTTGTATCGGTGGCGAAGGCCTCCATCAGGAAATCGAAGTTGGAAGTGCTGTCGGGGTTAATGTGCAGTTTTAGGCGGGCGTGGTCGAGATCAATTTTACTGATATCTATCTTTCCGCTCAGCAGGCCCAGTATGTTCATATCCACACCCAGGCGCTGGCTATACCAAAGGGTGTCCTGTTGCTGGTCTTCAATGTAAACGTCAGTCAAAACCATGGCATTGCGCCAGTCAGTGGTCAGTCCGCCGATCTCTACCTTCGTGTCGAGCATTCCCTCCAGGTAGTCTGCGCCTTTTTTGGCGGCATAGTTCTGCACCCCCTGGAACTGCAGGGCGATAACGATGATAATGATCAGGGTAATAATAAACAGCAACAGGCCAAGGATGACTTTGGCTGTTACTTTACCGATATGTTTGGCAGTTGCGATATAAATTTCCGTTTCAGGTTCTGACTTGCCTTTACGGAATTATGCAACTAAAGATAAGGTACTATATAGTTGATTTGATGATTTTTGTAAAAACAGCTATAATTTATAGTTGGGCTGTACTTGAAAAGTATAATTAAAAGATGCAATTTATAGTTGACGGAGGAAGATAAAATTGAAACTATAGTTCGTGAAGCAAATCGTTTGTTATTGTGATCCCTGTTATAGTTGATACAGATTCAGTCAAGCTACAGTATTATAGTTATGCTATAATTTATTACTTTAACCTAGAATCAACTATAAGCTGATGTTCCAGAAAGTAGTAAATGCTTTGTTTGCTCTGTTCTTTTTTGCCTGGGGCTTAAACAATTGGTTTCATGGATTTAAAATACCTTTTTTTACAAAGTACCCAGGATTTATGTGGACCTATGTGTACTATACCTTGGTCTTGTTTGTGCCTGCACTGCTACTGTTTATAGTTTACAAAGCAGGTTTGGGATTGGCTAGCAAACATAAACATGACAAATGGAGCTTTATAATGTTGGGGTTTGCACTGTTTTCTATAGCAGCTTATCTGATTTTAATTAAGTTAGGAGTCTTCCAATTCTCATAATTCCAGCAGTTTTAAAATAAAAAGAGAGCCGCAACTATAGTTACAGCTCTCTTTTGCTTTAGGCTATCTGCAAGCTTAACTGGCTTCCTTCAGCGATTGAACATACACATAATTCACAAAATCATCTACGGTATACACCGGCACTTCATCCGGAATAGTTAACTGGTAGGTTTTTTCTACTTCCAGGATAATATCTACTACATCCAGTATATCAAGGCCTAAGCGGGCCAGGTCCTGATCTTTTTGCAGTTCGGTGGTTTTAAGGTTGGTAACAGAGGTAATGATGTTCATTACTTCATTGTAGATTGCCTGTATGTCTGGAATTATATTCTGCATGGCATATAAAAGTAAAAAGTAAATCTTATCTGCTTCGTGCTTCAGATCGCGGGCTAAGCAGAGACTGCAGCGGCTGTGAGCCACCGCAGTCTCATTACTAAACACACGTATGAAAAACAGGTAATGCTGCTTAGTGCACGAACTCGTGTGCCATTTTCTTTTCTTCCAGTTCCCTGGTTTCGTGTTCTAGTTCTTCCACAGTCTTGTCTACTAACTCGATCTTGGTCTTTTTATCCAGGCCAAACTTGGCAAGTATCCTGTCGAAACCATAATAGATGATCGGAACCACGATCAGAGTAAGGAACATGGAAGAGCTCAGACCACCGATAAGTGCCCAGGCAAGACCGTTCTTGGTTGCAGCCACAGAGCCACCTGCCAATGCAATTGGCAACATACCAATCACCATCGCCAGCGTTGTCATCAGGATCGGACGGAAACGGATTCTAACAGCTTCTGTAAGGGCTTCTTTTACTTCCACACCTTCTGCTTTTAGCTTGTTGGTAAAGTCTACCACCATAATGGCGTTCTTGGCAACCAGACCGATCATCATGATGATACCAAGTATAGAGAAAATACTCAACGACTGGGCAGCAAGTGCCAGGGCAAGTAAGGCACCGATAATCGCAAGCGGGATAGAGAACAGAACCACAAGCGGATACACATAAGAGTCGTACAGCGCCACCATGATCAGGTACACGAAGATGATGGAAGCCAGCAGGGCAATGCCCAGGGTACCAAAACCTTCGCTCTGGTTTTTAAGGTCGCCACCAAATTCCACGCTTACACCTTTCGGCATATCTATCTCAGCCAGTTTTGCCTGTATGTCGGCACCAACCGAGCCAGACGGACGGCCGATTACCTGGGAGTTCACGTTAACGGAAGTTACGCGATTAAAGCGCTCCAGCTGCGAAGGACCAGTAGACTGACGGATGTCAGCGAACTGAGCCAGGCGAACGATCTGACCTTTGTTATTTACAAAAGACAGGTTACCAATGTCATTCACGCTTCGGCGGTCAAACTCATCCAGGCGAATGTTGATGTCATAGTCTTCGGTGCCTGAACGGAAGGTAACATCGGAGTTGCCACTAAAAGCCAGCTGCATGCTTGCACCTACACTCTCAAGCGACAGGCCAACGTTTGCCATCTTATCGCGGTCCACTACTACTTCAATCTCGGGGTTTCCACCTTCTACAGATGTCTCCACGTCGGCGGTACCATTCACACTTTCCGTAATAGCCATTACCTTTTGAGAGAAAGCCATCACGCTATCCAGGTTTGAGCCAGAAATAATGATTTGGATCGGAGCCTGAGCGTTACCCACCAGACCTACCGGCACCGGCGTTACTTCCACATCCGGAATTCTACTTTCGATGTCGGCTTTTGCCTGTCGGCTGAACTGGTTTGTGCTGAAAGCACGTTCCTTCACATCAACCAACGATACATATACATCTGATTTATATGCCGTGTTCTGACCTGCCTGTGCCGAAGATGTTGTACCTACTGTTGTAAATACTTTCTCTACCTCAGGTATAGTTTCTAAATATTCTTCTACCTGGCGTGTGGCAAAGTTTGTCTGCTCCACGGTAGCATTTTTTGGTAACTCCAGCTGTAAGCTCACTTCGCCACGGTCGCCGGCAGGTATAAACTCCGAACCTATAAAGCCGAACGGCACCAGCGCAAACGAAGCAACCAGCATCACTATAGTTACAGCCAATGTGATGAACTTATGGTTAAATGCCCACTTCAGTGCTGCTGTAAAGCCATCGATGATTCTGTCTAGGAAGCGCTCAAAAGCAAGGATAAATCTTCCGAAAATGTTCTTGTCCGAGATGTGCTCCAGGCGTGAGAAACGGCTGGCAAGCAACGGGATCAGGGTAAAGGCTACGAACAACGAGATCATAGTTGCAACGGCTACCACCACCGCAAACTGACGCAGGATATCCGAAACCAGACCTGTTGACAAAGCGATCGGGATAAATACCACCACAATTACCAGTGTAATGGAAGTAACTGTAGCAGATATCTCCCGGATACCATCATAAGCCGCCTGGGCAGGCTTTTTACCCATCTCCATGTGGCGGTGAATGTTCTCGATCACAACTATAGCGTCATCAACCAGGATACCTACCACCAGCGAAAGTGCCAGCAGCGACATCAGGTTAAGTGAGTAACCCAGCAGGGACATGGCAATAAAGGTAGCCACCAACGATGCCGGGATAGAGATCATAACGATGACCGCGTTGCGCAGCGAGTGCAGGAACAGCAACATCACAATGGCAACAAGTATAACCGCGATCACCAGGTCATGTATAACCGAATCGGCAGCTTCTAAAGTAAAGTCAGAAGAGTCGTTGGCGATGTTGAATTTCAGGCCTTCGGCAGCATACGTTTTCTCCAGTTCGGCAAGTGCTTCCTTTGTCAGACGGCTTACTTCCACGGCATTCGCATCAGACTGTTTTTGTATGGTTATACCCACCGAAGCTTTCCCGTTGATGCGGTTCATTACTTCAATATCTTTCTGCGTGTCCTGTACTTCGGCCACATCCGAAAGGCGAACTATACCTTTGTCATCTTCGCGGATAATCAGGTTATTTAACTGCTCCAGCGACTGAAACTTACCAGCCAAACGGATCTGTGTCTGGCCGCTTTCCTGCTTTATTTTACCGGTAGGGAAGTCCAGGTTTGAGTTGCGGATCTTCTGCTGTACCTGAAGTATAGACAGGTTATAAGCTTCCAGTTTATTGGCATCAATATTTACTTTGATCTCACGTTCCTGGCCACCCAAAACTTTAATGGCAGCCATACCTTGTATGCGCGAAAGTTCGGGCTTTATCTTTTTATCGATAAGGTCATAGAACTCGGTAGCGGACATGTTGGCCGTGGCACCCATCTTGATGATAGGCAAATCGTCGAAGTCAAATTTGTTCAGCGTTGGCGCATCCGCATCTTCAGGCAACTTAGCCAGAATGGTGTTAATCTTACGCTGCGCTTCCTGTAAACTTAAGTCCACATCCGTGCCTTGGTTCAGGTTTATCACGATCATGGAAAAGCTCTCCAGGGAGGTACTTTTCATTTCCTTCACGTTCTCCAGCGAGGCAAGGGCATCTTCTATCTCTTTGGTTACAGAGTTCTCCACCTCGTTTGGCGACGCACCCGGGTAAATAGTACTTATAGTTAGTACAGGAGGGTTGAACTTCGGTAGAAGCTCATAGTTAAGCGATTGGTAGCTGACAACCCCAAGCAGTGTGAGGACGGTAAAAACCACCACCACCAGGGTTGATCGCTGTATTGATAATTTGGTTATGTTCATTTCTTAGTTCTTCTTTAAAGAAACATTCTTGTTTTTGCTCTGCTAAAGTGAGTCATCCACCGTAATTAAGCTGCTTCGGATTTGTAAACCGTTTTTTACCTATAGCCACTGCCTTTACTATTGCGGATTACAAATCCGCAGGTACTATACTTTCGGATTGCAAATCCGAAAGAGCAGCAGAACTATACTTGAGAACAAGTCCCCTTCTGAAGGGGGTTGAGGGAAGACAACTATAGCACGGTTCTTACTTCAGCACAGACACTTTAATGCCTTCGCGCAGGTTTATCTGGCCGCTTTGCACGATCTGCTCGCCTGGTTTTACACCATCAAGTATCTCTACTTTATCCTGTGTAACCACACCTACTTTTACCTTGCGCTGGTTCGCAACACCATTGTTCACCACATATACACTTGGGTTCTGGATGCTGCCAACTATAGCTTCGCGCGGTAAAAGAAGTGCATCGCGCTGATCGGCTACTTCGAAGTAAGCTGTGCCGTACATACCTGCTCTCAGGTTATTGTTAGCATTGTTCTTAACTTCAATCTCCACGTCAAACTTCAGGGTAGGGTCGGCTTGTGCGCCTATGGCTGTAACCGTTCCTTCGTACTGCTGGCCTGCACCGGCATCTGCTTTTATAGTTACCTTCTGGCCTTTGTTAATAAGCAGCACTTCGCTTTCGTTTACCTTAACTTCCAGTTTCAGCTTGTCCACGTTCACGATGTCGTATAGTTTGGTACCCATGTTCAGGTAAGATCCAACTTCAATGTGCATGGCGTTTATTTCGCCGCTAATGGGAGCAGTGATGCGGGTCTTGTTCATGCGCTGGCGGGCAGCTACTAACTGTGCCTGCGTGGATTTTGCAGCTAATCGGGCATCTTCCAACTGACGCTGGGTAATTGCGTCGCCGGCAGCCAGGTTCTCGAAACGTTCTAAGTCACGCTTTGCTTTTTCAGCATTGGTCTGGGCAGTTGCCAGGTCTGCGGCCATAGTGTTGCTTTCTACCTGTATCAGTAACTCACCTGCTCTTACTTTATCACCTTTGCGTTTTAACACGCGCTGTATCTGGCCAGTCGTTTCCGACAAAAGTGTTAAGCTCTGGATAGGAGCGAAGTTACCCTGCGCCGTGAAAGACTTGTCCAGCCTGGCTGTTTTCGCTTCAGTTACGCCCACCGGTATGGCATCGCTTTTAATTTCTGCCACAGCTGCATTGGCGGCCATCTGCTCTTTGTTATCCATCAGCTTAAAGCCAATAGCGCCCAGAATTAAGATAACAACTACGATATAAATTAACTTCTTCATTTTAGTATATGGTGTATGTCTTACTTTGTTATGGATTCTAATTCACCTCTGGCTTTCATGTAATTAAGCTGTGCCAGCTGGTATTTAAGTCTTTCGTTGTTCAGGTTTGTCTGTGCCTCGCGCAGGGCGGTCTCTGCATTCAGCAGGTCGCTTAGCGGTGCCAGGGCTTCTTTGTATAGTTGGTTTGTAGTGTTGTAAACCTCTTGTGCCAGCTCCACATTCTTTTCCTGCGATGTGATGTTGTTCTGGCTGTTACCTAACTGGCTAAGGGCATTACTTAGCTCTACCTGGGTGCTTTTGTTGTATTGCTGTATATCCAGGTCCATTTTCTTCAGCTCAATTTCGCGCTGCTGCACCTGGCTCTTCTTGCGCAAACCATCAAAAATCGGGATGTTAAGCTGCAGGCCTACCTGCGAGTTCGGAAACCACATGGCATCAGAATTTCCGATCATGCGGCCATCGTACTGCGACTGGTAGTTATAGTTACCAAAGGCAGCCAGCGAAGGGTAGTAGCCTGCCCGGATATTCTCGATCTCCAGAGCTTTCAGTTCTTTCATCTTGTTAAGTACTTTAAACTGGGCACGTTCTGTAGCAGCTTCTGTTAAGCCGGCCATAGTTGGGTGCGTATCCAGTAACTTGTCTTCTGCCGAGCCTGTTAAGGTTATCTCTTCTTCCAGGGGCATGCCCATAAAGAATTTAAGCACATTCAGTTGCTGCACATAAGCTGCCTGCAGGTTCTCTTTCTGGTTCTGGAGGTTTATCTTATTTACCTTAATGCGGTTCACATCTACCTTTTTTACCAGGTCGTTCTTGTACTGCAGCGTCAGTATCTTTTCCAGTTGTGTAAGTTTGGTCAGGTTGGCGTTGATGCTGTTGAATTGCTCTTCGGTTTGCAACACCTGGTAATAAGCGCTGCCCACGTTATAGATCACATCTTCAGTAGCCATTTCTTTGCGGATGCGATACAGGTCTTCTGCACTTTTAACAGCCTTTAGGCCCACAAAGTATGATTTGCTGAACAGCAACTGTGTTACCGACAGACCAGCCATTACCGTATTGTCGGTACCCATCGGTTTAATAAGCGGGCCTGTACCTTCGGGGTTAAATTCGGCAGGAAGCGCGATCATCGATTTTTCAAGGGTTCGTACTGCCGATCCTTTTACATCAACCTGTGGTAAACCTGCACTGCGTACTTCGTTAACCTGGTATTTGGAGCCAAGCTCATCGTAAGAGGCCTTCTTTATAGACTCGTTATTTTCGAGTGCGTATTTTACTGCCGTTTGCAGGTCCAGTTCCTTCACGTCGGGCTGGCTTTGTGCAAAAGCAGGCGACATAGAGAAGAGCGCTAATCCTACTAATAAGTGTTTGATATTCACGTTTATAGTTCTTTTAGTTTTGATATGTATAGTTGGTTCTGAATTTAGTGAACTAAAAAGACAAAAAAATTATGCTTTTTGTTTTTCGTTTTCCTTCTCCCACTGCTCGATCAGGTTCGGAAGCTGTGTTTTAAGGTAATCCAGGAAGCTGATGAAGTATTGTAATTTCTCGTCGTAAATAGGGTTATCTCTTTTTCTTACTTCCAGCACACGCTTCAGTATGTCGTTGAGTTTGCCGAGGTCTTCCATCTTTTTGTTAAACAGGTCGCGCCAGTTAGATGATTTTATCCGGAAGTAGCGTTTCCTGTCGCCATGGAAGGTGGTGTATTCTATATGGCCCGTGTTGAGCAGCATATTTAACGCATTGCTGGTAGCACTTTTGCTTATATTCAGGGTCTCAGAAATTTCCTCGAATGTAAGCTCCGGCTTGTCAGATACCAGTAACAAACCCATAACACGCGCAACAGCCGGCTGAAAACCATTGTTCTCATGGTAAATCCCGATCTCCTCGATCAGCTCCAGTTGTTTATCGCTTAATGTCATTGTTATTATATCTGTTACATACTCTTAACAGCACAAAGGTATAGATTCGTTCCGTTAGTTTATAATTTACAGAACCAAATTTTGTAAATATTTATTAAGATGGTGATTTTTATGAATTGTAATTTTAACGGACTTGGCCATAAGGCGGCGTAGCTGGCTTATGGGGGTGGTTAGCCTAAGTAGTTTTTATCTGATTTCGTACTCAAAAATTCTTCTTTCTGTAGTCGAATTATTTATGGAGTCGAAAATTATGGTACTAAAAACATACTTGTCCTTAAACTCTTTTTCAGTGACAATAGCGACCTTTTCTAAAGTACTTGAATCTGCATGAGCTGGCTGTACAAGTTCTATTGACAACATTGCAAAATCAGCTTCTTTCCATAAATTCAGATTAACTCTTTTGCTGTTTGTCATTTTTTTGATTCTGATCGCCAAATCATTTTCTTGAATATATTCCCCATGATGGATTAGTTCATCACCATTCCATTCTTCCCATTCTCCAGTTGGTAAACCATTTTTAAATTCTTGTTTAATAACTGTCTCTCGTGAATAAGGGCGTAGAGTCACACTTTCAAACTTTCCATCTAGAAATTTACCAGTAGATTTATCAAAGTAGAGCCCATCCTTATTTTGTATGTTGTCATATTCGATACTTTGGCTGCAAGAGGACAAAAGCATCAAGACAAGAAATATAGCTACAAATTCAAACTTCATGATTGCAATTAGCTCTAACGTGCTGGTGCAGCCTAAGCCCTTAGCTTAGTAAGGGTTAAGGCTGAACTGTGTTGGGTAAAGTTGTTTTAATTGTTTTAATGGCTACCTTATCATTATTACAAATAGAGAGATAAATAATATAAGCAGTATCCCTAGTTTGATTAGCCAATTAAGATAGACTTGTTTTCTGGTTTTTAAATATAGGCGGTATAGTAGGATTAAATCAAAGAAAGTTCCATAAAACCAAGTTACCTGGTAGCCATGCGTTCGCAGCTCCGCTTTGATTTTGAAGATGACTATATTCAAATAGAGAGCAATTAGTGCTTCTACAACGATAAATAAACCGAAAAGCATTGCATGAATGTTACTTGCATCCATAGTCCAAGGTGTGGGTATAAACTGAATCCTGCCGAATGAGTGTTACTACAAAAGATCCTTTTTCCTTTATGATAGAATCTCCTACCTGGATATGATCATAGGTGTCACTGCCTTCTAAAACGAAGAAACTATTGTCTACTCTAACTTTCCCCCTTCTATAAGCAAAATGCCTGAGATCCCTTTTGTCTCTGTACTTCGCAATCACTACACCTATAATACTTTTTTCCTTTATCAAAGCTGCAGTCTCGCAACGTTCTTTATCACCATTTTCCCTTGTATTAGTTGAAATCAATGGCTTGATAAACACCCAAAACACAATAAGTATAACAAAAGGAAAAATGAAACGAAGAAAGCGGTTCGTTAGTAAAGATTCTAAATTCATATTAATTGCTATTTTACCCAACTATAGTATAAACCAAAACATACGCTTATCTGCACTATATCTGTAGGTATAGAACGCTATAGTTTATACTTCTGAAAGCAATATAATAAATATCTAATGTAATCTTTAACTATAGTTTCCCGGTTTCGTGCCAGCGCATGCGGTAGGCGTTCATGGCGGTTTGGCCAAGTTTGCGGAGCAGTCTATAGTTCACAACAGCCCCTACAGGTGCCCCGATAATGGGTATGAGCTGGGCCATCTTGGCAAGGTCAATATAGTCGCGGTACTCCTGCTGAAAGCTGCGCCAGTTAAATTCGTTTATATCGTCGGGGAGGTGTTGTTTGCGGGTTTCCCAATCGGTCATGTGCAGGTACACGTCGCGGCGGTGCTCGTGGCTGCTAAAAGCCAGCTGAAAAATGTAAAGCAGGTATAAGCGCTCCCTGTAGTCGTTCACATCATAACCGTAAAGTGCAGCGATCTCGAAAAGCAATTTCATTTTAAACCCGAACAGTAACGGAAAATCTGCCAGGCCCAGCAGTATGCCACCGGCGCCGGTTATGCCACCTTCTGCGGCCGCAGCGTGTTTATAAAAATCAATACGACCCAGTACCAGTCCTTCCTGTAGTTGTAGGTTTTGTGCTTCGGAAGGTTTGCGGGTTACATAGCCCGCCCCGAAAAGCGTGGCACGCGTCATTTGCTTTATGGCTGCGGTTATGGCGTTATGTACTTTGTCGGGTATGTAACTGTTTATCTTGTGTTGCGCTTTGCGGGCGAGGTTGTTAAAGAAGGAGGGAGGCCGTTGCATTTCCTGCTGCCAGGTACGCAGCTCCTGTAAGGCCATCAGGTTATAGTTGTTCTCAGGAAGCGGAATAGCCATCAGTTCTATAGTTTGTGTGTTTAGAAGTAAGTACGTAAAGCTAAGCTACAGAAATAAACTATAGTTTTTGAGCATCTGTTTTTAGTATGCTGAGTAAAAGGAGACGAAAAGAATTACTTCTCTACAATTTTATTCCGTAGGGACAAGTTGCGTCCTAATGCCGTCAACTTAAGCAGAGATTGTCATCTCGACGAAAGGAGAGATCTATCTTGAATACATCTTAAATAGATTTCTCACTGAGTTCGAAATGACAGTTAGGAACGTAAAAGTTATTCACTTGACGACATTGGTCGCGACCTGTCCGTGAATAGGCTGTGACAATAAAGCTGTTGAGTCAACTATAGCAAAGGAGGGAGCATTCCCTTAAGGGCAGGGTCGTTTCATTCTATTATTTGCCCTCGCTCGCCTCTGGCGAGTGTGAGTTACCTGCGGACTCTGGCCGCTTAAAACTGTGCCTGAGGCACAAGTGGCGGGACGCCACTAAATAGCTCACACTCGCCAGAGGCGAGCGAGGGCGTTATTTTATATGATTTTAATATAATGAAACGACCCTGCCCTCAAGGAAACACTCCTGGATTAAAAACAGCACCAGTATATAGGTTCGGACTAACTATAAAAGCGACAAGCCACCCAAACTATAGTTCGGGCGGCTTGCCATTTATAAAACAGGAAAAGAAATTATGCTTGTTTTACCAGCTGTATTTCACAGTGGAGTTTTATTTCGTTGCTAACTACTACCTGGCCGGCTTCAGTTACGGCATCCCAGGTAAGATTAAAGTCTTTACGGTTTATTTTACCATCTACCGTAAAACCAGCTTTTGTCTGGCCATATGGGTCAACTACAATACCACCATACTCAACGCTCAGGGTAACCGGTTTGGTAATATCTCTGATGGTCAGGTCGCCGTGCAGTTTATAATCGTCGCCTGATCCTTCGTAAGTTTTACCTACAAAAACCAGCTGCTTGTGCTGTTCAGCATTAAAGAAGTCATCCGACTTAAGGTGCGTATCGCGCTGTTCGTTATTGGTGCTGATAGAGTCAATATCTGCTGTAAACTCGATGCGGGAAGCTTTGGTAAAGTCCTCGTCTTCTGTTTCTACTTCCAGGTCAAACGATTTGAAGTAACCCGTTACAGTCGTGATCATCAGGTGTTTTACCTTAAATTGTATTTCGCTGTGTGTCGGGTCAATTACCCATTTTGTAGTTGCCATAATTATCTTTCTGGTTATAAATTTTATGTAAGTTTAATTCTACGGTACTAATTACAAATGTATAAACATTTAATGTATATACATGTAATTGGTGTTAAAAGTTTCAAAAAATCTCAGAAAGTGTTTTAAGATGCTCGGAAGCAGGCTATAGTTGTAAATGCAAAAAGCCGCTCCGGTATAGTTCCGGAGCGGCTTTTTAGTAGTTTGATATCTTATTTTAAGCGTGTTGCTTTTTCTGAATGGCGGCCAGTTGCTGGCTCAGTTCTTCGGCACGGTTAAACTCAGTCTGCATTTCGCGCTTCAGCTTCAATTCGCGTTCGCGGGCAGCTTTTTTGTATTCGTTAAACTCGTTGTCGATGTCGTTAAAGGCTTTTACCTTTTCTACAGTCGTGCTCTTGCTGCTCTTATACTGCATCATAACTATAGCCAGTATAATAATAAGCGCCACTATAATTACAGAGTTCAGGATCACGTAAAACTGCTTGCCCATATCTATCCCGAAAAACGAGATGTTATTGATCAGGTGCTGGCTTTTCTGTACTTCCAGTTCTTTGCGGGCCGTTTCTTCGGTCAGGGCTTTCAGTTCCTTTTCCTGGGCTGCTACGTTGGCGCGGGCTTCAATCAGTTCTTTGTCGGCGCCTGCACGCGCATCGGCCAGTTTTTTACCAATTACCTGCAGGCTATCGTTTACGCTGCTATAAAAAGTATTCAGCGTTTTTACGTTCACTACCTTGTACTGCTGGCCTTTCTCGTTATAAGAGTTGGCATTGTCTTTAAGGTTATCGAACTGGCTTGATAACGAGTTTTTAGCTGCTTTTGCTTTCTGAGGGGCTGGGCTCTGGGCCTGTACAGCCGTAAACATTACAACTAAAATGAAAGATAAAAAGGTTGATTTCATGGTAATTTGATTAATGTCTGGATGCTATACCAGAGTAAACATAAAATAAAGTGCTATAACGCGCAATAAAAATGTGAATATGGACTAAACTTATTTTACGGATTCTCCCCTTAAACTCCTTAGCGGGCAATTTATTGTAGTTTAATAGCTTGTAAACTATAGTTATTGCCTATTCGTGTTTATAAAGAGCTCAGTATTAGCTGCTTTATGGTATACATAATCATAAAAACGGTGTTATAGTTCCTGAAACAAAAGAGCCCTGCTAATTGGCGGGGCTCTTTTGCATTATAGCTGGCTTTTAAGCCTTGTTATAGTTATAACTACTCGTGTTATTGTACGTCTACATTTGCTTCAATAACAGTCTCTACGTTATCAGCTACCAGGTTAAAGAAGTCGTAACCGGTCTTAGCTTCAATGGCATCCACGGTGGTGCGGTAAGCTCTCCAGTCCGATAAAATGTTCTGGTCATTTGGCATATCAACGGCAATAACGCGGGTGTTTGATGTTACACGGGCTGCATCGTTGTCGCCATCCGGAATGATCAGGATAACTTTCCAGGTGTTGGATGGTACGGTAACGTTGCCGTTGGCTATAGTTGTGGCATAACCATTAGAGCCGGAGCCACCAATACCATAACCTCCCGAAATAATATAGATCTCGTAACCACCCGCTAACATAGAACGGCAGTAACCTTCTAAAGTAGCCCAGGCGCCCTGGTTGTTGCGCGGAGCCTGCGGTATCATGTTGGTCATTAAGAACGTAGCAGAGTTATCAGCTACAGTTGCTGTTCTGTCTGCTGATGGAGACATATGGCCTCTGTCGAAACCGCTTCCGGAGTAGTCAGTAGACCCGACACGGTACCAGCCCGATGGCAGCGTAATATCAGCACGGAAATCGTCCTGGCGTGGTGTGCTGCCTATCCAAGATTCATCCAGGTGCCAGCTTACCCAGTTGGCTGTTCCTTTGTCGCGGCTATACGACATCACAAATTGTGGCTTCTGCAGCAGGTAATTGTTAGGGTAATTTACATCTGTAATGGCCCCCGACGGGTTACCCATTGTCAGATTTACATTATCTATAGTTGGGGGAGGAGTGGTTGGGTCGCCAGTACCCGGGTCGCCGCCACCACCGTCTCCGGCAGCTGTACCACTTATCACAAAGTCATCAATATTAATGCGGATACCGCTGCCCGAAAGCTTCACTACCCTGAAACGAACGGCCGAACTATAGTTTACCGTGAAAGTAACAGGCTGTAATGTAGTAGAAGTGGTGTTAACGATGTTGCCTACAGCAGTCCATGACGTTCCGCCATTTGTTGAGGCTTCCAGTTGCCAGGTGCTTGGGCCATCGGTGCCGTACAAAGCATGGGCTATAGTTACCGACTGTGCGCCCTGCACATCAAATTGCATTTCAAGGGTGCCCAGGTCACGGATACGAACTGATTTTGTGCCTGATTTACGGTCGCCATCCAGTGTTCCGATCAGGGCTTCGTTCAGGTACCAGTTACCAGATGTCAGCGCAACTGTTCCGGCAGCATAACTTCCCTTAGAGCCCGTTTCATAGTCTTCCGTGATAGTTTCCGTGTTCTGTACCGGAGCAGGGTTCGACTCGATCTGAATATCATCAATGTTGGCACGGTTGGTGCTTCCATCTGTCTTCCTTATCTCGAAACGGACAGTACCGGTTACATCTAACGGATAGGTTATAGTTTGTAAACTGGTTTTGCTTACACTAACGGCAGCACCGGCGCTTGTCCAGCTGGTTCCTCCGTTAGTGGAGTAAAACACCTGCAAAGTGGTAGCTTTATCGCTCCCAAACTTGGCATAGCGCATCGTAAACGATTTTGCTCCTTCAGCCAGGTCGAAGGCCATCGTTAGTTTACCACTGTTGCGTACACGTGCCGACTGCGTTCCTGATTTTCTATCGGAGGTAGAGTTCCCGGTCAGGGCATCATCAAAGGTCCAGGTGCCGTTTACAAAACTTACCTGCTCTGTAGCATAGCTTGATTTGTAGGCACTCTCATAATTCTCAGTAAAGTAGGTAGATAAAGTGGTTGCGTCCGGTTCAACCTCAATTATTTCCTGTGGTGTAATTTCCTGCTCCTGGTCGCAGGCGGTAAAAGAAAAGAAGGCCACCAGGATAAAGGCCCATCTGGTAAGGTAACTGTGTTTCATTTGTATGGTGTTAGAGTTGATAATACAAAGTCGGGGAACAGTATAACTATAAAATTCCGGTAATATTAAAGGATGCAAATATAGCATAATTAAATATCTATAAAAGCTGATAACATATTGATAATGTGAAAGTTGTTGTTGCAACATGTAATAAGGCAGAATATTTATACCAGATGTTTTTATAGTACCTCAAAGATTGTCTTAAAAAGTTTCCGGAGCCTGACTATAGCTATGTGAGCAGAGCGGATGTAACCCGGCAGGCAGCTGAAAGTATAGTTAAAAACACGTTTTAACCGTAATCCTTTAGATACCCGCCTGCCGGTGCAGGAGACTATAAGATGAAACCAGATAGCTATGAACAATAAAATTAACCTTGCCGACAACCCGGATGTGATACTGATAGGGGCCGGCATAATGAGCGCCACCCTGGGCATGTTGCTAAAAGAACTGGAGCCTAACCTGAAAATAGAAGTGTATGAGCGGCTGGATGTAGCCGCCGCCGAAAGCTCTGATGCCTGGAACAACGCCGGAACCGGACACTCTGCTTTTTGCGAACTCAACTATACCCCCGAGCGCCCCGACGGATCGATAGACATAAGTAAAGCAGTTAAAATTGCGGAGTCGTTTGAGGTGTCCAAGCAGTTCTGGTCTTACCTCATCGAAAAGAACCAGGTCAGGCTTCCTGACTTTTTTATCAACAGTATTCCGCACATCAGTTTTGTGTGGGGCGACAAAAATGTAGACTTCTTAAAAAAGCGTTACGATACCCTTACCGACTGCCATTTGTTTAAAGGCATGCAATACTCCGAGAACGCGCAGCAACTGAAAGAATGGATGCCGCTTGTAATGGAAAACCGCGACCCGAACGAAAAAGTAGCGGGTACCCGCATAGAGATAGGCACGGACGTGAACTTTGGCGCACTAACACGCCGCATGCTGGAGCGCCTGGGTAATGACGGACAGGTAAAGCAATATTTTGGGCATGAGGTGCGCAATCTTCAGAAAAAGAACAATGGCTACTGGCGCGTAAAAGTGAAAGACCTGGCCACCGGCGAAAAACGAAAAGTGTATGCCAGGTTTGTGTTTATAGGAGCTGGCGGTGGAACGTTGCCATTACTTTTAAAATCTGATATTCCGGAAGGGGATGGCTATGGTGGTTTCCCGGTGAGCGGGCAGTGGCTGCGTTGCACTAACCCCGACATTATAGAGCAACACAAAGCAAAAGTGTATGGCAAGGCTTCGGTTGGTTCGCCGCCTATGTCGGTGCCGCACCTGGATAGCCGCTTTATAAACGGTAAAAAAGAGCTGCTTTTTGGGCCGTATGCAGGTTTTTCTACCAAGTTCCTCAAAAAAGGCTCTTTCCTGGATCTGGCCTTATCCATCAGACCGGATAATTTGCGGCCTATGATCTCGGCAGGTATCAAAAACATACCACTTACCCAGTACCTTATAAATCAGGTAAGGCAGGAACCCGAAGACAGGCTGGCAGCACTGCGCGATTATTACCCGAATGCAAAAGAAGAAGACTGGGAACTGGAAATAGCCGGACAGCGGGTACAGGTCATCAAAAAAAGTCCGGAGGGCGGTGGTGTGCTGGAGTTCGGTACCGAAATGGTAACTGCTTCGGATGGCTCGTTAGCAGCGTTGCTGGGAGCTTCGCCGGGAGCTTCTACGGCAGTGTCTATCATGCTGGAGCTTGTACAGCGTTGTTTCCCTAAGCAGGTGCAATCGCCGGAGTGGCAGGCCAAACTAAAGCAGATGATACCATCCTACAACCAGTCTTTGGCAGAGAACGAGGAACTGCTTTATAAAGTAAGAGCCTGGACAAGCGACACCCTGGACCTTCCCAAGATAGGTGCCAACTATAAACAGGAAGCCGGAAAAGTGTAGATTGTAATTTAGCAGTATAAAGGCTGCTTATTTACTTTTTTAATGGATGTAACATGTAAATTATGTTGTGCTATAGTTACTTAAACGGTCTTATACCCGCCAACTATAGGTTTGAATTAAATAAAGCCGTGTATCCTGTGTTTTTGGTTTTACGTTGAAACTAAGCCTTTACATTATATATTCTGCTTATTATAAGGTAACTTACTAATTCCTGCTATCAGGCAGCGATCATAAATATATACTTAATGCCTTCAGAATCTATACAGAATACTACAACTACGCCGGCCTTTTTGCAGGGTGGTGGAGAAATGGGTGCCTTGATCCGGGAGTACGACTGGGAAAACCATCCGCTAGGTAAACCAGAAAACTGGGAGGAGACGCTGAAGACCACTGTCCGGATCCTGTTGAATTCTGCTTTTCCGATGTTTTTATGGTGGAGTAAGGATTTGTTCATGTTTCATAACGACGCGTACCTGCCTGCCCTTGGTAATAAACACCCGAAAGCACTGGGAGCAAGCGCCCGCGATATGTGGGCCGAAATATGGAACACGGTTGGTGTAGTAGCTGAAGATATATTAGAGAATGGCAACCAGTTTTATGCCGAAGAACTATACCTGGTGCTGGAGCGGAAAGGTTTTCCGGAGGAGACCTACTGGACATTTTCTTACAGCCCAGCCTTTGATGATAATGGAGACGTTAACGGCGTTTTCTGTGCCTGTACCGAGGTAACTAAAACAGTGCTGAACCAACGTCGCATCCGCACCATGAAAGCCATAGCAGATGCCACCGCATTGGTGCAAACCCTGGAACAAGCCTGCCAGACAGCCAGCGACATACTTAGTCATAACCCTCAGGATATTCCGTTTAACCTCATTTACCTGTTTAATGCACAAGGCTCCGAATGTAAGTTAGTTGGTAAAGCAGGAAACATTGCTGATGATGACGCGCCAGATCTAATACTGATAAAAGGTAAGGAAGCTGGTGCCCCGATCCGCAGACTGATCGAAACAAGACAGCCTGTTCTATTAGATCAGATGACACATAACGACGCTGCTACAGATGTAGCGTCAGGCTTGTCGATACCAGGTAAAGCGGTTCTGCTTCCCATCTTCCGGCCGGGGCAGGATGAAATTATCGGGTTGTGTGTCTCCGGTATCAGTTCATTTCTGGAATACGATGCAGATTATGTGGGCTTTCATCAATTGATGATCGGACAGTTTGCTACTTCCATTACCAGCGTGCAGGCCCGCCAGGAAAGTATAAGGCAACAGAAATACCTTAACGAGATTTTTCAGCAGGCACCGGTGGGTATAACTATACTGCGCGGACCGGAATATATTATAGACCTGGCAAACCCGGGTGTTTGTGAAATATGGGGACGTAATCAGGTAGATATATTGGGTAAGCCAGTGTTGGATGTGTTGCCGGAAGTAGCCGACCAGGGCATAAAAGAGCTGTTGGATAACGTGTATAATACCGGCACTCCTTTTATAGCCAATGAACTGCCGGTACATTTTGAGCGCGATGGCAAAATGGAAGAAGTGTACCTCAACTTTGTGTACCACCCGATGCGCAATATGGCAGGCGAAATTACAGGCATTATTGCAGTAGCTATCAACATTAACGAGCAGGTAGAAGCCCGGATGAAAATAGAAGAAATGAACCGAGAGCTGCTGGGTATAAACGCTGACCTCGACAACTTTGTATATTCCGCCTCCCACGACCTGAAAGCGCCGATCTCCAACATAGAGGGACTGATGAAAGCGCTTGTAGATTACCTGCCCTCAGAAGTGGTACAATCTGAAAAGGAGATTCCACGCGTGCTAAACCTGATCCAGAACTCAGTAGATAGGTTTAAACGTGCCATAGCAGACCTGACTGAAGTTGCCAAGATACAACGCGACAGCGTAGAGGATGTAGCGAAAGTTAACCTGAAAGAGGTAATTGAAGACGTTAAACTGGATTTTGAAAGACTTATCAGGGAGAAAGATGCAACTATAGATGTGCAGTTCAGTGACGATACAGTAGTAGAGTTCTCGGCTAAGAATGTGCGTAGTATCGTTTATAACCTGCTCAGCAATGCACTGAAATACAGCTCGCCGGAGCGCAAACCCCTGATAAAAGTAACAATAGAAAACAACCCGGAGTTTACTGTTTTATGTGTATCTGATAACGGACTTGGCTTTAACCCTGCCGACGAAAGCAAGATATTCGGGATGTTTAAGCGCCTGCACGACCACGTGGAAGGCTCGGGAGTTGGCTTATACATTGTAAAACGTATCCTCGAAAATGCAGGTGGCCGCATAGAGCTCGACAGCGAACCAGGCAAAGGCTCTACCTTTAAAGTTTACTTCAAACGCTGATAAACTATAATTTTTTGTGCTGATAATCAGGTACAACTATAGTTACGGTTGGTTAAAGTTGATGCGTCCGGAATTAAGGCAGCTGCTTTGCGGTTTTCTATTTGCCCCCGGTTGGTATAAACTATAAATTACCTTTTCTTTGTAGGCACATGCAATTGCAGATCACATCCTTAAATTCTGGCAGTAACGGTAACTGTTATTACATCGGTAATGAGCACGAAGCAGTGTTGGTAGATGCCGGTATTTCGTGCCTCGAAACTGAAAAGCGAATGAAGCGCCTCGGCCTTTCGATGCGCAAAGTAAAAGCCATTTTCATCTCTCACGAGCATTCCGACCACATCCGGGGCGTATCAGTAATGGCGCGCAAATATGAGATACCGGTTTACATTACACCCGACACTTTATACCATGGCCGTCTGACCCACGAAAAATTTACCTCCATTTCTTTTCTGGCACATGAGCCGGTGCAGGTAGGTGGGCTGATGATAACTGCCTTCCCGAAATGGCACGACGCATCCGACCCACATAGTTTTATAGTTAGTTACCAGGATATCAACATTGGGGTTTTTACAGACATAGGTGCACCCTGCGAGCATGTTATCAAGCACTTTGGTATGTGCCACGCCGCTTTCCTGGAAGCCAACTATGATGATGGTTTACTGGATAAAGGCCGTTACCCTTATCACCTGAAACAACGCATCCGCAGCAATCATGGGCACTTATCGAACGAGCAGGCACTGGCGCTTTTTATGGAGCACAAACCGGCGTTCATGAGCCACATTCTGCTGTCGCATTTATCAAAAGATAATAACTGCCCAAAGCTGGTGCAAAACCTGTTCCGGTTAAATGCTGCCGGCACTGAGGTAGTGGTGGCCTCCCGTTACCAGGAAACCCCGGTCTATACCATAACCAATTCCTTTAAACCGATAAAGCATTATAAAGGCGAACAGCTGCAGCTTTTATAGTTTAGCTATAGTTCAATTTAACAGAAAATCCCGCTCAAACTATAGTTCAGGCGGGATTTTCTGTTTTTGGTATTGTTGTTTTTACTTTCTGATTCTGTGGCCTTTGGTAGCGAAAAACCAGATAAACAGGTAACACGGCACCATGATCCAGTAGGCTTGCTGCGCATCAGCCAGATCCGTGAAGCGGCCATACACCAACGGGATAATAGCACCACCGGCAATACCCATGATCAGTAAAGACGAACCAATTTTAGTAAAGCGACCCAACCCCGCAATAGCCAGCGGCCAGATAGCAGGCCACATCAGGGAATTTGCCAGACCAAGCAACGCGATGAACAGCACCGAAATGTAGCCTTCCGTTAGTATGGCAGCGATAGTGAACAACACTCCCAGTATGGCAGATATCTGCAGGGCTACATCCTGTTTCAGGTATTTTGGTATTGTTACAATGCCAATAAGGTAACCCACCAACATAGCGCCTAATGTGAACGAAGCAAAGAACTTAGCATCATCAAGTGTAAAACCTTGTTCCTGGCCATAGCTGATGATGGTATCTACAGAAATAACCTCTACGCCCACATACAGGAAAATAGCCAGCACCCCCAACAACAAATGCGGAAACTGGGTAATGCTTGTTTTGCCTGTGTTGGTCGTAGCCACCACTTCATCTTCCTGGTCGGTGTCAATTTCCGGCAGCGAAGAGCGCAGCACCATAAAAGCCAGTACCACTAGCGATGCAGCCATGATAATATAAGGAACTATCACCCGGTCCAGGGAAGCAGTCTCCTGACTTTGAAGCGAATCAGAATCCAAAAATAAAACGGTACCCAGCACCAGCGGCGCTATAATACCGCCTACTTTATTTGCAATGCCCATTACACTAATGCGTTTGGCAGCACTTTCGGCTGGGCCAAGTATAGTTATGTAAGGGTTTGATGCTGTTTGCAGCAAGGTTAAGCCGGCGCCCTGTATAAACAGACCTACCAGGAAAATAACAAAAGTGCTCGATTGTGAGGCAGGTATAAAAACAAGTGCACCGGCAGCCATTACAGCCAGCCCGATCGCCATTCCTTTTTTAAAGCCTGTCTTTTTAAGTACCCACGCAGACGGTACCGCCATGGCTACATAAGAGATGTAAAAAGCAAACGTAACAAAGTACGACTGGAAATTACTGAGCTCAAAAGCTTCGCGGAAATAAGGTATGAGTACAGAGTTGATCCAGGTAACGGACCCGAAAATAAAGAACAGCGCCCCGATGATGACAATCGCGCGGGTGTCGTTGTTACGTGTGGCAGATTGCTGAGACTGCATAGGTTTTGTATTAACAGACATAAAAAGTTGGTTAAGGCTGTTCAAGATAACCTATTTTTTTAAAAATACAGCACAGCAGCTCCGCAGGAACTATAAACCGGCTACAAGCTATAGATTTTTGATCAAAGCGTGTAGTTGGGGCATTGAGGACGTTCAACACTTTTATCTTGTCAACCTGAGCGAAGCCGATGAATCATATTTGTCTTTCAATTTCTCTATTTGTTATTTCGACGACAGGAGAAATCTGGGTTCTATAGTTTGATTCTTTGCTCCTTTGAACCAAGCTATCCTTTCAAATAAACTCTACTCCTGGGAGCTTTACTTGCCTATCGTTTCAAATAACCTTTGGTGCCCTCACGGCCGGGAGGCCCCGTCTTCGGGCATCGCGCTGTGCGAATCTCTTTTGCTCGTGCCTCGCAATGCCTGCGGCACCAGATATTCACAAGGCGCTCAACCCAAAGACTGATACGTTTCTCATAGCAACTGCTTTTCTATAGTTTGAACCGGTAAGCTTCGACTTTTATCATGGTCATAGTTCCGTAGGGACAGGTCGCGACCTGTCCGTGGGAGATCGTCAACTATAAAACTATGATTTGAAAATTGGTAAAGGCGGATAATTCCCCTCTTGGGAGGGGCAGGGGTGGGTTAATACTCTCGGGAGAGGTAGGGGTGAATTAAACCTGCAACTATACAAACTCACCGGATGAAATGTGGTACGATCGGCCTTTAGGCAGAACATGTATGATCAGGTTCTCGACACAGAGAGCATCGCCGGAATCTATAGTTCTATAGTTGTTCTCCAGCAGTTTTCGTCCGTCCAATACAATGACCAGCCCGGAGCCGATGGTTTCGATGCAGTTATTTTCTGTTATCAGGATGCCCGTATCTTCGCCAAGCCCAATGCCGATATGGGTCGGATTACTGGCGATGGCTTCTATCAATCTGGGAATGCGACGGCGGTTCACGAAGTGAGTGTCAATGATGATCTTATCCAACAGGTCCAGCCCCGTTGTAAGTTCAACGTTTCCTTTCAGCAGAGGCGCAGTCTCAATGGACCCGTTTATCATAACTCCCGATAACGCCATGGCGCCTGCGCTGGTACCCGATACCAGGAATTTTTCTTCGTGCTGGTAACGTTCCTGTAATATGCGTAGAGCTTCCGAACCGCTAAAAGTAGTAGTAATGCGCTGTTGGTCTCCGCCGGTAAACATTACTGCATGGGTTTGTTTCAGGCGCTCCAGGTATTCGGGTCGGTTGGCATCTTCTGGGGTTTGAATTGGTAAAACACCCACGTTATCACAGCCCAGCAGTAAGAATGCATCCGTATAAACCTTGCCGGCTATTTCGGGATTTATAGTTGCCGTAGTTACCACTTCTATGCGGGTGCCCTGGCCATGCAGCTCATCATGTATCCGTTTCAGAATACCTTCGTCTACAGAATGAGAATGCTCATCTATGGGTACAGGAACCGGCTCATTCCCTTTTCTTTCGTTGCCACCGATAGCCATAATCTTACCTTTTGGGATATTCATAAGCTGCTGTTATTTAACTATAAAACGGTAATCAGAGCCTGACGGTGTAAAGCTTTTACACTATAGTTCAGATGCAGTAACAGTCGGAAAAGTTACTCGACCACTTAAGATGAACTATAGATTTTTGATCATATCGAATAGTTTGCGGGCATCGAGTACGGCGTTTCCTAAAATAGTATTATTAAAGAAAATCCAGACCTGTTTTTCATCCTCCAACCAATCTTTTACCATGTAGGCGTAGCGTTCCAGTTTTTCGTCGGAGTAAGCAGAGGAGTACATTTTTTCGTCGCCGTGCAGGCGCAGATAGGCAATGTTGGTGGTGGTTGCTTCGGTGCCCGGAAAGCGCTTGCCGGCGCTGGCTATAACAGTTGTAATGTCGTAATCACGCAGCAAATCCATCGACTCATCGGTAAACCAAGACACATGGCGGGCCTCCAGGGCAAAAGGCTGGGCTGGATATTTATCGCGGAGCAATCTGTAAAAATCCTCCGCAGTTGGTCTGTCGAACCGGAAACTGCCGGCGATCTGGACAAGCACCGGACCTAACCTGTCGCCCATTAAACTATAGCTGGACATAAATTTATCCAGGGGTGCTTCGGCATCAACAAACTTGCGCTTGTGTGTTATCTCCTGGTTCAGCTTAGGTGCAAATTTAAAGTAAGCGGGTGTGGTAGTCAGCCATTTCTCCACGGTTTTGGCCATGGTAAAGTGGTAAAAGCTGCTGTTTATTTCGGTGCAGTTAAAATTGGTAGCATAGTAGGCCAGCCGGTCTGCCGATTTTAGTTCGGGTGGGTAAAGTACTTCCATCCAGCGGTAACTCCATCCAGACGTGCCCATATTTAAGTTCGGTATCTGTTCCATAAACTATAGTTGTTGCAGCTACCTACGTATGTTGTGCCTGGCTGTTCATCCCTGTTAAGTGCAAACCAGTAAAACATTCACAAACTATAGTTGTTAGGTCATCCTATAACAGGTTTATCATTTAAAGCTTGCAATTTTTGAGGCAGTGGTCTTACCTTTGCAGCATCTTTATCAAGATTTATAAAGAAGAGGGAAGAGAGCAGGCTCCGAGAACCTCTAGCAACCGTCAATAATATTGAAATGGTGCTAACACCTGCCCAGTTTTTGGGAACTATAAATTACTACACATGTACTTACCACACACTCTTTCAGTATTTATTCCGGCTATTTTGCCCGTTACCGCAACGCCTGTTGCTATGGCAAACTGTTGTTGCTGTTGTAGCTAATTCCCACTGATGGCTGCCTTACAGTGTGGCCACACCTTAATATTCATTTCAATTCTTTTATCAAAATGGCATCTGTGGTTAACAGTAAGTTTACTGTGGCTATAGTTCGCTTTTCTTTCAGGTTTAACTTTACAATGGATCAGATTCAAAAGACGGGCGGATTAGCCCTGTTTCCCTTTTTAGTATTCGTATTTATTTTCCTGGGCGCCGGTATTGTGCTCAACGACTTTTATGCTTTGCCCTCGCCGGTTGCTGTAGTATGCGGTATCATAGCAGCATTTCTGATTTTAAAAGGAAACATAAATGCCAAAGTAGATGCCCTGGTGCGCGGTTGCGGCGATTCCCAGATCGTGACCATGTGCGTTATTTACCTGCTGGCCGGCGCTTTTGCGGTGGTTTCTAAAAGCATTGGCGGCGTAGATGCTACCGTAAACCTGGGCTTAAACTATATTCCGGTGCAGTACCTGGCGCTGGGCGTGTTTGTGCTGGCAGCATTCCTGTCTACGGCTACAGGTACGTCGGTGGGAGCTATAGTTGCCCTGGGGCCGATAGTAGTGGGGCTGGCCGAGCAAAGCGATACCTCGATGCCGCTGATGTTGGGTGCATTGCTGGGTGGTTCCATGTTCGGCGATAACCTCTCTTTTATTTCCGATACGACTATAGCGGCTACTCAAACGCAGGAGTGTGAGATGAAAGATAAGTTTAAAGTGAATTTCCTGATAGCGGGTCCGGCTGCGTTTGTTACCATCGGGCTTTTGCTTTTCGCTGGTTTTCAGAACGATGCAACCCAGGCTGTTTTACCTGTAACACGTGAAATTGAGTTTCTGAAGATAGCGCCTTACCTGTTGGTGTTGTTTTTAGCGGTGTATGGGGTAAATGTGTTTGCGGTGCTAATAGCGGGTATTGTGGCTTCGGGCCTGGTTGGTATAGTTGGCGGCGAACTGGATGTGCTGCTTTTCAGCAAAAAAATATACGAAGGCTTTACCAGCATGACCGAGATCTTCCTGCTATCGATGCTGACCGGCGGACTGGCCGAAATGGTGCGGCAGGCGGGTGGTATCCAGTTTCTGCTTAGCAAGGCAAACAAGTTTATCAGTGGCTACCGTTCTTCGCAGGTTGGTGTGGGCTTGCTGGTGAGTGGTGTAAACAGTGCCATAGCCAACAACACGGTTTCTATAGTTATAACCGGGCCTGTAGCCAAAGATATAAGCCAGCGCTACCACATAGACAAACGCAAAACAGCTGCCATACTCGATATTTTTGCCTGCATTGTGCAGGGCCTGCTACCCTACGGCGCACAGATCCTGATCATGCTGAACTTTACAAACGGAGAAGTTTCTTACCTGGAGGTATTGCCTTACGCGTGGTATTTATACTTATTGCTGTTCTTTACCGTGTTGGCTATCCTTACACCTTTTATAGATAAGTTTCTTCAGCAAAAACCTGTTCTGGCAGTAACCAAAGAGGCAGTCGTAAATTAAGCCATGCGGTCGCAGACTATAGTTCAGGTTATGTAGGGCCAACATAAAAGAACCACTCAGGCCATAGTTTAAGTGGTTCTTTTTAATGGTATCGGGTACACTATATTCAGCTATAAACCAGCAACCGGGTTGCCGTCGAACAGCCAGTTAAGTGCCGCTTCTTTAGAGCTGAAAACTTCGAGCTGGGTCTTTAATTTAAACTCCGGCAATTGTTCAATAGTGTTACAAACGCGGGCGCCATCCATCAGAGCAATACTCTCCAGTGTGTTAACTCGCGCAAACTTCAGTAGGTTTGCTTTTGGCAACAAAGGGTAAACAAGTTCTAATATCCAGTTCTGGTCTGCAAACTCCAGGTAATGTATAGCACGAGAGTCGCTCAGCCAATATTCACATTTTTTATCGATACATGTTTCCACAGCCTTCATAAAATTTTGCCTGAACACTTCGCTCGGCGGGTGCTGAAGCCACTCCACATAAACGAATTTTAACTGGTCGTTCAGCTGAATGTTGATATAGTTATCCTGGTACACGATGCTGAAGCACTGGGTGAGGGGGGCTGTAGTTTGTACTGTTGTCATGCTGTTGCTTGTAAATTGTCGTGAAGCAGGTTTAGCCATTCAATAGCTTCGTCCTCAGTCATAAAATATTGTATAGTTTGCGGGCAAACATGCTTTGTTACCCGTTTATTCATGCTTTCGCTGGCCATTTGCTGCATCACATCCGGTGCCGAAACAATTGCTAAACGTTCAATCGGGTTCTTTTTGAGAACAAATACTGTAACGCTCACGGCCCACGTCTGGTCTTCGAGGTTGATAATGCCTAACTGTTGGTTGTTCACCAAAACGGAGCGAATGTTATTGTTGATGACAGCGCGTGCCGTTTTTAAAATAGCATACCTGTATTCGCGGCTGGTTACCCTGCGGAGCCAGCGTAGTTGCAACTGTTTTGTGTTTCTGTCTGTCGTTATGCTCACAAAATCGGTCTGGCAACGGGTAACAGCTTGTGGGGGCTGGGGTATACTGGTTGTTATAGCATTGTTGCCAGGTGCGATCTGCTTTTCAGGAGTTGCTTTAGGATAAGCCTGCGTATATTTTTTCAGGGTTTTTAATCCCGATTGCAACGAAACAGAAACTTTACTGCTGTGCAGGGCTGCTTTTGGGAACGGTGCCTGTAAAAGCCATTCTTTAGCCTCTGCCTGGTCGTAAAAAAAGCTTACCTGGTAAGGTAAAGCAGGACCGTTTTTTATAACTGCCTCGTAAGCCCGCTGCTGCGTACCTGTTTTAGCGAGTACCCTGGCGCTCCGGATCAGTGGCGACTTCTTTTTTACCTGTGCCAGAAAGTGGTTTGTATTCTGCTGGTCTTCTAATGTAGGGTCTCCCATCTTCGTGAAATCTATCAGCAAAAACTCTACACGCAGTGCAGCAATACATAACCCAATAAACCGGATGTACTGGCGGTATTCGCAACTGCTGACAGGGCGTTGCCACACAGCTTCCATAAGCCTTGTTTCCGGCTGAAAATCTATAGTTAGTGGCGGTATTAATTCAAAGCCAGATACATCATTCCTCTTGAAAGACTGCTGTAACTGATTACCGTCTAATACTACGCCTTCCGAATTGTTATAAGTTTGTTTTGGTGTGTGCTGCATTACAAATACTCCTGCTCCCGATTATTTATGAAAGCTATTTTAAATACTCTAAAAATCAGATTATCACAGCTTTATAAACCTATTACGATTGGGTCTGGTTCAATAGTTTTACTAATTCCCTGTATAGTTATAGTTTGTTCAGCCTTAAGATGCTTTAATTGAACTACTGTACCTGATAAGTCTATGAAAATTAATGTGGGAGCTTGTTGTAAGGGCCTGTTATTTAGGTTGATATTCTTGTTGGGGTAGGTGTAAACGCAAGTATGGGAAACGATAAAAGCCATGCAACGGATGGCTGCATGGCTTTCAGGTGATGGGTTTAAACTATAGCTTTCTAATCCAGTTTGGCTAAGAACTTACGGATATATTTCTGGAAATCCTTTGGTTGCTCCTGGTAAGGGCAGTGGCCGGTTTTCATAACGCGGTAGGTCGCCTTCGGAAACTGGAACGATTTATAGTGCTCAGGACCCACAGAGTAATCGTAAATACCCGCAAAAACCAGGGTAGGTACATTTATGGCAGCGGTTTTAAGGGTAAAGTCCTGTTCATATTCCGGGTAATTCCAGACGTTGCTGCCAAAGTGCCAGTTTAGCGTTGTGTCCATTACTGCAGCCATTTCCTGGAACTGTGCTTTGTCGCGGTACATCATTTTATATGCCATGTCCTTTTCGTTCAGTTTGCTCCACACGGCTCCAAACGCCTGCGTTTTGCTTACTCCCGGCTTCAGAAAATCCGATTCAGGTACGTTTAAGATGCGCGCAGCCTGTGTAATGCCATTCGATTTGGCATAATCAAGGTTAAGGGTGGTATTAACATAAATGGTGGCCAATACACGGTTCGGATGGCTGTAAACGTACTCGGTAGCTATCGTTCCGCCAAAAGAGTGCGGCATCACGATCCATTTTTCGTAGCCCAGGTGTGCCCGTATCTCTTCCAGGTCTTTTACCACACGCGCCAGCGAATAATCGGTGCTGCCATCGCCACCCGAACGGCCGCTGCCGCGCTGGTCTACGTAGATCATGGTCATGTCCTGCTCGGTAATGTTGCCGCCCAATGCATAGTAGTATTTTGGCCATGAGCCCGGCCCGCCGTGTATGAACACGCATGGTTTGCCCTGTCCGGCTACCCTCACGTATAGTTGCACCGAGTCGGAAGTAGTAAAGTAAAAGTTTTTGTTTTGTGCCTGCACGCTGCCCGCAGCAACTATAAACAGGAACATTAAAAAGGCAAAGATGTGATTTCTCATAGTAAGGTATCTGGCTAAAAATATAGTTGAACTATAGACGCGGCGAATGTACAAAAGACGCATGAAATATTAATTAAAAATTAAAAAAGGCGCTCCTTACTATAGGAGCGCCTTTTAACTTAAAGTTCAAGAACTGTTATTTTGGATTTACACCTCAGCACTTGGGTCTACTTTTTCAACTTTAGAGCCTACGAAGCCATAGTACACAATATACAGGTAGCAAAGCATCGGCACTATGAACGACATTTGCAGGTTGCCTGTAACATCGGCTATATAACCTTGCAGTGGTGGAATGATAGCGCCACCAACTATAGCCATAACCAGCAGCGATGATCCCTGGCTGGTATGTACGCCCAGGCCTTTAATAGCCAGCGTGAAAATAGTTGGGAACATGATAGAATTGAACAGACCTATCGCGATAACAGACCACATGGCTACCGAACCAGTCGCAAAAATGGTGATCAGCAGCAATACGATAACCGCAGTGGCAAAGAAACCAAGCGTACGGCCCGGCAGGAATCTGCCCAGCAGCAATACCAGGAAGTTCACAACGATCATGCCTAAGGCAATTAAAGCCTCTTCCTGTCCGTAAACAGTGAACATAAGCGTAAACACGATAGCCGTAATAGCACCGATGATCAGGTATTTGGTATTGTTGTTTTTAAAATCAGCCAGAGCTACTGCTCCAAAGAAACGACCGATCATGGCGCCACCCCAGAAAAAGGCAAGATAATGTCCGCCTTCTGCCTCAGTAAGGCCTGCAATTTGTGGCAGTTTAAAGAAGTTTATCAGAGTGCTGCCAATTGCTACTTCACCGCCAACATACATAAAGATACACACAATGCCCAGCACCAGGTGGCGGTACTTAAGTGCGCCGGAGTCAGGTATAATTCTGCCTTCGCCTTTTACATGGGGCAGTTTGGCAAGTTTTATCAGTATGGCAATAACTATAAGCGTGGCAGCAAGGCCCAGGTAAGGCATTTTAACCGACTCAGCACCGGCTGCAGCTACTGTATTTACAGTCTCAAAAATAAGGTAACCACCAATCAGTGGGGCAATGGTAGTACCGAAAGAGTTAAGGGCCTGCGTCATGTTCAGGCGGCTGGCAGCACTACTGGCCGGGCCAAGTATGGTTACGTACGGGTTAGCCGCGATCTGCAGTATGGTTATGCCCGATGCAAGCACGAAAAGCGCCATCAGGAAGAAGCCGTAGCTCTGCATATCGGCGGCAGGGTAGAACAGTGTACAACCTACAGCTGCCACTACAAGCCCTACAATTATCCCGTTCTTGTACCCGATCTTCATAATAGGGTCGCCTTTGGTAACCGAGAAAATGAAGTATAGCAACGAAATGAAAAAGTAAGCCCCGAAGAAAGCTGTCTGTATAAGCATGGCCTGCCAGTGCTGCAGTACAAATACCTGCTGTAGTTTCGGTATCAGGATGTCGTTCATGCAGGTAATAAAGCCCCACATAAAGAAAAGAAGGGTCACGATAATCAGCGGACCTGTAAAGTTCTTAGCCGTAACTTGTTCGTTAGCTGGCGTACTTTGGGTAGTTGGTGCAACTCCGGCCATTGGGTAAAAATGTAATAGTTATAGTTGATTTAGTTTTGGTTTGTATTGCGTTATGCCCTTGCGTTTTTGGTTAGGGGCGCTGCATATAGCAGTTGTTATAGAAATACTCGTCAAGATAAATAAAATCTCTACGCTTCGTCTATTTTCCTCTTAAATCTTTTCTGACGATGTTTTTTATGTCCGCTTGTTTGCCTCTTTCAGTGATAACAAAAAAACCAACTGACCCGACACATTGGAACCGACTATAAACTGCCGGAAGGAATTGGTATAGTTATAATTTTAAAGGTGTGTAAATGGTTGATTTATAGTTTTGTAGAAGGGACGGAAAGTGGTATGAAATAATTGTGAGCTCATAAATTCTTTATATTTTAAATTCTTTGGTAGATTATCTTTAACTTTAATCGGTTTATATTACTTTATTTATATGCGACAATTTTACTTTGCTCTGACCCTTTTTTTTAGCTTTATAGTTTGCCTGCCTGCTGTAGCACAGGTAGTTACTGTAAAGCCAGTTCTGCCAACTTCCGAAAAGCCTATCACGCTGATCTTTGATGTCAGCAAGGCAAAAGACTCCCGTGCCGCCAACCTGATCAGCAATCCAAATGACGTTTACCTCTGGTCCGGAGCCGGCTCTGCTGACACCGAGGCAGGCGCTTTTGAATTTGAACCTGCCGGACAAACCAACTGGGCTGCCCCTTTTGCTCCCGGAAAAATGACACACCTGGGCGGGAGCCGCTGGTCCATCACGCTTACGCCACGCACATACTATGGCGTTCCGGCCGGTACCCCGATCCGTAAACTTGGCCTGTTGCTTAAAAACGGAGCAGGAACCGCCCAGACCGAGAACTTTTATGTGTCGCTTTACCCGGCTACCGGTATCGTTGGGGCATTTATCGCACCAGCAGAGAAATCCTTTTTTACAGATGCCAACACCACGATCCCGGTAAAAGCTTATACTTCCGTAGATGCCAGCCTCTCGCTTAAAGTTGACAATACTATCGTTTACACCCAAACCGACAAAGACTCCCTGATCTATAGTTTAAATACCGGCTCCGAAACCGGCCTTAGAAGAACCGTAGTTTTTGAAGCAACGCTTGGTACTGATGCCGTTACGGATACTTTTTTCTTCACTAACCGCCCGGTTCCGCCAGTAGCGCAGCTGCCGGCCAATGCAAAAGACGGTGTAGTGTATACTGGTCCTGATAAAGCCTTGCTAACCCTGTTTGCCCCGAACAAGAAGTTTGTGTACGCAATAGGAGAGTTCAGTAACTGGGAGGCCCTGCCGGAATACCTGATGAAGCGCACACCGGATGGCAACCGCTATTGGATCGAAATTGACGGCCTGGAGCCAGGCAAAGAGATCGCGTACCAATATTTAGTAGATGGAACTATAGCCGTAGCCGACCCTTACACACACAAGATACTGGACCCGAACAACGACAGATACCTGACAGCTGTCAACTACCCAGACTTAAAACCTTACCCGACTGGCGCAAAAGGCATTGTGTCTATTTTGCAAACCAACCAACCAACCTATAACTGGAAAGTACAGGACTTTAAAAGACCTGCTGCTGATACATTGGTTGTGTACGAAATGCTGCTGCGCGATTTCCTGGCAACGCAGAACTATGGAACCCTGGCAGATACACTTTCTTACCTTAAAACCCTGGGTGTTAATGCTATTGAGCTGATGCCGATCATGGAGTTTTCGGGTAACATTTCGTGGGGCTATAACCCTAATTTTTATTTCGCGCCAGACAAGGCATATGGCACTGCCAACCAGCTAAAGGCCTTTATAGATAAAGCACACGAAATGGGAATTGCCGTTATTCTGGACATGGTACTGAACCAGGCCGACTGGGAATTTCCGTACATGCAACTATACCGCAACGGCGACCGCCCGTCTGCCGACAACCCTTTCCTGAACCAGCAGGCCACGCACCCGTTCAGCGTTTTCTTTGACTTTAACCACGAAAGTGAAGCGACCAAGGCATTTGTGGAGCGCGTAAACCGTTACTGGCTCGAAGAATTTAAGTTTGACGGTTTCCGCTTTGACCTTTCGAAAGGATTTACCCAGAAAAATAGTGGAAACGATGTAGGAGCCTGGAGCGCCTATGATGCCGGTCGTGTTGCCACCTGGAAGCGCATTTACAACGAGATCAGAAGCTACGACGAAACCGCCTATGTTATTCTGGAGCACTTTGCCGACAACGCCGAAGAGAAAGAACTGGCCAACTATGGCATGATGTTCTGGGGCAACATTAACCACGAATACCGCGACTTTGGAAAAAGCTACGATGCCTACCTGGATGGAATATCCTACAAGAATCGTGGCTGGAACGAACCACACCTGATCGGGTACATGGAAAGTCACGACGAAGAGCGGTTTGTTTTTGACGTAAAGAAAAACGGACGCTCGTCGGGCACTTACAACACCCGAAATGTAGAGACAGCCCTTAACCGTGCAAAATTGGCGGCAGCCTTCTTTATTCCGGTACCGGGCCCGAAAATGATCTGGCAGTTTGGTGAGCTTGGTTACGATGTATCGATCGACTCTATTGGCCGTACAGACCCTAAGCCGATCCGTTGGAATTACCGTGCCAGTGAGAGCCGCATGAAGCTGTATAAAGTATACGCCGAGTTGATCAATCTTAAAAAGAACTACCCTGTTTTCAGTACCACTGATTTTAACCTGGCATCCGATAACATGATCAAGCGCCTGACGCTGGTTGATAATTCGATGACCGTCTTTATTATTGGTAACTATGATGTGAAGCAGGTGAGCCCACAGGCTAATTTCCCGATGGCTGGTACCTGGTACGACCACTTTACCGGCGAAGCCGTGAATGTTACCAACCCTGCCGAGGTGATGATGTTGCAGCCTGGCGAATTCAGGATGTATACTTCTGTAAAACTGCCTACGCCGGAGGCTAACCTGTTGCCTTGGAAAAGTGTAGTGCTGGATGCAGAAGATGAACTGCCATTAGCTGAAAGAATAGAAGTTTACCCTAACCCAACCCTGCATATTGCCCAGATGGAGTTTACAGACGACTACAGAGGCGATGTTTCTGTGCAGGTAACAGATATTACAGGTCATGTGTTACGCACCGTGAAGTATAAAAAAGGCCAGCAAGCCTTCAGGCAACAACTGGATCTGAGAAATGTAGCTGCCGGCGTTTACCTGGTACAAATAGAAGCCGGAAAGCGCAAAGTAGTGAAGCGACTGGTTAAACTTAACTAATCGCCCACTAGTACATGGCATTTATACTGCTATAACAATTTAAGCCCCTGCCAGCGACTGTACTTTTACACGCTGGCAGGGGCTTTTTCTTTTAAGACCTCCACCCAACTATAGTTTATAGTTACCATGATGAACCCGTTCAGATTTTTGCTTGCCGCCTGTGCTATAGTTGTACTGGCCCTTAACCCGAAACAGGCAACCGCGCAGCAGAAAAGTAAGGAAGAAGTTGCGCCTGTTTATGTAGATAAGCTGGGCGTGCTCCGCTGGAAAAAAGGTAACAAGGAAGCTACCTTTTTCGGGGTGAACTACACGGTGCCGTTTGCCTATGGCTACCGCTCACACAAAGCGCTGAATGTTGATCTTGAAAAAGCCATTGACCAGGATGTTTACCACATGGCGCGGCTTGGTTTCAATGCTTTTCGGGTACACGTCTGGGACACTGAAATTTCAGACTCTACGGGCAATCTTTTAAATAATGAGCACCTGCGTTTGTTCGATTACCTCATCTATAAACTAAAGCAGCGCAACATTAAAATACTGGTAACGCCGATCGCTTTCTGGGGTAATGGCTACCCTGAGCGCGACGAGAAGACCACCGGTTTTTCGAGCATGTATGATAAGCAAAAGGCCGTAACCGAAGAGGACGCTTTTAAGGCACAGGAACGCTACCTGCAGCAGTTCTTTGAACATGTTAACCCTTACACCAAACTTACTTACCAGAACGACCCGGACATTATTGCCGCCGAAATAAATAACGAACCCAAACACACCGGCCCTAAAGCCAGGGCCACCGAATACGTGAACCGCATGGTAGCCGCCGTGCGCAGCTCCGGCTGGACAAAACCGATCTACTATAACATCAGCGAGTCGCCGACCTATGCCGATGCCGTGGCCAAAGCAAATATTGATGGAGTAAGTTTCCAGTGGTACCCGACAGGCCTGGTAGCCAACCACACTTTGCAGGGCAATTACCTGCCGCACGTAGACCGCTACCAGATCCCGTTTGATACGATTCCGGCGTATGCCAACAAAGCGCGTATGGTATATGAGTTTGATGCCGGAGATATTCTGAACTCTACCATGTACCCGGCTATGGCACGTAGTTTCAGGGCGGCTGGCTTTAACTGGGCAACCCAATTTGCTTACGACCCTTTGGCAACCGCTTACGCCAACACCGAATACCAGACACATTACCTCAACCTGGCTTACACGCCATCCAAAGCCATCAGTGCCCTTATTGCCGGCAAAGCCTTTACCAGATTGCCACGGCTAAAAACATACGGTAACTACCCAGCGGACAGTGTTTTTGATGTGTTCAGGGTGAGTTACAAAGAGAACCTGAGCGAGATGAATACGCCTCAGGAGTTCTATTATTCTAACACAACGCGCACCAAACCGTCCAATGCAGCCAAATTACAGCATGTGGCTGGGGTGGGCAGCTCAGCTATAGTTCAGTACCCGGGGCGCGGGGCTTATTTTATTGATAAACTGGAAAACGGCGTCTGGCGACTGGAGGTAATGCCCGATGCCATTCATATCCGCGATCCGTTTGCAAAAACCTCTCCACAGAAAGAAGTTACACGCATCCAATGGGAAGCACACCCAATGCACCTCAACCTTCCGGACCTCGGCAACGATTTTACGATTAAGGGACTGAACACAGGAAACACAGATTCCGGAAAAGCGACAAAGGGCAGCTTTACTGTTGCACCGGGTACTTACCTGCTGGTTAAGAAAGGTAAAAACGCCAAACGCTGGACTGGCGCGAGTAAAGCCGGAGAACTCAGGTTAGATGAATTTGTAGCACCATTGTCGGTTAAAACAGAACCTTACGTCAGCCATGAACCAATTTCAGAGGTTTCTGCGGGCGCACCTTATACCATAAAGGCAACTATAGTTGGTATTAAACCAGATTCCAAAGTAACGCTGCAGATCAACAACCTTTCCGGGGTATACAAAACTATAGACATGCAGCGCAAGGCACCTTATAGTTACGAGGCTATAGTTCCAGCTGAACTGGCAACACCGGGCATGGTGAACTATCGCATTATGGTGCAGCGGCCTGATAACTCTATTTACACGTTCCCGGGCGGGCATAAAGGTGATCCTTGGGCATGGGACTACTACCAAACCGACTCCTGGCAAACCTTTATTGCTGGGGAGCAAAGCGTGCTGGAGCTCTTCAACGCCGGAAACGACCGAAACATTAAAGTATACCCGAACCTATGGCGCAGCGACGAACGCCAGTTAATTACCGCTGACAAACCGGGCCAGCTGGTACTTAAACTTTCAGCTAAAGAGTTGCCTGCTGAAGGCGTCATGGGTTTTCAGTATTATTTCGGTGATAAGTTACAGGACAGAACTAAGGAGTTAACCAACTATAAAAAACTTGTCATCAGGGCCCGAACAACAAACCCGGAACCGGTAAAAGTTAGGATAGCGCTTATTTCTGACGACGCCACGGCACACGCTGCTACGTTTACAGTTGACCAGAATTTTAAAGATATCGAGATACCGTTAAGCAGCCTGAAACCGGAGGAGTTTATGTTGTTGCCAAGGCCATATCCCGGTTTTCATCCGTTTTGGTTTAAGCCAAACAAACCTGAGGCATTTAACCTGAATCAAGCAGAGAAACTGGAAATTATAGTTGGCAAAGATCTCCCGGAACAGGACAAAGCAAAACCGTATAGCCTGGAAGTTGAAACCATCTGGCTCACCAAATAACCTGGCAAATCAAACTAAAACTATGCATCTGAAAACGATACACTATAAGCTAAGTCAACTGGCAACTATAAGCTTCTTGCTTATGCTAATGGTTTCGGCGTGCAATACACAAAGCAAAATCCCTGCATCGAGTGAAGCAGCAACTATAGCTACGGAAGTTATTTTTAATGATGACTGGGAGTTTGTACGCGATGAGGCTATAGGTGAAGATACAGAAATTACTGATATACCTCTTGATGAAAGCTATTTGAAGCAGGTTTCTTTACCGCATACAGCGCGCTTAGAGCCTATCGAGAAAGCGGAGCAACAGTGGCAGGGCGATGCTTTTTACCGAAAAGCTTTCACCATTCCGGCATCAGACAAGGGTAAACACATAGCTGTAAAGTTTGAAGCGGCTATGCAGGTGGCCGATGTGTATCTCAACGGTAAACATATTTTCAGGCATTTGGGCGGTTATCTTCCCTTTTATATTGACATGTCGGATAACGTGAAGTTTGGAGAAGAGAATATGCTGCTGGTAAAACTGAATAACGAGGATAACCCGAAAGTGGCACCTGGTAAACCGCTCGCCGACCTGGATTTTAACTATTATAGTGGCCTTTATCGCAATGTATATCTCATCACAAAAGATAAACTCCACATTTCAGACCCGATCGCGGCAGATCGTGTAGCCGGCGGCGGCATATTGCTGCATTACGATACGGTGAGCCAGAAATCAGCCACGCTAACTATACAAACCGACCTGAAGAACGACCACGTCCAAAACAGAACAGCCCAGGTCAGAACTATAGTTACAGACAGACAAGGAAATAAAGTAGCTGAAATTATCTCAAATCCTAAAATCGTTGGAGCCGGCGCTTTCGAAACTATAAAACAAACTATAACTATAGCAAATCCGCAACTATGGTCTCCCGAAAGCCCTTATTTGTATAATCTTTCGGTAGCGCTGGTACAGGATGGAAAAGTGATTGAAGAGCAGAAGATGCGGACAGGTGTAAGAAGTTTCCGGTTTACGGCTGGCGCATTTTACCTGAATGGCGAGAAGCTGTTTCTGAGAGGCACGAATCGTCACCAGGAATATCCTTATGTGGGTTATGCGATGTCTGATAACGCCCGTTTTCGTGATGCCTGGAAGATAAAAGATGCCGGTTTCAATTTTGTGCGTTTGTCGCATTACCCGCAGTCGCCTGCGTTTCTGGATGCCTGTGATGAGTTGGGACTTTTGGTGATGGATGCGATACCGGGCTGGCAGTTTTTCGGGGATGAGGAGTTTCAGAAGAATGCCTTGCAGGATGTTAGAGATATGGTGCGTCGCGACAGAAATCATCCTTCTGTAGTCTTGTGGGAAAGTTCCCTTAACGAATCAGGCATGACAAAAGAATTTATGAAACTGGCGCATGAGGCTGTGCACGAAGAGTTTCCTTTTGAAGACGTGTATACCTGCGGCTGGCTGGATGAAGCTTACGATGTGTTTATACCTGCCCGACAGCACGGAAAAGCCCCTGATTACTGGAACAAATACAGCAAACAGAAACCACTTTTCATTGCTGAATATGGCGACTGGGAATATTATGCGCAGAACGCGGGCTTTAACCAGAAACAATTTGCAGACCTGAAAGAAGAAGAGCGCACGTCGCGGCAGCTGCGTGGTTTCGGGCAGAAAAGACTTTTGCAGCAGGCACTTAACTACCAGGAAGCACACAACAGCAACCTGCAGGGACCGGCCGTAGGCGATGCCAACTGGCTTATGTTCGACTATAAACGTGGCTACGCAGATGATATTGAATCGTCAGGAATTATGGACATTGTGCGCCTGCCCAAGTTTGCTTTCTACTTTTACCAAAGCCAGGCCGACTCCAGAACAGGTAGTGAGTTTGATAAATTAATGATCTTTATCGCCAACTACTGGAATGACCCGGAATTGAAAACGGTACGGGTTTATAGTAATGCCGATGAAGTGGAATTAAAGTTGAATGGCAAAACGATAGCGCGTCAGAAACCGGACAAAGACAAATACTCCACACACCTGAACCACCCGCCTTTTACATTTGAAGTACTAAAGTATGAGCCGGGTACACTAACGGCTATCGGTTACACAAACGGCAAGCATGCAGGTGAATTTACACGACGCACTCCTGAAAAAGCTGCAAAGCTGCACATGACGGTCGACAAAAGTGGGAGAGAGGTGACCGCCGGCGTAAACGATGTGGTATTTGTGTATGCCTACATTCAGGATCAACATGGTACTATGGTGCCGGACGCTACCAACAAAGTAACGTTTAAAGCCGAAGGTGATGCAGAGATTGTAGCGACTAACAAAGTTAATGCAGAAGCAGGCATTGCCGCCATTCTTTTAAAGATAGGTAAGAAGCCCGGAGCTATAAAAATAACTGCCACTGCTGATGGCCTGCAACCTGCTACTATAACTATAGATGCTAAACCGAAAGGTCAACTATAGTTTGGTTATCTTGCTTTCTGCAAACTGTAAATTGATTATCTTAAACAACGAAATACCGACTGCCTTATAGTTGGCTATAGTATAAATGGAATATAATATAAAATTCATTTCAGGAAACAGACTTATAGCACTTGGAACTATAGGCGTGATACTTTCTATAGCCATTCCGATTTACCTCCGAATCAATTTTAGCATAGGCAGTGGCCTTATGGGTGGGCTTATCTTCTCAGGCATCCTCCTGTCTTTTCTTTTTGCATACCTTAATTCAAAGCGAAACGAATACTTTGTAATAAATGAGCAGGGTATGACTACCAGAAAATATGGAGAAATTAAATGGGAGGAAGTACTGGGCCTTAATTTAGATGACAGGGATGAACATGAGGTATTTACTATTAAATTAAAGTCGAATCATAAAATCTCTATTCCGAGCAAAATTGATGATAGCCTTAACAGAAAAATATTCGTGGCCTTTCAGGAAGAAGTTACCAGAAGAGTCGCTGAAAATAAAAAATCGGGTGATGAAGTTTTGCAGTACTCCAGCACTTATGATGGGAAAGTGTATAGGTATATTGCCTTTGCAATGGCTATTGTCTTGATTCTGGTCACTCTCTATGTTTTATACCTAATCATTACAGGCGAAATCACTTTAAAAACATTGAGTGCTGTCTTTTTGATATATGCTTCATGTTTACCTCTGATCATAAAAGTTGCGCAGGCTAAAATGGTAAAAAGTAAGCATCGCAGAGGCTAAAAAGTAGCAGTGTTAAACCCTGATTATGCTGCACGCATTAAGCGTACAAAATGATTTACCGCGCTTTACAAATACTTACATGCAACAAGCAATCATAACTAAATTCAAAGAACTATACGGGCAGGAGCCTTTGCTTTTCCGTTCGCCGGGCAGGGTAAACCTGATCGGGGAGCATACCGATTATAACGACGGTTTTGTGCTGCCTGCCGCTATAGATAAGGAAATACATTTTGCCATTGCCCCCAACCAAACCGAAACTATACGACTGTACTCTTTTGACATGCAGGAGCAGGCTACCTATAGTTTGCAAACTATAAAACGCACCGAAAACAGCTGGGCAAATTACCTGTTGGGTGTGGTGGCGCAGTTTCAGGAGTCGAACTATAAGCTTAACGGTTTCGACCTGGTATTTGGTGGTAATGTTCCGATCGGGGCCGGGTTGTCGTCGTCAGCAGCAGTAGAGTGTGGGTTGGCATTTGCTTTAAACCAAATATTCGGTTTCGGGCTGGACAGGTTTACGCTTGCTAAAATGGCCCAGAAAGCAGAGCATGAATTTGCCGGGGTGCGTTGCGGCATCATGGACCAGTTTGCCAGTTTGTTTGGTAAAAAAGAGCACGTTGTAAAGCTGGATTGCCGTTCGTTGGCCTACGAGTATTTTCATTTTGATATGAGCCTTTACCGCATCGTGCTTTGCGATACGCAGGTAAAGCATTCACTGGCTTCATCAGAGTACAATACCCGCCGCATGGAGTGCGAAACCGGCGTAGCCACGCTTCAGAAACACTACCCCGACATAACCAGCCTGCGCGATGTAACGATATCAATGCTCGAAAAACACCAGCCCGAACTTGACCCGGTGGTGTACAGGCGCTGTATGTATGTGGTGCAGGAAAACAGTAGGGTAGAGGAAGCCTGCCAGGCATTACAGAATGGAGATTTAAAGTTATTCGGCGAAAAAATGTACGCTTCACATAACGGCCTGCAGCACGACTACGAAGTAAGCTGCCCGGAGCTTGATTTCCTGGTAGAAGAAACTAAAAAGCATGACTCTGTATTAGGTGCCCGCATGATGGGTGGCGGTTTTGGTGGCTGTACTATAAATATTGTAAGCATAGCAGCCCTCGATGAATTCACTCAGAAAATGAGCGAAGCCTACCAGAAACAGTATAACGTACAGCTCAAAACCTACATCACCGAAATTGTGGATGGCAGCAGCCAACTATAGTTTGGTTTAAATTTAGAGTTTATTCTCCGGCTGTATAGTTTGCTTGCGCCGGACCTTAAGATTACATAAATGGATGCATTTAATTTAACGGATCACCCGCACAGGCGCTTCAACCAGTTAACAGGCGAGTGGGTGCTTGTGTCGCCGCACCGCGCAAAACGACCGTGGCAGGGGCAGGAGGAAAATATAAACAAGGAGCAACGCCCCGAGTATGACCCAACCTGTTACCTGTGCCCGACCAACGTGCGCGCCAATGGTGCCAAAAATCCTGATTACCCGGCTACTTTTGTTTTTGAGAACGACTTTGGTGCATTGCAGGAGACTACGCCTGGTGGTAACTATGAACTGGGTGGTTTACTTAAAGCGGAGAGCGAACGGGGCATCAGCAAGGTGATCTGTTTTTCGCCGCGCCACGACCTAACCCTGGCTGATATGGAAGTTGCAGACATCCGTAAAGTGGTAGATTTGTGGCAGCAGGAGTATGAAGAACTGGGTAGGCTGGACTTCATAAACTATGTGCAGATCTTCGAGAATAAAGGTGCTGTGATGGGTTGCAGCAACCCGCACCCACATGGCCAAATCTGGGCGCAAAGTTCTGTGCCAAACGAGCCGGCCAAAGAAACCGAACAACAAACCCGCTACTACACCCAACACCACCGGAGTCTGTTGCAGGATTACCTTGAATTAGAGCTGAAAGAAAGAACACGTGTGGTGTATGAGAATGCTGCCTTTGCCGTGCTGGTACCTTTCTGGGCTGTCTGGCCATTCGAAACTATAGTTATCAGCAAGCGCCACTTTCAGCACATCGGCCAGATGACACAGGAAGAAAAAGATGCCTTTGCAGATGCCATTAAACAGATAACTGCTATTTACGACAAGGTATTCAACGTTTCGTTCCCGTATTCTGCCGGTATTCATCAGCAACCAACCGACGGGCAGGAGCACCCGGAATGGCATTTTCACATGCATTTTTTTCCGCCACTGTTGCGCTCTGCCAGTATCAAAAAGTTTATGGTCGGTTACGAAATGTTGGGGAGTCCGCAACGCGACATTACCCCCGAAACAAGCGCAGAGCGCCTGAAAAGCCTCCTCTAACTATAAATTTTAATGCAGGCTACTGAGAAATAAGAAATTATATTCATATTTATACATATTTTCTCCCAAACTAAGCTATAGCTTTTAACACTTAATCAAACCTTATTTCCTGGACTAACTTTACAGCTTCATGAATTTTTCTACACTGGATTTTATAATCTTCTTCGGGTACTGTGTGTTCATTATCGTGTTCGGCCTCTGGATATCGCGCGAAAGAAAAGGACACATAAAGAACTCAACCGATTACTTCCTGGCCAGTAAATCGCTGCCATGGTGGGCGATAGGTGCCTCTTTAATTGCCGCCAACATCTCCGCTGAGCAGTTTATCGGTATGTCGGGCTCTGGTTTTGCCATTGGTCTGGGTATTGCCAGCTACGAGTTTATGGCGGCCGTTACGCTGTTGCTGGTAGCAAAATATTTCCTGCCTATCTACCTGAAAGAAGGCATTTTTACGATGCCACAGTTTCTTAAACTTCGCTACGACGACCGTATCCGTACCAGCCTTGCCGTGTTCTGGATCATGCTCTACATATTTGTTAACCTGACCTCAGTGCTTTACCTGTCGGCGCTGGCGCTTAGCGTTGTGCTGGATATCTCTACAACACAGGCTATCATCGGGCTTGCCTTTATTGCAGTGGCTTACTCTAGTTACGGTGGTCTTACTGCCGTAGCCTGGACGGACGTAGTGCAGGTGATCTTCCTGGTTTTTGGTGGTCTGGTTACAACGTACCTTGCGCTGGATGCCGTTGGTGGTGGCCAGGGCGCTTTGGTTGGCCTAGGTGACCTGTATGAAAAAGTGCCGCAGAAGTTCGATATGATCCTTTCAGAAGATAACCCATTCTACAAAGACCTGCCCGGCATGACCGTGCTTTTTGGTGGTATGTGGATCGCAAACGTTAGCTACTGGGGTTTTAACCAATATATTATTCAGCGTGCGCTGGCTGCCAAAAGCTTAAAAGAAGTGCAGTGGGGCCTGGTGTTTGCCGCTTTCCTGAAACTATTAATTCCGCTGGTAGTTGTGTTGCCGGGTATTGCGGCCTTTGCGCTGAACGCCGATATCGACCGCTACGACCAGGCTTACCCATGGCTGCTAAATAACCTGGTGCCAACCGGTGTGAAAGGCCTTGCCTTTGCTGCCCTTATCGCTGCTGCCCTGTCGTCGCTTAGCTCTATGATGAACTCAACGGCTACCATTTTTACGATGGATATTTACAAAGCCCACTTAAAGCCTGAAGCAACCGAAAAGCAGCTGGTAACTATAGGCAGGCTGGTAAGTTTGGTGTCTATTATAATAGCTGTGTTTGTAGCAGAGCCATTGCTTGGCGGCGAAGAGCAGATCTTCCAGTTTATTCAGAAATATACTGGTTTTGTAAGTCCGGGTATAGTGGTGCTGTTCGTGTTTGGCCTTTTCTGGAAAAAAGCTACCTCAAATGCTGCTTTGGCAACAGCTATTGCATCGGTTCCTGTCAGCATTCTGATTGATGTGCTATTCCCGGCCATGCCGTTCCTGGACCAGATGGGGGTTGTGTTCCTGTTGCTATCCACTCTTATCATCGTGTACTCCTTAATAGAGAATAAGACCAGAGGCACAGTGCCGGAGAACTATATCAGGATAGAAAAGCAACTGTTTAAAACGGACTTTATATTTAACGTGGCAGCTATGGTTATCCTGCTTGCTACAGCGGCGATCTATATTATCTTCTGGTAAGCTATAGTTTGCAATCTATAGTTTTAACTGAAAACGATGCCTGCTCTTTTTATACAGTTGCGTATAAAGAGGGCAGGCATCACTGCTTTTTAACGCAACTACTATAATTATTTGGTTTCAAGCATTTAGCAATATCTAATATGCCCCATCGCGCAGGTAGGTTTTCACTTCTGTTAACTTTAAAATAATGTCCTTTACAAAATTCTGGTCAATCTGGCAATGACAAAAAACTATATATAATCACTTGTTTTTTATAGAATAATTTCCGCTCTTAGCATGAGAGAAGTAGTGGGCAAAGTGTGCCCTGTATAACCGGAGGATCAAATACATAAACCAAATAATAACTGCTCTTCAGCTTTTGTTATTTACACCTGATAAAACACCAATCTTGCGACCTGAAAATAACAGGAGCTATACATCGTGAACCCGTGTTTCTGCCAGCCTGTAGGGTAAGCGAAACACTTTTATTACATACACTATTGATTTAAATTTTACTCAATTGAACAACTATGCGAGACAAGTCTAAAAGACGAATGAGCTTTGGCTTAACTGTGGCTATTTGTTGCCTGTACATGACGGGTAATGCAAATGCCGGTAATGTAGGAGGCACTATAGCCGAATACAAAGCAGAAAGCAGTTACATAGCACCTGGCAAACAACAAGGTGTTACGTTAAAGGGAAAAGTGGTTAATGAAAACGGGGAGGGTCTGCCGGGTGTAACTGTCGTTCTGAAAGGAACAACAACTGGTACATCAACAGATATAAATGGTAACTTCTCGCTTAATGTTCCGCAAACTGGTGGTACACTGGTGCTTTCATTTATTGGTTATACAACTCAGGAAGTAGCAATCGGAGGGCAGACAACATTTAATGTTGCGTTACAGCCTGATGTAAAAGCACTTGAAGAGATTGTAGTAGTTGGTTACGGTACTCAGAAAAAGAGCGACGTAACAGGTTCTGTAACCTCCGTTAGTTCTGATGATTTTGTGCAAGGCCAGGTAACTACCCCGGAGCAGCTGATCCAGGGTAAAGTAGCCGGTGTGGCGATCACGTCTAACAGTGGTGCACCAGGTTCAGGTAGCACTATCCGTATCCGTGGTGGTTCATCACTTTATGCAACCAACGATCCGCTTATCGTTATAGACGGCGTACCTGTTGACAATGGTAGTATCTCTGGATCTGCCAATGCACTTTCCATGATCAACCCGAATGATATCGCTTCGTTCAACATCCTGAAAGATGCATCGGCTACGGCTATTTATGGTTCACGCGCTTCGAACGGTGTAATTATCATTACTACTAAAAAAGGCAAGGCCGGAGATAAACTGGCTGTGAACTTCAGCACCCTGCATTCACTTTCAACTGTTCCGAATACGATTGATGTACTGTCAGGCGACGAGTTCAGAACGCTGGTTAATCAGTATGGCAACTCGGATCAAAAAGCATTGCTACGAGGCTTTAATACTGACTGGCAGGATCAAATTTACAGAACTGCTTATACAACAGATAACAACATCAGCGTAAGTGGATCTGTTAAAGATATTCCTTACCGTGTATCTGTTGGTTACCTGAACCAGGATGGTGTACTTAAGACCTCCAACTTCGAGAGAACCTCGCTTGGTGTGAGCTTAAACCCTAGCTTCCTGGATGACCACCTGACAACTAACGTGAACTTTAAAGGTTCTCAGACAAGCAGCGTGTTCGCAAACGAAGGAGCTATAAGTGCAGCTATTATTTTCGACCCAACCAGACCTGTATACACAGGTAGCACCAGAAACGGTGGTTTCTTCCAGTGGGAGAAAAACGGCGTATTTAATCCACTTGCTCCAACTAACCCACTTAGTTTACTGATGCAGCGCAACGACCAGGGCGAAGCAAACAGATGGTTAGGTAATGTGCAGCTGGACTATAAATTCCATTTCCTGCCTGAGTTAAGAGCAAACCTTAACTTAGGTACTGACCGCTCAGACAGTGAAGGCTACATTCTGACGGATGCTGACCACGCACCGAACCAGTGGAAAGTACAGACAATATCGGAGTACGCCCAGGAAAAAGAAAACAACCTGGCTGACTTCTACCTGAACTATCAGAAAGAGTACACTTCTATACAAAGCCGTGTTGATGCAACTGCTGGTTATTCTTTCCAGGAGTTCATCGCTGAGTCTCCGGAATTTGCATTCCGTAACAACGAAACAGGCGAGCCACTAGGGCAGGAGCCGGATTACATTCCGTCTTACTCACAGCACCGTCTTAAGTCTTATTTTGGTAGACTGAACTATACGTTCATGGACCGTTATATTTTAACAGGTACTGTTCGTTACGATGGTTCAACCAGATTCTCAGAAGATAACCGTTGGGGTGTGTTCCCAGCGCTTGCATTTGCCTGGAGATTAGGTGAAGAAGCATTCCTTCAGAACGTAAATGCACTATCTGACCTTAAACTACGCCTTGGTTATGGTATTACAGGTCAGCAGGATATCGGACGTTTATTCCCTTACCTTGCCTTTTATACAAGAGCAGATAATACAGCGCAATACCAGTTCGGTGATACATTCTACCCAACTTTCCGTGCACAGGGATATGACGAGAAAATTAAGTGGGAAGAAACTGCTACGTTTAACGCAGGTTTAGACTTCGGTTTTGCCAATAACCGTGTAACTGGTACTATTGATTACTTCTTTAAAGATACAAAAGACCTGTTAGCTGAGATCACAGTTGCAGCCGGTACCAACCTTACAAACCGTTTAGCTACGAACGTAGGTAACATGGAAACAAAAGGTCTGGAAGTTGCCCTTGATTTTGTAGCTGTAAGCAACTCAAAGTTAACCTGGAACATTGGTATTAACGGTACAGTGATCGATCAGGAAATTACAAGCCTTAGTAAAGTAGATAACCCTGAGTTCTCTGGTTATGATGTTGGTGGTATTACAGGTGGAACAGGTAACTTTATTCAGAAATATGCTGTCGGATATGCCCCTAATACATTCTATGTATACAAGCAGGTATATGATGAAAGCGGAAAACCGGTAGAGGGACTTTATGCTGACATGAACGGTGATGGTGTGATCGGCTCAGATGACAGATACTTGTTCAAAAAACCAACTGCTGACTTTACCCTTGGCTTTAACACGCAGGTAGCTTACGGCAACTGGGATCTGAGCATGGTGTTGCGTGGTAGCTTTAATAACTACGTGTACAACAACGTGTACTCTAACCTTGCTGCAAGGCAGTCATACTCATTTGGTGACTACCTGAACAACGTATCTAGCAATGTGCTGGAAACAGAGTTTGGCAACTACCAGTACTTCTCTGACTATTATATTGAGAATGCATCTTTCCTGCGCATGGATAACATCAGCTTGGGATACAATTTCGGTAATATCATCGGTGATAAAGTAGGCCTGAGAGCAACAGCAAACGTGCAGAATGTGTTTACGATCACAGACTATAACGGTCTCGATCCTGAACTGGGCACAGGTATAGATTATTCGCTGTACCCAAGACCAAGGGTTTTCTCTGTGGGCTTAAATGTTAACCTGTAATTTTAAATTTCTGAAATCTATGAATACTAGATTTATAAAAAATATGGCACTTGCCGGTGTAATTACACTTACGGCAGCAGCCTGCGACCATAGCCTGGATATAACACCGAAGTATGATGTTGTATCTTCTAAAGTGTACCAGGACTTTAATAACTATAAGCCAATCCTTGCTAAACTATATGCCGGTTATGCGGTTACAGGGCAGCAGGGCCCGGCTGGCAGACCTGACATAACTGGTGGTGATGAAGGTGCATCGAACTATCTACGCCAGTACTGGCAGGCACAGGAGCTTACCACCGATGAGGCAGTAATTGCCTGGAACGATGGTAACCTGCGCGACCTGCACGAAATGGACTGGACATCAAGCAACGAGTTTCTTCGTGCCCTGTACGATCGTATATTTTACCAGGTAGCGCTTACAAACGAATTTGTACGCGAAACTACTGACGCCAAACTTGGCGAGCGTGGTATTACAGGTGCAAACCTGGATGCTGCGAAGGAGTTCCGTGCGGAGGCCCGTTTCCTGAGAGCACTTAGCTACTGGCATGCTCTTGACCTGTATGGTAATGTACCTTTCGTAACAGAAGCTGATAAAGTAGGTTTCTTCCTGCCAAAGCAAACCAACAGAGCCGAGCTGTTTAGTTACATCGAGTCTGAATTACTTGCGATTGAGAACGAACTGGTAGCAGCCCGTCAGAACGAGTATGGCCGTGCAGACCAGGCAGCAGCCTGGACGCTTCTGACCAAATTATATCTGAACGCTGAAGTGTACACAGGTCAGGCGAAATATACCGAAGCCATTACGTATGCTCAGAAAGTGATTGATGCAGGCTTTACACTGGAGCCTGAGTACGATCACCTGTTCCTGGCTGATAACCATACATCTGATGAGATCATTTTCCCGATCACGTTTGATGGCTTGAGAACTACTACCTGGGGCGGTATGACCTACCTGGTACATGCACCGGTTGGTGGTAACATGGTTCCTGCTGATTATGGTATCAATGGTGGCTGGGCAGGTCTTCGCACTACTAAAAACATCGTAAACTTATTCCCGGATATTTCTGGTAATACCGATGAGCGTGCCAACTTCTTTACAAATGGCCAGAACCTAGAGATCAACGATGTGTTTACTTTTAAAGATGGTTATGCTATCGAGAAGTTCAAGAATATTACATCTGAAGGTGTAAAAGGATCTGACGGAGAAGGTAACCACCCTGATACTGACTACCCGATGTTCCGTTTGGCAGATGTGTACTTAATGTATGCTGAGGCTGTATTGCGTGGCGGTTCAGGCGGTAGCGTGGCCCAAGCAGTTGACTATGTGAATGAACTGCGTGAGCGTGCCTTTAACGGTACATCAGGTAATATTTCGCAAAGCCAGATGACGTTGCCATTTATACTGGAAGAAAGAGCCCGTGAACTGAAGTGGGAAGCACACCGCAGAACAGACCTTATCCGTTTTGGCAGATTTACTTCTGATGATTATGTATGGCCTTGGAAAGGTGGCGTAATGGAAGGTAGAGGCGTGGAGTCGTTCAGAATTCTGTTCCCGATTCCGGATACTGACCTGACTGCTAACCCTACGCTGGAGCAAAATACAGGATATACACGATAGTAACATGATGAGGCTGCAGGTCTTTTCTGCGGCCTCATTCATATAAAAACATTTTTAATTAATTGGTTTATGAAAAACTGGCTAAATAAATATTTTATGTTCTTCGTCGCATCGCTGGCACTAATGAGCTGCGAGAAAGATGAAGATATGGCTATAGTTAGAGCGGGCTCGGAGCCTGTGCTTGCTTTAACTACAAACACCGTGGTGCTAACCGAAGAAACTGCTGCTGACGAGGCTGTAACATTCTCGTGGGATAAAGCAGACTTTGGTTATAACGCCGGTGTTACGTACACGATTCAGTTTGATGTTGCTGACGACGATTTTGCATCAGCGCACAACATTCTGGTAGGTGGCAGCAACGAGAAAACATTTACTGTAGAAGAGCTGAACGCATTGCTTACAAAACTGAAGTATGAGGCTGATGTTGCCCATAACATTGATGTAAGAATCAAAGCTTCGGTTTCTGATAAAGTAAATGCTACTTATTCTGATGTAGAGACGATTACAGTAACACCATATTCTACTTACATTGAGCCTGGTTACCTGTATGTACCGGGTGGCTACCAGGGCTGGAGCCCTGAAACAGCTCCGGCGCTTATTTCTGTAGAGAACAATGGTATCTATAAAGGAATCATCAGCTTTGTAGGTGCATCTGGTCTTACCTTTAAGTTTACTCCTAACAGAAATTGGGATATGGACTATGGCAATGGTGCTTCAGCAGGTTCGCTTGCTGAAAAAGGCAGTGACCTGAGCGTGCCAACTGCTGATACCTACGAGATAACTGTAAATACCAACACCATGACATGGTCTTACAAGTTACACTCATGGGGCCTTATTGGTGATGCAACGCCAGGTGGCTGGGGTGCTGACACTAACCTGAAGTATGATAATGCTGCAGGTGTGTGGAAAGCAACTATGGACCTGACTGTCGGTAACATCAAATTCAGATATAACGATGACTGGGCTCTGAACTATGGTGACGATGACACATCAAACAATATCCTGAACCAGGGTGGTAAAGACATTCCGATCGCTACGGCAGGTACGTATGATATCGTATTTGACAATGAGAATGAAGACGGAAGCGTTACTTACTCTGTTACCAAAAAGTAATTAAGCTTCATCCTGAAAAGGAAATCATAGTAAAAAGAAACCCGGCAACTATACATTGCCGGGTTTCTTTTTTTAATTTAGGAGCAGTAACTATAGTTTCAGGTATAAAGCTGCACGCATGAAGATATTCTACCAATCCTTTCTGATACTAAGTATAGTTTCTGGTTTATACTTGCCCACACAGGCACAGACTGACCCGGTGAAACCAATAGGCAAGGTAAGTACTGTAACTGTAAAAGAGCAGCAGGTTATACTTACCACCGACCAGCAAGCACATATAGAAGTCAGTGTTTATAGCCCAACTATAGTGCGTGTCCGGATAGATAAGCAAAAGCTGGGCGATGATTTCTCGTATGCCGTAGTGGGCAAACCCAAACAGACCAAGGCTGCCATAACACAGAACAGTAACGAGATAACTATAACCACCGACTCACTTGTTACACGAATCAGTAAAAATCCATTCGCGGTAGCTTTCCTGACTAAAAATGGGAACGTGATAAACCAGGATGAAAAAGGTCTGACTACTTCGTGGATCGGGGAAGAGGTTACTACCTATAAAACCATGCAGGAAGGTGAGCGCTTTATTGGTCTCGGCGAGAAAACCGGCGGCCTGGACAGGAGAGGTAGCGGCTACACTAACTGGAACACCGATGCCTATGGTTACAGCACCGGACAGGACCCGCTTTATGCCACCATTCCGTTTTACATTGGCATTCACAGCGAGCTTAACTATGGCATCTTCTTCGATAACACCTACCAGAGCGATTTTAATTTTGGGGCCAGCAACAACCGCTTTTCTTCTTTCGGGGCGCAGGGTGGCGAAATGGATTATTACTTTATTTACCACACCAATCTGGCCGATATCATCACCTCATACTCAGATCTGACCGGCCGCATGGAAATACCTCCGCTTTGGAGTTTAGGATATCAGCAGAACCGTTATTCATACTACCCCGATACCGAAGTATACCGCATTGCCCAGACCCTTCGCGAAAAAGAAATTCCGGCAGATGGCATAACGCTGGATATACATTACATGGATGCCTACAAGCTGTTTACCTGGAACCCGCGCCGTTTCCCGAACCCGATGGAGATGAACAAAAAACTGGAAGAGATGGGCTTTAAAACTACAGTAATTGTGGACCCGGGTATTAAAGTAGAAGAGGGCTATGGTGCTTATGAGCGTGGCAAGAAATCCGATATTTTCCTGAAATACCCCGATGGTACCAACTATACCGCGCAGGTATGGCCGGGCTGGACTCACTTTCCTGATTTTACAAGCGAAAAAGGGCGTGACTGGTGGAAGGATGAGATCAAATTTTTTGCAACGACCGGCGTAGATGGTTTCTGGAACGACATGAACGAGATAGCTACCTGGGGACAGAAAATGCCAAACAATGTGCTGTTTAACTATGATGGCCACCTGACAACCCACAAAGAAGGCCGCAATGTGTATGGTCTGCAAATGGCCCGCGCCAGCTACGAAGGTGCCCGCAAACATACTTCCAACAAACGTCCGTTTCTGCTAACCCGTGCTGCTTACTCCGGCATACAACGCTACTCCGCTATCTGGACAGGCGACAACCGCTCAGAAGACAGCCACATGCTGTTAGGTATTAGATTGCTGAATAGCATGGGTGTGAGTGGTATACCTTTCTCGGCGATGGATATCGGTGGCTTTACGGGTAACCCCTCAACAGGTTTGTATGCCCGCTGGATACAAATGGGTGCCTTTACGCCATACTTCCGGAACCATACCGGTGTCAATTCAAAAGCATCGGAGCCGTGGGCTTATGGCGAAGAAGTAACTGAAATTGCCCGGAAATATATCAGCCTGCGGTATAAACTGATGCCATACATCTACTCGAGCTTTTACGAAGCCTCCCAGAACGGGCAACCGCTGATGCGAACGCTCGCCATAGACTATACCCACGATCCGAAAGTGTACCAGGGCGAATTTGATACCCAGTATAAGTTTGGAGAAGCCTTCCTGATCATGCCATTCGAGAGTGGCAAGAATTATGGCAAGGTATACTTCCCGAAAGGCAACTGGTATAACCTGTATACCGGCGAAAAGGAAGCAGGTAACCGTGAAGAAGTGATCGGGATAGCGTTCGATAAATTACCGATCTATGTAAAGGAGAGTAGCATAATCCCGATGCAGTCGCTGGTGCAAAGTACTTCCGAAAAACCAACGGATACGCTGACCGTGCATATTTACAAAGGTGACGTGAATAACTCGTTTGTATACTATGAGGATGATGGCGCCACTTATGATTACCAGAAAGGTGAATACCATAAGCGAACTATAAACTACGATGCCCGCAAAAAGACCATTACATTTGAGAAAGCGGAAGGCAACTATAGCTCAAACTTTAAGCATGTGAAAGTGATGCTGCATGGTTTTGGCGGAACAGGCAAAGTAAAAGTGAACGGAAAAAGCCAGGCTTTGCGCCAGGAATTTGTTTCGTTCCTGGGACCTGTTTCCCGCTTCGACCCACACCGTGAAACCGGCCCTGCCGAGGGATATAACGTGCAGAGCATCCTGCTGAAAAACGATAAAGACAGATTTACAATAACTTACTAAGTATAAAACACCTGAAACAGGCATAACCATTAACCGGCAACTCATGAAAAAACGAAATTTACTCCGACTTATCCCTTTTGCTGCATTCGCGCTTACTGCAGGCTGTAGTGCACCGGCCAATGTTACTACCCAACCACAGGCTAAAGTAAGCGAATGGCCGAAAGGGGTATCGTATGAGATATTTGTACAGTCTTTCTGCGACTCTGATAATGATGGAATCGGGGATATAAAAGGGATGACCTCGAAACTGGATTACCTAGATGAGCTGGGTGTAGAGGCAGTGTGGTTAATGCCGATAAATCCTTCACCGTCTTATCACAAATATGATGTTACCGATTACTATGCCATTCACCCGGACTATGGCACCATAGAAGACTTTAAAGCGTTTATAGCCGAAGCACATAAGCGCGGAATTAAGGTGGTAATGGACCTGGTGATCAACCACTCGGGCAGCGACCATCCGTGGTTTAAGGCAGCAGCAGACCCGAAAAGTCCGTACCGCGATTACTATGTGTGGGCGCATAAAAGTGACCCCAGAACCACAGGCGAAGGCAAAACCACCGGGGCCGACTCTTACAACACCCGCCACTGGCACGAAGTGAAAGGAGACGAGTACAAATATTTTGGTTACTTCTGGGGAGGTATGCCTGATCTGAATTTTGATAACCCGAAGCTGCGCGAAGAAATATATAAAGTAGGCCGTTACTGGCTGAAAGAGATAGGCGTAGATGGCTTTAGATTGGATGCGGCTCGCCACATTTTCCCGAACGAGCGCGAGCAGGACAACCACGGATTCTGGCAGGAATTTAAAGCTGAGATGCAGAAAGCAAAACCGGATGTATATCTGGTAGGCGAAGTATGGGCCGAGGCTGAAACAGTAGCACCTTATACCAAAGGCTTGCCGGCACTTTTTAATTTCGAGATGAGCTGGGCTATATTACGCGCCCTGAAAAACGGCTATGGCGATACATTGGCCGTGAAGCATGCCGAGATAATTGACCTCTACAATAAGCAAAACCCGGACTTTATAGATGCGACCATCCTGAGCAACCACGACCAGAACAGGATCATGAGTGAAGTAGGCGGTGACATGAACAAAGCAAAACTGGCTGCAGCACTTCTGCTCACGCTGCCGGGCTCACCATACATTTACTATGGCGAGGAGATCGGCATGAAAGGCAAAAAGCCGGATGAAGAAATACGCGAGCCATTTTTGTGGGATGTAAAAGCCAACGATGAGTGCCGCACTACCTGGATGACACCAAAAAATTCGACAGAGCAAACCGTGGCGCCAGTGGCTGTTCAGGAGCAGGACCAGGCCTCTATACTAAATCACTATAAATCGCTGATAAAACTACGTAACAACAGTGCTGCACTTACATACGGAACTATAGAACCTGTAACCTTAGAGAATAAAGCGATCAGTGCGTTTGTGCGTGCGCACGAGGGTGAGTCTGTTTTGGTATTGCATAACTTATCAGGTTCGTCGGTAACTATAAATTTACCAGCTGAGGTGCAGAACTATAAAACAACCACTTTCCAGCTCAATAATGCAGAGAAGGTTAATAAATCTGTTGTGTTGCCAGCTTATAGTTCGCTTGTGCTTAATAAGTAACTCAGGATACACAATTTAACCGGGTTCAAGATCACTTATGAAAAAACACAATATTAAATGCACCCTTTTACTGCTGGCACTTTTTGGAAGTGTTTCGATGACAGGACTAAGCGGTTGTAATAACAAAGAGAACAGCATGGAGCAGACCGGGACGACAGCAACTGAAACAGCCGAAGCAAAGATCAAAAAACAGACCTTTGGTATAGCACCGAACGGCGAAGAAGTACAGCTTTATATCCTTACAAACAAAAATGGGATGCAGGTGAAAGTTACCAACTATGGTGCTATCGTTACATCTATCCTTACCCCGGGCAAAGACGGAACTATGGGCGATGTAGTGCTTGGCTTTGACGATGTGAATGGCTACGTACCGAATGACCCACACATTGGCGGGATTATTGGGCGTTATGCCAACCGCATTGCCAAAGGTAAATTTACTATTGACGGGAACGAGTATACCTTAGCCACCAACAATGGACCGAACCACCTGCACGGCGGTAATATTGGTTTCGATAGAGTAGTTTGGAAAGCAGAAGAATTGCCGGCACAAAATGCCCTTAAACTGACCTACGTAAGTAAGGATATGGAAGAAGGCTATCCGGGTAACCTGACTGCAGTAGTAACTTATACCTTGACCGATGACAACGGCCTGAAGATAGACTACGAAGCCACTACCGACAAGGCTACTCCGGTAAACCTGACCAACCATAGTTACTTTAACCTGAGCGCCGGCAAAAACAAGGATATTCTGAATAATGAAGTAACTATAAATGCCGATACCTATACCGCATCCGACGAAACACTGATTCCGACAGGAGAGCTGAAGCCTGTAAAAGCTACGCCTTATGATTTTACTACGCCGCAGGTAGTTGGCAGCCGCATCAATAACCTGCAGGGCTACGGTTACGACCTGAACTACGTCATCAATAACGGAGGCGAAAAATTAACCCATGCAGCTACGGTTTATGAACCAACTACAGGCCGTGTAATGGAAGTGCATACCACGCAACCGGGCATACAACTATACACTGCTTACCACCTGGATGGGAGCCTAACCGGAAAGAACAACACGCAATATGAAAGCTACGCCGGCTTGTGCCTCGAAGCGCAACATTACCCGGATTCTCCTAACAAGCCGGAGTTTCCGAATACAGTCATAAAACCAGGTGAGAAATATCAGGAAACTACCATCTATAAATTCTCGATAAGAAAATCGTAAACTATAGTATCGTAAAATAAACATTGGGCTGGCTGCGTAAAGTAGTCAGCTCTTTTTATACCGCATCAACCTATCATTTTAAGCCGGAATTGTGCTGGGGCATCATCAAAATTATAGTAAATTTAGGCTTTACAACTATAGTTGAAGGCTCTCGAAGCTCTTTCCAAAACCTAACCTCAACCTCATGAAATACATCTCGCTCAGGTCAAGTCTGCTGTTTTCTTTGCTCGTGATGGGCGCCTGCCAGTCGCAGAAACCAAGCTCTGAAACAACTATAACTTCCGAAGTTACAGCTGCCAACCCCATTTACAAATCAGACGCTTATGCTATTTACCCGGACAGCGTGGTGCAGGGCGAACATGTGGCGCGTATACTTTCGCCTACCGAAATAACATCTAACTATAAGAGCCCTGTTAATTTGTTCATGAGCCCGGGTGTTACGTTTAAGTTTGCCATAAATGGCCGCGACAACGAAATGGTACCCGGTACCGATCACTTCTTTAACTGCATTCCTGCTGATGGCGCCTGTGTTACGCCGGTTATCACGTTTGGTAAGCAAATGAAAGATGATGCCGAAGTGCCGAAAGATGTGTACCTGGCTCCGAACAGTAAAATGACGGTGCGCCTTAACATGAGCCCGGTGCTGGATGCTTTTAAAAAACAGGGTTTCTACACAACGCCAACCGGTGACAAGATCTATAAAGAAGATTTTAAAGGCGTTTACATTGCCGGCGGCACCGACCCGCTGAGCTGGGATTTCGATAACCTGGGTGGCAAAAAAGAAGCGGAACTGACTGACCCGGACAGCGACGGAATTTACGAGATATCGTTGCTGATGAACGAGAACCGCGACGAGAAAATGACTGCCCAGCAATGGACCATGTCGCATAATACAAGCGCTTTCCCACAGTACCTGTCTGATTACCCGGTAGCGAATGCGTTATACAACCTGGCGTTGGAAGAGATGATAAATGCCGTGGAGCCGGATAGTACCTTAAGAACAGGAAAAGAATGGGCTGGCGTCTGGACCCGCGATATCAGCTATAGTATCATTTTGTCGATGGCGCAGGTACAGCCCAAAGTATCGATGTATAGTTTGATGCGCAAAGTGAAAGATGGCCGCATTGTGCAGGATACAGGTACCGGCGGCGCATACCCCGTCTCTACGGATCGGGTGATATGGGCAGTGGCAGCCTGGGAAGTTTATAAAACTACCGGCGATGAAAAGTGGTTGCGTGAGACCTATGCGATCGTTAAAAAGTCTTTGCTTGATGACCAGAAAAATGCGCTGAACCTGGAAACTGGTATGATGCGTGGTGAGTCGTCGTTCCTGGACTGGCGAGAGCAAACCTACCCACGCTGGATGCAGCCTGCCGATATTTTTGAATCCGAGAACCTGGGTACCAACGCGGCACATTACCAGGCAAACATAGTAGCCGCCCAGATGGCCGATCTGCTGAATGATAAGGAGTCTGCTGCACTGTTCAGAAAAGTTGCGGAAGGCATAAAGGAGGGAATAAACAAACAGCTGTGGCAGGAAGATAAAGGGTACTATGCGCAGTACCTGTATGGCCGTAACTATAAAATCCTATCGCCGAGAGCTGAGGCTTTAGGGGAAGCCTTAACCGTAATTTTTGATATTGCCGATGATGCGCGCAGCAAAACTATAGTTGCCAGCACACCAGTTACGGACTTTGGTATCCCGAACATTTACCCACAGATTCCGGGCATCCCGCCGTATCATAACAATGCTACCTGGCCGTTTGTGCAGTCGTACTGGAGCTTAGCCGCCGCCGATGCCGGCAATGAAAAAGCCCTGACCGAAAGCATCAGCGCCATTTACCGCCCCGCTGCCCTGTTCCTGACCAATAAGGAAAACTTTGTATCAACCTCCGGCGATTACGCAGGTACTCAGGTTAACTCTAGTAACATGTTGTGGAGTCTGGCCGGCAGCCTGAGCATGGTGTATAAAGTGTACTTCGGGATGGATTTTAAAGCCAACGAGATTGAACTGAAACCTTTTGTACCGAAAGCCTTTGCCGGCACACACAAACTGACCAACTATAGCTACCGAAAGGCCGTGCTGGATCTGGAAGTAAGCGGCCATGGCAACCAGATAAAATCGATAACGATGGATAGCAAACCCATGGATAAACCAGTGATACCTGGCAACTTAACCGGAAAGCATACTATAAAAATAGAGCTGGCAAACAACGAAGTTGGAGGGGAGTTGAATCACACAGAAGGTTATACATCACCAGATACTCCGAATGTAACTTATAGTTCAGGAAAGCTTAGCTGGCCAGCTGTAGATGGCGCTGTTGCCTACCAGGTTATGAAAAACGGGAAGTTGCTGGAAAGAACTATTAGCACTACCCTGAATGTGAACCCTGGTACCTATGCAGAATACATGGTGCTGGCTGAGGACAAAAATGGTGTTACTTCGTTTGGGAGCGAGCCGCTGGCTATAGTTGCCGATAAATACAAACTGGTTTATGAACTGGAAAAGTCTGCACCAAAAGCAACCCAGCCTTACCGCGATTTTTCAGGATCCGGTTTTGTAGAGATCAGCAAGCAGAAGAACAAAGAAGTAAAAGTAACTATAACTGTTCCGGAAGATGGCGTTTATGCTGTCGATTTCCGCTATTCGAATGGTAACGGCCCGATCAACACCAGCAATAAAGCAGCCATCAGAACGCTGAAGCAAAACGGTACATTTGCCGGTACCGTTGTGCTACCGCAGCGCGGCACCGACGAGTGGAATAACTGGGGCTTTACCAACTCCGTGGAAGTACCACTTAAAAAAGGAAAGCAAACTATAAGCCTGACCTTTGAGCCGCACAACGAGAACATGAACGGCGATGTGAACCAGGCAATGCTTGATTATATGCGTGTCGTGAAGATCAGGTAAACTATTGATTTAGGAATAGAAAGAGCTGACTTGTTTAGGTACCGGTCAGCTCTTTTTGTTGGTGTTTATGTTGCAGTTCTGTTCTGACCTTACAATTCACATCAAAACCGCCTACCTTTGTGAGCCAATACGGATTACTATAGTTTACACCTGGGCGAAGCAACTACGCTTACAAACTGCAATCCAGCCCAGATCAAAAGCATTGGTAACTATAGTTTTATTGCTGCATTTGCAGTTTTAACATGAACTTAAATTCCCATCCAGCATGAAAAAATACATGACCCTGTTGCTTGTTTTAGTATGTAACATTGTAGCCTATAGTCAGCATACTTTTCAGGTGGTCATCAAGGATAGTGAAACACAACAACCACTGATTGGGGCGACTGCTGCCATACAAGGAACCAGCATTGGCGCGAGTACGAATGCCAACGGCGAACTTGAACTTACAAATGTGCCTGCCGGCAAACAGGTCATCAGGTATAGCTATGTTGGGTATGAGGAAAGATCAGATACTGTTACTTTTCCTATAGTGCAGGCAGGTCCGAAAGTAATATTTTTAATGCCGGGCGGAGAAGAACTGGAAGAAGTTGTAGTTACTACCACCCGGAGCAGCCGAACTATAGAAGACATTCCTACAAGGGTAGAAGCCATCACACTGGAAGAACTTGGTGAGAAAGCCAACATGAAACCCGGTGATATACGTATGCTGCTAAGCGAAAGTACCGGTATTCAAACCCAGCAAACATCTGCTACCAGTGCTAATGCCAATATCCGAATTCAAGGTTTGGATGGACGTTATACCCAGATCTTACAGGATGGATTTCCGCTTTATTCAGGGTTCTCGAGTGGGCTGAGCATTATGCAGATACCGCCGCTTAATCTGTACCAGGTAGAAGTGATAAAAGGCAGTTCGTCTACACTATACGGTGGTGGTGCTATTGCCGGACTCGTAAACCTGATCACAAAAAAACCGACAGAGGAGGGTGAACTGAGCTTTATGGCGAATATTACCAGCGCTAAAGGACTCGACCTGAGTGCGTTTTATGGTAAGAAGTTCGGCAAGTTTGGTGTTACCGTGTTTGCGTCACGCAATGCCAACCAGGCCTATGACCCGGCTGATATAGGGTTATCTGCCATTCCGGACTTTGAGCGTTACAGCGTAAATCCGACCTTATACTTTTATCCTGGTCAGAACACACAGGTATCGTTCGGTATAAACGCATCCGAAGAAGACCGTTTGGGTGGCGACATGCGCTACATAAATGGTGAAAGAGGTGACTACTATTTTGAGCAGAACAACACTGAAAGACTCTCTACCCAATTTAACCTCGAACATAAACTCTCAGAACGGGCTGTTTTTTCTGTAAAGAATAGTGTTAGCTTTTTTAACCGGGACATTGCAGTGCCTGACTATAACTTCAGGGGCAAGCAAACTGCCAGTTTCAGCGAAGCAGCCTATAGTTTAAATAGCGGAAAACTGGACTGGGTGTTAGGGGCAAACCTATGGACAGATAAGTTTTCGGAGCAGCAGGCTGATGCGGTAGGCAAAAGAGATTATGACAATACTATAGTTGGTGCTTTCGTGCAGAACACATTTACCCCGGTAGATTGGTTTGTACTGGAATCAGGGCTTCGAACAGACTATGTAACTCCAGAACCGGCAAACAAGTCGAAGGGTGTTTTTGTACTGCCTCGTGTATCTGCTTTATTTAAAGTAAGCGACAGACTTACATCACGTATCGGTGGGGGAATGGGCTATAAAACACCAACTATTTTTACCCAGGAAGCTGAGAACCTTACTTTCCGGAATATCCTGCCGCTCAATATCAGCCAGACAGAAGCAGAAACATCCATTGGAGGTAACGCTGACATAAACTATAGCACCCTGATCGGGGAGGATGTTACCTTCAGCATTAACCACATGTTCTTTTACACCTACCTCAATAACCCGCTCATCCTGACACTGCGCCCCGATAACCTGTATGAGCTCCGAAACGCAAACGGACACATAGATACTAAAGGAGTAGAAACGAACATGAAGTTTGGTTACGAATGGGTAAAACTGTTTCTGGGCTATACCTACACCGACGCCAGGCAGCATTACAACGGCACTGTTACCGATATGCCACTTACGCCAAAACACCGGGTAAACACGGTACTGATGCTGGAAAAAGAAGATAATTTCCGTATTGGCCTGGAAGCCTACTATTTTAGTAAGCAGCAACTAACAGATGGCAGCCGCGGCCAGGATTATTGGATAAATGGCGTGATGATTGAAAAGATGTTTAACCGGTTCTCCCTATTCCTGAACTTCGAAAACATCTTCGACACAAGACAAAGTAAGTTCGGAGATATCTACACAGGCAGCATCACGAACCCGCAATTCAATGAGATTTATGCACCTGTAGATGGTAGAGTGATAAACGGTGGAATAAAACTGAATTTGCTATAAGTTAGAATTGAATATGGCTTTACTGATTATTTTCCTGCTCATAATTACACTTGGAGTTTGCTATTTTTGCTACTGGCTACCGATGAGATTGGGCAACAAGAAGCTTGGTTACTTTATAGCTTTAACTTTGTTTTCCTTTATAAGCTATAAAACTTATGAAGGGTTCTACCCTTCCGATGATTTTTATGAAAAAGAATTTATAGAAGTTACTGGATTAGAGTTGAAGGATATGGAAGTAGTGGAAAGCGACGCTTCCTATCCTGATATGCAAGGTGATTATTGTTCTGCCGCCCTGATTAAATTGGGGGAAAAGGAATATCAGGATCTGCTTTTTAAAATTCAGGCTGATACCGCATTTAACGGAAGTGAACAAATGGGTAGCCTGCCATTAAAGAATGTGACAAATGGGGTAAAGCTGGATTTTGAATTTAAAGCCTCTAGAGGCACAGATGCAAGTGAAAATTTCTTTATTGGTTTTCTATCAGATAATAGAACTATAGTGATTGAGAAGTGCAAAACTTAGTATCTATATGCCCGGTTGTTTAAGCAGATACTTCCTGCAATAAACTGCTTAATTCTGATTGCTGCAGATGGCGCCATTCGCCGGGAGCCAGTTCACCCAACTCTAGAGAGATGATGCGGACCCGAACAAGTTTTAGTACCTGGTAGCCCAGCTTGTAACACATCCTCCTGATCTGGCGGTTAAGGCCCTGCGTAAGAATGATGTTAAACGTTTGCTCATCTACCTGCCTGACATTTGCGGGCCGCGTTCTTTTACCCATGATAACAATACCGGCAGCAAGCCGATCAATAGCCTCTTGTGTTAACGGTTTATCTACTGTTACCCTGTATTCCTTTTCCTGTTGTTTTTCTGCATGGATGATGTTGAAAAGCGTTCTTCCATCATTGGTTAAAAGCATCAGGCCTTCCGATTCTTTATCCAGTCGCCCCACAGGAAACACACTCTCAGGAAAGTCCAGCGCCTCTAATAAATTGTTCTCGATCGCAACATTTAAAGTAGACTCTATGCCACGAGGTTTATGATAGGCCAGGTACACATTCTTTCTGCCCTCTTTTAGTACCTCTTCATCCATCCGAACCTCATCTTCCGGTAAAAGGACTTGGCTCAAAGTCCCTTTTTGTCCGTTCACCAATACTCTCCCCGAAAGAATATACCCGATAGCTACCTTGTTGGATACATTCAGTTTCTGGACGATGAAATATTTTAAAGAGGAATTAAGGATCTTCATGTAAAAGCAGTCAGTCAGCCAGTTATAGGTCAGGATGTTTGCTCTGACTTAATAAGTTAACGACCTATATAAAACAACTGTTCCCCTTAGGATAAACTGAAAAGTCTATAGTTGTAAATGTACTTACCGCACTAAATACAGAAAGTCTTACTCAACTTAAAACTGACTATGTACTAAATTATACGTGTATAGCCTTTGTTATAACGTTAGAATCATAAAGATGCGAGCACATCATCTAAGAGTGTTGTTTCAAGTGGCTTTACAAGATAGCCGGCTACATTGTTAAAATTTTCTGCTCTTTTCCGATCCAGATCGCTGGTTGATGATGTAAGGATATAGACTTTGTGCTGCATTTGTTGTTGTTGCATTTGTTCTAAAAACTCCCAACCGTCCATTACCGGCATATTCAGATCCAGGAATATCACATCGGGGTTGATGTCGTTTACTTGTGTAATAGCCTTTTCCGGTTCTGTAAAATCATATACACTGTATTGTGGATTGATGTGCTGGATAAACTGAATGGTGATGAAATTAGTGATTTCCATATCATCCACTAACAGTATTTTCTTCATGATGGGTTATGCTTTTAAATTGGCTACTTCAGCGGTAGCTTTGGTAATTACTTCTTTCAGGGTTTCGTCCAGGTCTGCTGCCGATTGCTTTAGCCGGGGGAGCACCTGCAGTTTCATTTGCTCAGGAGTCTTGCAAAAATCTACAAGACTTATCAATCCTAAAATACGACTGAGTGGCTCTCGTACCTGGTGCGCGTTCATGATAGAAATCTCTACCAGTTTTTCATTTTTAGCTGCAATTTCGCTGGTGCGCTGCCTGATAACTTCCTGTTGTTGCTGGTTAATGTTTGATATAACCTGGTTTTTCTTATCCAGTACCCTGAACAGGCAAAGTTCCAGCAGTTTAGACTCCAGGCTTTCGGCTACCAGTTTAATAAAAGTAGCGTCACGACCCGAAAAATACTTGCTTTTGCCAGATAACAACGAAATCACAAGCTGACAATCTAAGCGCTCAAAACGCCAGCCCCACAACTTTGCTTCTTCATCTGGTGGCATCGAAAATTCATCCGGTAAGCTAAGCGAACCAGGATCAGTCCAGTGCATAGGGCGCTTGGCTTGGTGCAGAATAACTTCATGCGGAAGTAAACTGTCCAGCTCTTTTACCGTGGCATTTGTCGGACTGACATTGATCTGGATACTATATTCTTCCCAACTGAAATTTACTCTGAATACATGAAAGTTGAACAGGTACTTTAGATGAATCCGCAAGGTATATGCGATCTCATCTATAGTTCGGCACCGCATTAAAGTATTAGAGAACTTCGAAAAAGCCTCGTAGGTAATGCGGTAAACCTGACTGTCTGTACCGGAAGGTTGTTGCCTTATCAGATTTTCCACAGGTTGTTACAGGGTGGGCTCCAGCAGTTCGTTATCTAACTTTATACCTGAAATGGTAGCAATTGTATTCAGCATATTTACAAGGTCTGCCTGTGCCATCAACTCCTGAACTTCATCTTGTGTGAAGCCTTCCTGCATCAGTTCTGCAAAGTCAGTGTCGGTTATAGTATCGGTATAAAGCGCTGCTTTTGTGGCAACACGAATGGCCACTTTATAGCTGGTAGGCAGAACCGGGGACTCTAAATCTTCTGTGGCACGGTAATCTTCTTTGGTACTGATCAACTGACTCATGCTATCAGCAAAAATACCGTGGGCAGCAGCGCAATATTCACATCCACGTGCTTTAGAAGCATTATAAATGATCAACTGCTTTAATACGTTGGGCACCTGACCTTCCAGTAAAGTCGACTTTAGTTTCTCCCAGTTACCTCGCAATAGAGTAGCGTTACTTCCCTGGCATTTAAACCAGTTAAGTACAAAAGGTAATTGCAAAGATTGCATGGTTTCATCATAAATAGCCTTTACTTCAGGGCTGGCTTGGTTGTATTCTACCAAGCGGTAACGGGTAGAAGGGGTATGGGCAATAATTGTCATTAGATAAAAGTAATGTGCGATTCCTTCAAAGTTATAACCATTTTTCTACATAATTACTATTAATCTGAACGATAACTCTTTTTGATTTTAAACATTTAAAGCGCGGGAAAAATTTTGCAGAATTGCACTGGATAAAAGGCGCACTTCCACTACCATCCAGGCTTTCCGGACACATCTTAAGGGTTAAACTATAGATTTGTCATATCCTTTAGAATTCAACTATAAAGCCAAGTGTTGGTACAAGGTTTCCGTCGTTGTTTTTGAGGATGACAGGGATGGCATTGCTTCCGTCAGTGCGAAGCGGCTCACCATCTGTAGTGGCGAAGCTAGTGTTATCTTCGTTCCGCTGGAAGGTATACCGGTCGTAACCCGGCGTGTTGCTGCCCAGCACATTGGCAATATCCAGGAAGAGGTCGAGCGTGATACGGTTCAAATTCCACTTCTTATCAATACGTACATCAAGCTGGCTGAATGCGTCTAGTCGCTCGGAGTTTAACCTGGTGTAGTCTAGCACGCCTACACCCAACGAAGCATAGTTTAGCTGTGATGCCTCCAGGTCGAATGGGGTGGCTGGCGCACCACCGGCATACCTGTACTTAGCCCCGAATTCCCAGTTTCGCGGCAGCTTCTTGCCGAGCAAGCCCGATAACAGGTGGCGATAATCCCAGGCACTTGCAATGTAACGGCCATCTGTTCCTGTAAATTCGCTTACCACATAGGTATAAGACAGAACTGAAAACACAGTACCAGTCAGTTTTTTCTGCAGGTAAAACTCGGCCCCGTACGCTCTGCCTTTACCGCCTGATGTTACAGCCTCATTTCCGATAGCGCCAAATTCACCGCCCTGGTTCGCCAGCGAAATGCCATCTCTGATAGAAACCGGATAGTTGCTATAGTCTTTGTAAAAACCCTCCAGTGTAAAGCGAAGATCCTGGCGTGGCAAAAACTCTGTACCCATTACATAATGTACAGATTTAATGTAATCGGCTTGCTGGTTCAGGTAAGTATTGTCGTCCTGGTAACCCAGCACGGTATAGGAAGGAAGTTTATAGTAGATACCCGATGAAGCGTTGATAGTCCATCTGCTACTAAACAGGTACGACAAGGACACTCGCGGTGATAGGGTTTTCAATGGGTTATTGCCTTCTTTTGTAAATGAGTTCATATCTGTACGGATACCCAACGACAAACCCAGCTTATTGTCCAGTACGGACCTGGAAACCTGCCCGAAAGCCCCATACCGGAAGAAGTCCAGGTCAGCGTTATAGTCCAGGGTCACGCCTGGCTGCACCAGATTATTTTGATCATCGCGCAGCTCTTTCCGGATCACGCTGTAAATATCATTTGTAAACTGCACATACTGTCCCGCTACACCATAACTATACCTCCAGCCATTTTTATATTTATTGATGTCCAGGCGCAGCTTGTTCTCTGTTTCGCGGGAGCTGGTGTTTAGCGTCATCTGCTGGTTTTCTCCTTCTTCAGCGGCCTCGTATTTAGTGAGCCCATTATCAAAAGCGTTACGGCTCAGGGCCAGGTTTATGTAGCCGTCATCCACAAGTCTTTTTACTGCTACACCGGTCGTATAATTCCACTGTTTAATGTAGGGCACCGAGCGCAGGATATATTCATTCTCCGGAGTACTTTCGCGGGGCACACCAAACGAAAAGTCATCAATAGCCCCAACACCAATAAAAGAAACGGTTGTTTTATCATTCAGCTTATGGTCTACTTTATACTGGAAATCCCAGTAACTGGGGCGGATGGGCAGGTCGAGTAACTTGAACAGGAACTGTAGATAGGACCTTCGTGCAGATACCAGGTAAGTTGTTTTTGCACCTACAGGCCCCTCCAGGGTAGTGGCAAACTCTGAGCCGCTCAGACGCACATTACCTGAAAAACGCTCGAGGTTGCCGTAACGCTGGTTAAACTCGAACACAGATGCCAATGCATTATCGTAACGGGCATCAAAAGCCGACGAACTTACTTTCAGGTCTTCTATAAACGAGACATTGAGAATGCCGGTAGCTCCACCGGCGCTGCCTTGAGTGGTAAAATGGTTTATAAGCGGTATCTCAATGCCATCGAGGTAGTACACGTTTTCGTTTGGTGCGCCACCACGTATGATCAGGTCGTTGCGGCCTCCGCTGGTTCCGTTGGTGGCTACACCCGGCAACACCTGCACTACCTTCGAAATATCGAAATTACCGCCCGGGTTGCTGCGGATCTCTTCTGTGGTAAGGCTCTGCACCGACAACGGCGTGATAAGATCAGCCACAACTGCACTTTGCCTACGGTTGGCTACTACTTCTATCTGTTGCAACTGGCTTGTGGCAGGCACCATTTCAAAATTCAGTATCTGAACATTGCCAGTCGTTACATTTACATTAAACCTTGAAACAGGCTGGTAACCCAAATAAGAGCTCTGTATGGTGTAACTGCCCACCGGTATGCTTTCTATCCTGAAAGCGCCTTCTGCATTGGTTATAGTGCCCAATTGGCTTCCGATCACTTGAACCGTTACACCGATCAGGGGTTCCTGTGTATTACGGTCGCGTACTGTCCCGGTAACAATACCTGTTTGCGCACTGGCAAAGAACGGCAGTAGTAAAGCAAGTAAAAATATAGATCTCATAGTTGTGGGGCTACCTCTGATGTTGGTATGACAAGCTTCCTGCAAAATTGTTTAATTGCAGAGTGCGCTTTAATTTAAAAAAGGTATTTATTTTCTGAAACCCATTTACCATAGGACATTATTTGTTTGTTTACTGCTTGTACAAAAGATGCCTGTTATAGTTGATCGCTCAACTTTTGCCCTATGTGTAGTGTTACTTACCAGCATGAAATTCTTTCTATAAAAGCTTTGATTTGAGTTGGAATGGGGTGAGTTTTTAAATCAAAAAGCCGCTCCAGATCAATGAAGTGGCTTTTTAAGAACTGGTATAACTATAGGTAACTATGAAATTATAGTTTTTACAACTTTGTATCTCTGTCCCAGTTCCTCACCATATCAGCATAACTTTTATGAGCCTTTTTCTCCAAGACAGATACTAATTGCTGATCGCTTAATTTCTGTTTTTCGCTTTTGAGGGCATTCCATAGTTTCCTGCTTACCAACCTGCCTCCGGTATCATAAATTTGTCTGGCTGCCATGTGCCACCTGCATTGGTACCAACCATAGTTTTTAGGATGTTCCTGACCTATTTCATCATATAGCTGGTCTATATCCTGCAGGCTGGTGTAGGTATATGCTTTTGCGCCACTGCCAACTACCATCTCCGGGAAAAGCGTTAAGGCAGGTAGCGATTCGGGTTCATTTTCTGCTACATAAGTATGCAGCAAGGTATTAACAAAAAGTTCTCCCATCCATTTGCGCTGCATGTTTAGCCCCGCCTGGAAATGGAAGGCATGGCCAAGTTCGTGCAGGGCCAGCAGGTCAAAGAAGGGCTGCATACTCAGGTTTCCGTTTTCATCTTTATATACCTCCTTTATTTGTTGGCTTAACTGTTGCGGAAGCTGATCAAGCGGAGGAGTAAAACTCTTCCAAAAGGCATTGTCTTCGGCAGCCATCACCAGTGTATTGGTATTTGCATAGTGGGGCATACCATATACTACAGGCACGCTCGTATACTTTGTCCAGTCATCGGGGCTAAGTATAAGCAGAGTTACGGCAGGTTTAAAGCCAAGTAATTGCTGGTAATAGGTCATAGCTTTATCCACCCGGTTGGCTATAGTTTTTGCCCGATCCGCATGACCAGTACTATAGTATACTTGTGCTTTGTGGTTATCTAAAGCGTGGAGTTGGCTGTATTGCTGTGCCTTTATTGGCTTGGCCAGTAGCAAGGCTGCTACCATGTAAAGTAAAATGTACGGTTTCATAAATCTGATCTTTAGTTTGATCAAATTTCGACTTATAAACCGGCAGAGAATAGTATAAAAACGACAACTATAGACGTAGTTCAGCCTGCAAACGCACCGGTGTTTGCTTCAGTTCTTTCTCTATTATACCGGGTGCTACACCGGCAAATTGTTTAAAGTCACGGATAAAATGCATCTGGTCGAAATACCCGCACTCGTAGGCAATGTGTGTCCAGCTTAGTTCGGGAAAGTTCTCACGCATCCGGTAGGCTTTGGAGAAACGAATGAGCCGGGCAAAAAATTTAGGAGGAATCCCGATGCGTTCTTTGCTGACCCGCTCGAACTGGCGCAGGCTCAGGCAGGCAAGGGAAGCTATCTGTTCAATAGGAATATTGCCGTTTACGCGCATTAGTTCCAGCATAGCTTTATCAAATGGCAAAGCGGGTTTTAGGGCAGACACCTTCTGGAGCAGGAACTGTTCTACTACATCCTTAATCTGGTCAAAACTCTGCGCTTCCTGCAATCTGTTGTTTACCTCCGCTATTTCATTTCCGAAAACTGTTGTGGCATCGTAATGGTCATCTATCATTTCAGCCATCGAAATACCCAGGAAACGATGTAAACCACCCGGATGAAATCCGACACGCACAGCTTTATGACTTTTATTAATATCAAGCAAAACACGTGTAACCATGGGCCCTACCACTACGCTTCTTGGCTGCATGGTAAATTCCGTATCGCCATGTTTCTGCACGCTGATACAATCGTTAATGTAAAAGAAAAGTGAGTTTTGAGGAGCAGGAGGATAGGGGCATATGACAGCAGGTGAGTTTGCTTCTATTTCTGCATGTATAACCATGATACAGTTGATGAACTCCTGTAGCAGTACATGCGGCTTGTAGAATTTTGTCTGCAATGTCGTAGGTTTAGGAAGTAAAGAGTTTTCCGGTTTAACAGCTGCAATCCGTTTATGAAATTACTAAATATAGTAAAACTCCCAGTTGGATAGTAAGTGCTCTTTAACACAACCTGGTAAAATCTCCTTTTTATTAGTAATGTTTTTTCATACGTCCAGCGGTATGTGGTGTTGTCAGGTATGGAGGTAAAGGTTGGAGTCTGAAATGTGCAGCTGGTTCCAGGCTTTATGACAATGTTTAAACTATAGCAATTTTGAAGTACGGAATAGAATTGTATAGCCTTCTGTAAGTCGAGATACAGGCAAAGTATCACTACTAACAAAAGGCTTTTCTAATTTCTCTTTATCCCGAACTCAATTAATTTGAAAGGTGTAAGATTGGATTACTTTGCTTTTTCCTTTGCTGCTATAATTTGTTTGAACGGGCCATACTTGTGCTGTTTTTCATCAAAAGTGTCTGCATAAGGGCCAAATGGGTGGTCGAAAGGTTTTCCAGAAATATCCGGCCAGTCTTTGCTCAGGTCCTTTTTGGGGCGAGGCTGTGAGTTTACAAAAGCTGCCACATCCCAGGCCTCTTCATCGGTTAACTGCGGGTTTATATGGGTAGCGCCGAGCGGCATGTTGGCTTTTGCATACTTGGCAAAGTTGGATATGCGGTAAAGGCCGGCACCGTCGTTATAGCTGTTTTTACCCCACAGTGGCGGGAACTGGTATTCGGCGCTTCCTTCTGCTTTTATGCCTTCTCCCTCTTTGCCATGGCACACCTGGCATTTCTGCGCATACACTACTTTGCCTTTTTCGGGGCTGGCAGCACGGTCCAGTAGCTCAATATCCAGCAGACCTGCACCTTTCGGTTTTTCCCCTTTCTGTACATCTTTGCCAACCCAGTTTATATAGGCCATCATAGCCTGCATTTCCTTTGAGTCTTTGGTAAGTGGTTTGCCGTTCAAACTGCGCTCCATGCAGTCGTTCACGCGCTTAAAAATATCTTCCTCCCGGCCCGATCTGGCCCTGAATTTTGGGTAGGTGGACGCTACCAACGAGTAATTATTTCCAAACGGTTTGGTACCGGCATCCAGGTGGCAGTTCTGGCAGTTCATACCATTGGTAATCTGCAGCACGCTTCCCTGTGGGCCCAGGTATTTGGCCGTATGGGCTATGAGCTCGCGTCCATAAGCCAGTTGCTCTTTTTGGGCACCTTCTGGTAAGGCATTCAGGTCAGCCGGATGCCACAGATCATCGGCAGAGGCTTCGGTTTTTGCCATAGGAGCAGGTGTCGTTTTTGGTGTAGCAGGTTGCTCCTGTACTGTTTCACTAACTTCAGGTCTGAAAAACAACTCTGGCTTTACAACCATATACACTATCAGGCCAAGTAGTAATAAACCTGCTACAGAGCTAACAATTTTCAATGTTGTCGTACTTCCAAGAAAATCTTCTTTTTCCTTATCCTCATTCGGTTTCATATCTGTTTGGTTTAGGTGATCTATAGTTTAATAAAAGACAAGTTATCAAGTCTGCGTTCGACTTTATGTAACATTTGTCACACTTGGGAGGGCGGGGTAACTTTATCAGCTGGAACTGAATTATTATACTGTTATTTTCTGGAATGGGTGTATAGCTACGAAAGCCTTTTTTGTAAGAACATCGTTCTGGTTTAAGGAGTGTTTTTTTAGCTGTTTGCCTACAATTAAGTGTAATGTAAACACTGTTTTATCTGACGACTGACTTGTGTGACTTGTATCACTAAACAGGTGATTTTAGATTAGGAACTTGCATCAATAAAGCTTCCCAAAAAACTGAACAGAAATGATACCGATAGGCGGACCGAAGATGAGAAATTATACTATAGCGCTGGCTATAGTAGCGGTTATCCTGCTGGCGAAGGCTGGTATAGTAAAAGCGCAGCAGCCTGGTTCACCTGATACTATAGATCAAGCAACTACTATACTGCAACAGGATACGATAAAGGCAGGTCAGCAGCAAGTCGCGGTTAATGCAGCACAGCACAAAACTATAAAGTCGTTTCTGAAAAGCGGGAAGTTTACGGGGCATGCGCGTAGCTTCTTTATGTATACCGATAACACCGATGATTATCCAGATTACCACGCTCTGGCGCTGGGGGCAGGCCTGTACTATGAGTCGCCGCAGCTTTATGGTTTCCAGGTGGGAGTGGGTGGCTTTTTTGTTTCTAATGTGTGGTCAAGTAACTTGGGTACGGACCCGGCGACCAAACTAAACAGCCGTTACGAGATCGGTCTTTTTGATCTGCTGGACCCAAACGATAAGCAAGACTTGGGTCGTATGGAAAGCCTGTTTCTGCGCTACAACTATCGCAAATCGAAGGTAACGCTGGGTCGTCAGAAAGTAAACTCTCCTTTCCTGAACCCCCAGGACGGACGTATGCGCCCCACGTTGGTAAGCGCGCTTTGGCTTGAGATAAATGAATTGGAGAAGGTGCGTTTTCAGGGTGGTTGGGTCTATGGCATTGGGCCGCGCTCTACGCAAGACTGGTTTAGCGTTGAGGAAAGTATAGGCTCTTTGCCGGCTGGACGCAGTGCTTATGGCGGGCCCTCACAATTTGTCGGTAATATCAAAAGCGCCGGCATGGCTGTGGGTAATGTAGCTTACGAGCCTTCCAAAGTCTTTAAAACCAGCCTGTGGCATTACTTTGCCGAGAACTTGTTCAACTTCACCTTTGCCCAGAGCGATGTGAGCCTGCCACTAAGCCAAAATGATGAAAACGCCATTGTGCTGGGCTTACAGGCCGGTTACCAGGCAGTTCACGGCGATGGCGGGAACAAAGATCCACTGAAAGCCTACATGGCCCCGGGTGCTGAAATCTGGCTGTACAGTGGCCGGTTGGGCTATAAAACGTCACTTTTTACCACTAGCCTCAACTATACCCGCATTGGAGACGGTGACCGCTGGCTTTTTCCGAGGGAGTGGGGCATCGAGACCTTTTATACGTTCATGCCGCGTGAGCGCCTGGAGGGCACAGCGGATACGCGCATGGTCGCGCTCATCACCGATATCAACCTGAACAAGCAGTGGAAAGCAAGAGTTGGCTACGGGTTGGCCGAGCTGCCAGACGTGAAGAATGTGGCCCAAAACAAGTATGCCATGCCATCTTACTCGCAGTTGCAACTAATGACCAACTATAGTTTTGCCGGAATGCTGGATGGACTGGATCTGCAGGCACTTTACATCTACAAAGGTGAGCGCGGTAACACATATGACACCCCAAACTTTATCGTGAACAAAGTAGACATGTCGCACTATACTTTTGTGATGAACTATAGATTTTAACCAAATGCCTATACACCCGGTTTGCTTGCTGAAAGCAAAGTAAGAAGCTGGTTTGCCCAGGAAGATGTTACGTGACTTTTAATGATTGACCTGATGCCAGTAGACTGAAATTTTCAGGCGTTTTCGAGTTCCTTTGTTGCTTTAACAGGGTTTGCTTCTGCTTTGGTGTTTCCTTCTGTAAAAGGATATAATTGCTGAGCAGCAAATGACCTGGGATACTTCTCCACTTCCTCAAAACCGAGCTCTATATCCCGTCCATCTTCGGGCATATAATATGTTTTGAAAAGATAATCCCAGACGCTTAAGCTGATGCCATAATTAGCCCCGTAGCGGTGCGGCATGTGCTTGGCGTGGTGCCAGATATGCATCTGCGGGTTATTGAACAGGTAACGCAACGGGCCCAGCGGCACACGGATATTAGAGTGGTTAAAATGCCCGATAGCCGTCGCAAAGATGTGCACCAGAAAAAAGTCCTGGATGCCGAATCCGATCATGGCCAGTGGAATATACTCCAGGGTACGGTAAACTATAGTTTCGCCCCAATGGAAACGCAGATGCGCGGCAAAACCCATCTGCTGGACGGAATGGTGTACTTTATGGAACCGCCACAAAAAATCGGAGTGGTGCAGCAGGCGGTGCACATTCCATTGTATAAAATCGCGAACTATAAATAAGGTAAGCAACTGTGCCCAGACCGGCCACGACTGCACTTCAAATGCCACCAGGTTACTAATGCCAAAAAATCCCAAAAAGTCATTGAAAGCCTGCACACCAATAGTAGAGATAGCATTAAAACCTACCAGCGAAAACAGGAAAAAATTGAAGAACATGTAAAAACCATCGAGCCAGAAATCCTGCCGGATCTTGGCCTGGTGCTGCCGCCACGGAACGATAACCTCCAGCAGCCAGAAGACCAGCGAAATACCCAGCAACCAGTAAAAATAGTTTCCCCAGCCTGGGTGCAGCATTTCGTGCCACAGGTAATTGCCGTAGTCGGTAAAAGAAGAGGTAAATATGTTCCGGTATTTTTCCATGCAGGAGGTTAACAACTATAGCCGGCTCAGAGTTTAATATAGCTCCAGCCTTCTTCCTGTTTTATCACTATTTCACCGACTGCCATTGGTACTGTTATAACAGCTGGCAGCAATTGTGCTTTGGTTATTTTACGAGCACGCATAGTATTCTCGCATGCTGCAAAAACTACTCCCTTCGCCTGAAGTTCTTTTATAGCTGTTGCCTTTGTAGTGTTTTCTGTAACAAGTAAATTCAGTGCTTTGCCATACACAACCACTTCTACCCGGGCATCGGGCCAGGCGCGTTTCAGGTTATTCAGCTGGCGTATTAAACCGGCGTGTTGTGCCGTGTCTGCAGCATTTACATCATATATAATGCGGTGCTGTCTGGTTTGTTCTGTTTTGGCAGATTTCTGTTTTACCTGGGCAAAGGATGCAGGTGCTGTTACTGCAAAAAAGGCCAGCAAAAGGATAACTCTTAGTTTCATGGCGGTAAGTTTAAATGTGCCTGCACGTTTTTTACGCAGATTGGCAAGGTATAAGTACAAAAAATAAGTTGGAAGATACGTTATCTCTGCCAGGTTATTTTTCTTTTGAATGCTTTGCCGGAAGTTGCGGAAGGTATTACAAACAGCCATAACTTTCTACATTGTTGCTAACTAACATACCGAAGAGTTGAAGATTGTAGCCACGATGGCGATAAAGCAAAACTACTGCGGGAACTGTATGGCTGCTTTGCGGCTTGATTTTAAACCTGTTGGTAGCTCATGCAAACTAGAGGTATAAATTACCCTATATGCAACAAATTCTTACAGTAATTCCAGCACTTTAATAAAATGAAATCAGCCCGATAACACAGAACCGGGAAAATTAATTTGAGTTTAAGCAAATAAAACAATTTGTATAATATTTTGAAACATTACGGCCCGATAAGAGTTAAATTCTAATATTATTCAGGCCATTTTTAGCCTCTTACAGAGAAGTGATAATAGCCTGTTTGCCCATAGTTTTATTCAGGTTTTGGGTATGGCAGAGGAAACAAAAGTTTTGTTAACTGGTAGTGCCGGGTTTATCGGGCATCATTTAATACAGTTATTGGGACAAGCGGGCAAAACCATTCTGGGGCTTGATGTGCTTAATTCCTTTTATGATCCTGGGCTAAAGTATGACCGCCTTGCCCTTCAGGGTTTTGAAAAAGCTACTATCAACTATAACACGGTTATCCCTAACCAAAATAACCCCAATCTATACTTTGTTCAGTTAGATCTGGCGGATGCAAAAGGGATGCAGGAACTCTTTGATACCTATCAGTTTGATATAGTGATAAACCTGGCCGCGCAGGCTGGTGTCCGGCATAGCATTGATAACCCGCAGACGTATATTGATAGCAACATACTGGGCTTTATGAACCTGCTGGAATGTTGCAGGAAATTCAAAACCAGGCACTTGCTGTTTGCTTCTTCCAGTTCTGTATATGGCAATAGTGCTGAAGTGCCTTTCAAAACGGACCAGTGCACTGATTATCCCGTTTCGTTATATGCGGCTACCAAAAAAGCGAACGAAATTTTAGCTTATAGCTATGCTCATCTTTACGGCATTCCAACCACCGGATTAAGATTCTTTACGGTCTATGGGCCATGGGGAAGGCCTGACATGGCGTATTATAATTTCACAAAGGCCATTCTGAATGACCTGCCTATCCATGTGTTTAATAACGGCGATATGCAACGCGACTTTACCTATGTAGGAGACGTGGTAAACTGTATTGCAAAACTACTTGAACTTCCACCTTCAGCCGGCCAAAGCAGTGCTCCCTTTAAACTCTACAACATCGGGAAAAACAAGCCCGAAATTCTGCTGGAACTGATCGCCATACTGGAGCGCCTGTTAGGAAAAAAAGCCATGCTACAGCTTGAGCCCATGCAGCCGGGAGATGTGTACACGACCTACGCGGATGTAAAAGAGCTGGAAGAGAAAATAAACTATAGACCAGCCACTTCCTTGGAAACCGGTTTAGCTCAGTTTGTACAGTGGTTTAAACTATACCATCATTATTCAGAAATGGAGGCCACAAAGCAATGAACTTTTAACTATTACGATGCATGCCTATGGAAGCTACCTCTTTAACTATACTAGTGCCGGTTTACAACGAAATTGAATGCCTTGACAGGTTCTGCGAGTCAATGGACGCTTTTCTGCAGCAGTCGCCCATGCCAACCCAGGTGTTGTTTGTAAATGATGGGTCCACGGATGGCAGTCTGAAAAAGATAAAAGAGATCTGCAGCCTTAAACCCAACTATAGTTTTATTTCCTTTGACCGGAACTATGGGCTAAGCACTGCCATTAAAGCAGGTATTGATGCGGCCGATAGCACCTACATAGGTTACATAGATTCTGATCTGCAGACCTCCCCGCTGGATTTTTTGTTTTACTTTGAGCACCTGCCCGGCTACCAGATGGTGAATGGCATCAGGGCAAGGCGCAAGGATACATTCGTAAAAAAAATGTCTTCTAAAATAGCCAACAATTTCAGGAGGTTAATGATAAACGATGGCATACAGGATACCTGCTGCCCGCTAAAGATCATGGAAGCTACCTATGCCAAACGGATTCCTTTTTTTGATGGCATGCACCGCTTTTTGCCGGCCTTAATTAAGTTGCAAAACGGAAGAGTGAAGCAATTGCCGGTGCAGCACTTTGAACGTTATGCAGGCACAGCAAAGTACCACCTTTTCAACAGGCTGTGGGGCCCTCTTAACGATACATTTGCTTTCAGGTGGATGCGGAAGCGTTACATAAACTATAGTATTGCCGAGCATGCGGTAGCCCAAACAACTCAAACGCATGAGCAGGTCTGAGATCGGGGTCTATAGTTTAGGGCTGTTAGCGCAGGTACTATTCTCGTCGCGCATACTTGTGCAATGGATAAAGTCGGAGCGGGCAGGCAGGGTGCTTTCGCCTACCTCTTTCTGGACCTTCAGCATACTAGCCTCTTTTCTGCTGATGGTTTACGGAATCTTACGCAACGACCTGGTCATTATCGGGGGCCAGGTGATCTCCTACTTTATCTACTTGCGTAACCTGCATTTCAAGAATGTATGGCAGGAGTTGCCCTGGTGGGTTCGGTGGCCTTCGGTGCTTTTCCCGTTAGTGGCTATGCTGTGGCTTATCTTCGGGGATGTGTATAGTTTAGTCTACATCTGGGAGCACAGTACAATATCCGGAACATTGGTGGCGTGGGGAGGAGCCGGGCAGGCCATTTTTACGATACGCTTTGTATACCAATGGTATTATTCCGAAAAAGTGCAGGAGTCGGTGCTGCCAAATGGTTTTTGGGTGATCAGTTTAGTTGGTAGCCTGATGATCATACTATACGCAGTTTTTCGGCTGGACCCGGTTATATTCATAGGTCAGGCTTTTGGTATAGTTGCCTATAGCCGTAATTTATTTATCGGGCTACGGCAGCAAAAATCATCTCAATCAGTTTCAGGATAACCAGCCCGCCATGCACTTGCAAAACTGGCTGCAAAGCCGCAGCACTGTCTGGGTGCTTCTGGCAATTTTGTTAGTTGCCTTGCTTTACAACCTGGGCGGTTGGGGAGTGCTCGAAACAAGCGAGGCGCGGTATGCTGAGATCAGCAGGGAGATGCTTGTTTCCGGTAACGTGTTACACCCACGTTTGCTGGGTATATTGCACTATCATAAGCCCCCGGTAACCTATATTATTTCGGCAGCAGGCATGAGCTTGTTTGGCGTAAATGCGTTTGGCGCCCGTTTTTTTCTGCAACTCTCCTTTATACTTCAGGCACTGCTGGTGTATCAGGTAGGGTGGCTTTTATTTAAAAACCGCTCCGTTGCCTTTACAGCGCTTATAGTTTATGTAACTACACCAGCAGTACTTGTATCTGCCCGCAATCTTACAACGGACTCTTTCCTGGCTACTTTTGAGCTGCTGGCCATCTGGTGCTGGATAAACTATAAGCTGCAAAGTAAACCTGCGTGGCTGTTCCTGTTCTATAGTTCGCTGGCACTAGCTTTCCTGACCAAAGGACCGGTCGGGCTCATCTTTCCGGTTATGGTAGTTATCGGTTTCAAAAGTAATAACACATTTACAGCAAAGCATTCTGTCCGGCACCTGGCAGGGATAGTGTTTTTCCTGTTGATGAGTGCATCGTGGTACATCTACCTGATGGTGCAGGACAAGCAGTTTGTAGATTACTTTATCCTCAAACACCTGGTTGACCGGTATGCTAACCCCGAAACATTCCACCGCTCCAAACCCTGGTGGTTTTACTTGCTACTGGCACCTGCGTTAAGTCTGCCATGGATTGCTATTTTATTTTTATACTTTAGAAAGCTTAAACATTTGGTAGCAGTACAAAAGCGGCTGTTTATACTATGGCTGTTGGCCCCGCTTTTGTTTTTCTCCATTTCCAGCTCTAAGCTTATCCTTTATATACTCCCATTTTTTTCGGGATTGGCCTTATTGGTTGCCTGGCTGCTGCACCAGCTGGATGATAGGCAGAGAACTATAGCAGCAACTATAGGATTCGGATATTTCATCCTGGTAAGTGTCGGGCTTGGTGTCGTTCCCCAGTTTACACCAACGTTTTCTTTGCCAACTATAGCGTATGGTTTGCTTGCATGCATACTGCTGAGTTTGTTCTTGCTTTGGAAGAATGTTGGGGAGAAGCTCCCCAAACTGTTATTAGCTGCGTTAGCATTTACGCTTTTATTGATACCGCTTTCCACGCATGTTTTAGAAGCTGATCCGGATAAAACAAACGCTACAGGGCACCTGGCTACCGTATTGAAAAAGGAAGGTTTAACGAACCATAATCTGATAGTATATGACAAATTATTGCCTTCGTTAGCATTTGAGCTACAGCAGAACCTAGTGAGCATACACGATAAAAACAGGAGCCTGGAGCGGGAAACGCAGTTTGAAAAAGATGACAAGTGGCGGCAAAACTACTTACAGTTAACTAACCCGGCAGATTCTGCTGCCTTCGTAAAGCTGTTAACACAGCAGTCAGTGTTTATAGTTAAAGGCGAGCTACCCGAAAACCGGAGCTGGATCATAAAGCACTTTACAAGATACAAGAGAGTCGGGAGCTGGCAACTTTACTATTAGCCCTGGTTTACAAAAGACCCAGAACTATACCGATTCTTGAAACGCATTTTCTGAAGAAGTGAAGTCTATGAAAAGCAGGAATAAGTGGTAGTTTTACTCTTTTTGATAAACCTGTGAGCTGGAAAAGAAAGCAAGGTACACCATAACGAACAGTGCTGCCAACCCCGAGGCTATGAATGTAACTGCCGGCCCATACAATTGCCAAAGCAAACCAGCTAATGCAGATGCGATGAGGGTGGCAATACTTTCAAAAGCGGTGAATGTGCCGATGGCTGTAGCTGTATCCTGCGGAGCGCAGATGTTGGAGATCCAGGCTTTGGCTATGCCTTCGGTAGCGGCGGCATATAACCCATAAAGCACAATAAGTACAATGTATTGCCAACTCTGTAGCCCAGCAGCCATACCCAGGTAAACCATGGCAAAAAAACCAAGGCCTGCAAAATATACCCGCTTCATTCCCCATCTGTCAGCAACTATACCCATCGGGTAGGAAGAAAATGCATAAACCAGGTTATAGAAGATGTATAACCCGATGAGATAGGTGTCGTCCAGGCCAGCTTCTTTCATGCGCAGCAACAGGAAAAAATCGCTGCTATTGAACATCGCAAAAAATAACAGCCCAACAGCAAGACGCCTGTAAGCCGCAGGACTTTCTTTCCAGTAGCGCAGAAAGTCAAAAAAATTATACTTGCTTTTGGCAGCATCTGCCCTTGCCGGTTTAGATCGCTCCTTTAAGATGAAAAGTAGCATAACGGCTAAAATGCCCGGTATAAAGGCAATAAAAAACAGGGGTTTGTACTGCGCAGGGTTAAAGTAAAGGTAGGCAAGTGCAAAACCCGGCCCGATACAAGCACCCAATGTATCCATGCTGCGATGAAAGCCAAACACACGGCCTTTGGTTTGGGGCGTAGACTCATCAGAAAGCATGGCGTCGCGGGCGCCTGTACGGAGGCCTTTACCAATACGGTCTATGGTGCGGGCCCCAAATACCCAGAGCGGCAAAGATGCAAGTGCCAACAGCGGCTTGGAAACAGCAGCTAACAGGTAACCCCACCGGACAAAAGGCAAGCGTTTGCCCGTTCTGTCAGACAGCCTTCCGAAGTAGCCTTTGCTAAGCCCTGCCGCTGCCTGTGCCACACCTTCCAGTATCCCGATGAACAGAACCGAAAACCCAATGCTCTTCAGGTAAAGTGGCATAACAGGATATAGCATTTCGCTGGCTATGTCGGCAAACAAGCTAACTATAGACAATACCCAGACCGTGCGGCTCAGCAGCTTCTGCTCCATCTTATGCTAACTTAAATTTCCTGCCATGTTATTATCTCCGGGCTTATACCTGGCTACGTAAAAAATCTCAATTTGCCGGAGCAGGTATAACGATGTAATTAACCATATTAAACCTATCAGATAGCCTGCGGCCACATCGGTCGCATAGTGTACTTTCAGGTAAATACGGCTGAGCCCTACAAGCACTACAATTAGTGTAAAAAACAGAGAGAGAGCCCAGCGCCATGCTTTATTTTCAACAGTAGTCCAGATGATATAGATGATCAGACCATGAAAAACCCCTCCTATCATGGTGTGGCCGCTCGGAAAACTAAAACCAGACATATCAACCAGAGCGAAAGCGGGTCTTGGTCGCTCAAAATAATTTTTCAGGAGCTGGTTAAGCATGGAGGTGGTAAAGGAAATGATAAGTACCCGAAGCCCGTTCCAGCGCATATCCCTGTAAAACGAAAACAGCAACACCAGCAGCGCAGGCACGATAATGAGATACCGTACAGAGCCCAGAAACGAAATGATACGCATGGTGCGCGTCATGGCCGGGGAAGAGATGCGATCTGATAAGGCAAACAACATGTAGTCAAGGCCAGTGTCTTTATCCGCGAAAACATCATGGATAAGGTGGAAAAGCAAAAACAGGCTTACCAGGAATAGCAGACCGACCAGCAGGAACTTGGCAGAGAGCAGTGCCACCAGGTGCCATATCGTTCTAACTATTTTTAACATCAGAAGATCATCCCGCAATGCTTATGCCGATCAGTTTGCCAATGCCATAGGTGATGGCCGCAGCAGCTAACCCGAACAGTACCTGCCGGAAGCCGGAAAACCAGATACTTTTGCCTGTAAAAAGGGTAATCGCAGCGCCAATCACAAACAAGCCTATTGCACTTAAAGCAAGGCTCTGAAGGATGGCCGCGTAACCGGCAGCATAGAAAAAGGGAATAACGGGTAATATAGCCCCGATAGCGAAAAGAATGAAGGACGTAATAGCTGCTTCCCAGGCAGAGCCTTTTAATTCTTCTGTGTTTATCCCAAGTTCTTCCTTCACCAGAACTTCATGGGCGTGGGCGGTGTCCTGTATAGTAGCGGCTGCCATTTGATGGGCCTGCGCTTCGGGTATTCCTTTGGCTATGTAAATAAGTGCCAGTTCGCGCATTTCACCTTCGGGGTTGGTCTCTATTTCCAGCATTTCAAGTGCCATCTGCCGTTCATACAGTTCCTGCGAACTCTTTACCGAGATCCACTCGCCCAGGGCCATAGATAATGCCCCGGCCAACAAACCTGCCATACCTGCCAGCAGAACACCACTTTGGCCGTCGGTGGCTCCGGCAACACCCATTACAAGGCTTAAGTTGGAAACCAGTCCGTCGTTAGCGCCAAGCACGGCAGCACGCATCGCATTGCCGCCAATAGTCCGGTGCTTGCCTTCTATTCGGGAGAGGTGCTCGCCGGTGACCTTGCCTTTATTGTTGAGCAGCGACTGCAGAATTTTAACATGGTTTGCTTCGTCGCCGGTAATAGGCATGTGCTTTTTTTCTTTCTGAGCCAGCTGCGCAGCGGTTATGCTTTTCTCGGTATCCAACAGTACCCCAATTACATAGCCATACCCAAAAGTCTTTCCGATCCGATCCAGCATACGGGCGCGCCAGGAGGGTGAGGGTAATGTAACGTCTATGCCTCTGCCGCGTAAGCCTGCTTCCATTTTAGTGGCGTGTTCGTGCTCAATGGCACCCAATTCCCGGAACATGCTGGCTATTGCCGGCACTTCCTCAGCTGCCGCGATGCGCTCGTACAGAAAAGCAGCGTCTACTTCTGTCTGTAGGCTTGCTGTATGTTTTTTATCCGGTATTGATCCTGATGTAGCCATAAGTTATTGCGCGCATTACCTAAATTCAAGTAACAATATTGTTAACCCTATCAGCAGAAGAGGATCCTGAATAAGTTATGCGTTGACTGCATTAGCTTGGCTTCTGGATCTTAGTGCTTTACAATCAGAGTTATGGCTATTTAAACGCAGAATTGTTTTTAATGTATTGGATATTATCAGAACTGACTGGTATATCTCTTAACACACAACTATTCATCGGCAACTAAACTGCCAGCTGCCCAATATAGCTGTGCCCTGGCTTTTGCATATTTAGCCTTTAAGTTCAGTAGCTTCACTTGTGCTTCCATCAACTTCATTTCCCGGGTATTGATCAGGAAAAGGGAGCTTTCCCCATTCTGAAAACGGGTCAGTTCTCCATTTCGTAACGTCCTGGCATTGTCTACCATGCGTTCCTGCAAAGCAATCTGGTTTTCCAACGACAGCCACTCGTTGTAAGCCGCCAGAATACCATTTTCCACCGCTCTGGTAGTATGTGCCAATTCCAGTGTGTTATGTTGCTGTTTTACTTTGGTAAGCTGTAATTTGCCCCGTTCTTCCCGCATAAAAAGCGGTATACTAAGGCTTGCCCCAAGTTTATAGTTGCTTCCTAAATGCTCTTCTTCAAATGCCTCCGGGGTAACAAAAAAGTCGCGTTGAAGCACATTGTAGTCGGCGTTCAGTTTTGGGAGCAGCTTATTGGTAGCCATCCGGCGCTCAAATGTTAGTTGCTGTCCCTTCAGATCTACCTTTCGAAGGTCCGGGTGGTTTGTGCGGGCACTTTCCAGCACCTGTTGCATCCTTTCAGTACTTAAAACTATAGTTTCAGTATCAGTCACTGATGGTATAGTTTGCGCTTCCAGTTCAAGTGGCACATTGTTTTCAGCCCACAGGTGCTGTGAGATCCGTAACCGGGCATTATTATAATCGAGCAATGCTTCCTGCAACATTACGTCCCTGTTTTGTACTTCTGTAAGCGCTTCCACCGTATCAATTGCTGCCAGATCACCTTCCCACACGCGTGCTCTTACAGCGCTTAACCGAAAGGCTGCCAGCTCCAGCGATTCCCGGTACACAAGCATGGTGTTATAGTAAAGCTGCCAGTCCCGGTAATCCTTTGTCGCCTCCAGCAAAAGTTTGTTAATCATCTTTACACGGTCTGCTTCCGCAATGTCCTGTGCCAGCCGCGCCTGCTGTATGGTGTTGCGTCTTTCATCTATAAACAGGCCCTGGCCAAGCGGCACCGATATACCAGCATAGCTAAGCCCGTTTTCGGGAGTTTTATTTTCAGGGTTCAGGTACTGGCCCTGCGCTTTATCGAAACCAGCCCTTATCTCGGGGCCAAACCAGGTTGGTATGCGCAGTGTGTTCGTCCAGGTGGTGTAATACTCCTTTCCGCCAAATTCTTTTCTGGATAATTTACTGTTAAAGACCGGGTCCAGGGTGCCACGCGCCATCCGTAATTCCTGCTTTGCCTGTTCTGTCAGCAGTTCGGCCTGCGACGCTACGGGGTGGTGCTGAAGTATAAGTTGGTAAAACTCTTTTAAGGTAAGTATCTGCACCGAGTCAGGAGTAACCGGCTGTGCTTTTGCTGAAATGGCGGTTAGCAGGCCCATCACCAGGATATAAATTAACAGGCTGTATTTTTGCAATTTTTTCATGCCTTACTGTTCTTCTTTTACAGCTGTTTCCTTATCCTTTGTAACTACATCGCCCTGCCCCGTATAGTCTGCCGGGAAACCATTTAACTGCCGCCATATCTCGTACCAGACCGGCACAGTTTCCAGCATGGCCCAGCCCTGTACCCCTGATCCAACACGCAGCGCATCCGGCCAGGGTTCTTTTGCGGTGTCCGGCACCACCAGCAAGCGGTATTTCCCGTTAGTGCCAGCATTATCAATTACAGCTACCTTGCCTGCAAATGTGCCATAACTAACACCGGGCCAGCCTGAGAAAACAACAGTGGGCCAGCCTTCAAACTGTAGTCTTACTTCATCACCCTGGCTCAAAAGCGGAAGGTCTATTGCATTTACATATAACTCAGCTGCCAGTTTGGGATTATCTGGCATAATAGTGGCCACTGCTTCATTTTCTTTTATAGTTTCACCGATGCCTGCCTTAAGTGTCCGGACAACATAGCCGTTCTGTGGGGCTGTAATATGGTAATACTGACTCCTGACCTCGGTGCTGCTATAGTCGCTTTGCAGCTTCGAGACTTCTGCCTGTGTTCCGTACAGGTACGATTGGGTGGCATTCAGTTCTGCTTCCGCCTTTGCTATCTTGTCCGAATATTCTGCCTGCAGAGAGCTTAGCTCAGTGCGTGAATTCTGTAGCTCTGCTCTGCCTGAGGCAAGCTTGTTTTCCATAGATAACAGCTTAGCCTGTGCCTCCTGTAGTTTTAAGCGCCTGGTCTCCAGTTCTGTCAGTGACTTTAAGCCCTGTTTGTACAGGTTTTCCTGCCGCTCGAACTGCGCTGATGCTATCGCTAGTTCTGTTCGCTGCGCTACAAGGTCCATACTGTCGCTTTGTACTTTCAGTCGGTTTTGCTCTACCTTGTTACGGCCTTTCTGTAAGCTTAAGATTAAACCCTGGCGCAAAGCGGCAATTTGTTCCTGCATAGATTTTACTTTCTGGGCAGTAGCTTCTGCAGCACCTTTTTTCGCATCAACCTGTTCCCCGATCCGCTCCAGCAGGTTAGGGTCCAGGTACTTTTCTTTTACTTCTGAAAGGCTGACGATCGTATCTCCTTTTTTCACAAACTGCCCTTCCTGTATATGCCATTCTTCTATCCGGCCGGCTATAGTTGCTTCAATGGTTTGCGGCCTGTCCGCCGGAGATAAAGCGGTCAGGTTGCCCTGCGAGGAAATGTTCTGTGTCCAGGGGAGGAAGAGGGTCATTATAAGAAGCAGCAATATTCCCGTGATCCAATAGCTGAGCACGCGGGTCAGTTTAGGCGTCTGCAAATGACGCGACGCCTCCATGTATGCCTCCTCAGCGTTATTGTATGATATAGACTCTTTTGCCATGATTATAAGGTAATATCAGTCAGTTCTTTAAAAAGGTCCTGCTGCCGTATGGTCTCGTAACTTCCTGATGCCACGATCTTCCCGTCTTTCAATAACAATGTCCTGTCGCATAGTTGCATCACGTCACTATCGTTCGAAACGATGAGTATGGTCCAGTCGAACTGTTTGTCTTCCATCAATAACCCCAGGAAGCGCATCTTTTCGCGTTTTTCCATACCCACCCAAAAATCATCAACTATAAGCAGTTTTGGTTTTTGCACCAGGCTGCGTGCCATTACTATTTTGCGTGCAATGCTGCCGGGCAACCGCATGCTACCACCGGTCAGGTAAGAGTGCAGTCCTTCAGGTAGTGTATGCACAAAATTGGTTAAACCGGCTACCTCGATTGCCCAAAGTACATCCTGCAATGGGAGCTGCCGTCCAAGGGTTATATTATCCATAAAGGATCCATCAAATATCTGCTCTTTGGAGATATTATCACCTATAAGGCTTCTGAGTTTGCCGGTGTGCAGGTCGCGTAAAGAGACGCCATTATAAGCAATGCTGCCTTCATAAGATGGCAGTAAACCGAGCAACAGATTAATAAGGGTCGTTTTACCGGAGCCATTGTAACCAGCCAGACAAACATGTTCTGATGATCTCAGCTCAAAGTTCACATTATCTAAAGCTATCCTGTTCGTGTCCTGGAAACGATAACGCAGGCCCTTCACCTGTATGCTCAGGCCGCCGTGCGCAGGCAGTTCATCCAGGTTAATGCCGCTGTCTTCTTCTATAGGTATATCTGTCACCTGCCCAATCTTATCTAAGCTTGTTAATACATCATATACCGTATCCAGCTTCATGATTATTTTTTCGACGGCAGCCATAATTAGGATGATAATGATCTCAGAAGCTACGAACTGACCAATATTTATCTCTTGCTGCACAACCAGTATACAGCCTAAAACAAGCAAACCACCTGTTATAAATGTTTTAAAACCAACAAAGCTGAAGTACTGGGTCATGAGTACACGAAAGTGCTGACGTCGTACATCAAGGTAGTTTTTAACATAAGCATCCGTTCGCTCCATTGGCAGATTTGTATGGCCTACCAGTTTAAACGTGCTGAGAGATCGTGCCATTTCCTGCAGCCAGGCAACAAGCTTATACTTGTATTTAGACTCCATGATACTGGTCTTTATACCTTCTTCACCTGTCCACCAAATAATGAACACCAACGTTATGATCAGGATGATGCCAAAGAAAATAAAGTAGGGGTGATAGAAAGAAAGCAGTATAAGGCCGAATACTATTTGGATTACAGCGGTCGAGAAATCGATCAGCAATTTGGCGACCCCTTTCTGTAGCGACACTACATCGAAGAACCTGTTCATGAGTTCGGGAGGGTAGTGTTTTGAAAGTGCTTCTACTTTAAACCGGGGCACGCGGTAAGAAAAGCTAAAGGCAGCACGGGCAAAAATGCGCTGTTGAATATATTCCACTAACCAAAGCTGCATTATCTGCAGGCCACCCACCAGCAGCAAAGCCAGCACAATAAGTGAGATCAGAACTACCACAGAAACTGGGATGGTACCGCTCGATACAAAATTTATGATACTCTGTATACCCAACGGCAACGACAAGCTTATGAGACCTGCAGCGATGGCATATATGTACAGGTAAACGATCTCCCGACGCTCTGTAGCCAGCAGTTGAAGCAATCGCTTCATGGGCTTCTCAGATTTATTTTTTACTTGCTCGCTCATACTTGCTTTTCTAAGCTTTTATCTATTGTCTATAGTTGCGAATGCCAGGTTCTTTAAAAAAGCTGTAATTCCATCCCTGGATTGTGGGCCGCCTTTCACTTCCGTAAGGGATGGAAGGTGTTCTGCAAAGAATAACTGCTGATGTGCAGAGTCGAGCAGGGTGCTGATAAGCGCATGCGGGTAGGGGTAGGCTGGGTTAATGGCGGCTACAGTCTCTGCAACATTCCGGCAAAGTTTTTTAAGCTCCAGAAAATAACCCTCCTGGTTTTCGGCATCTACATCTTTTGTATGGTATACCTTAGGCGATTCTGCCACAACGATCCTGAAAAGTGTACGCTCATCAATGTGGGATGTGGTAGGGTCGTTCAGGTCGGAGGTAGTGATAACCTCTATAGCGCGGCTGAGGCGTTCACGCGGATCAGAAATATTATGCGTATGGTAGTTTATAGTGTAATTAAGCCATGCCCAATACCAGGATACCAGGTACACCAGCAGCTTATGTTTATTTTCGAAATAGCGGTAAACAGATGCTTCCGTTGTGCCAATTTCTGTGGCCAGCTTCTTAAAAGTAAACTGTTCAAACCCAAGCTCATCTATCAGTTTTATGCTTTCACTCAATATTCTTCTGCCAAGTTCGGTGGCTTCCGGCTCCCTTAGGTAAGACCGATGATTAAGATTCAGGTTTATCTGGTTATTCGGCATTATGTTAAGCTTTAATACACACAAAGGTATGGATACTTTCATGTATAATAGTAATACTATCAAAAAGGTTTAAATTTTTTACAGAATTCTAAAGGGCGGGTAGGGGAAGTTAAAGATCGCTAGCCAAAAGCTATTTATAAATTGATTGATTCCTGTATTTTGAAAGCAATTATAATAGTAAAGCAGAGCCTCTTTAATAAAGGAGAAAGCAAATTCAGCCATTAAAGATTAAGCCAGAGGAGCGCTTCTGTACGTGAAGAAAAAAATCTGAATTCGAATGGTTTGCTTAACGATTCTTTAATGTCGTTGTATGCAGCCATTATGCGGTCTTTGCGCACCGTGCTGGATGTGCCAATACAGGCTATTTTCTGAATTGGTGTTGGTAACAGGCCAACTAAAAGCTGCGCCAGCACAGTTTTATACTCTTCTTCTGTCAGGTCCTGGATATTATCAGCAAAGTTTAAAAGTACTTTTCTGATGTTAAGCTCCCTCGCAGATGATACCACATCCATAAAAGCTGTTTTAACTTCAGCAGCATTATAAGATCGGTGCTCCTGCCAGGCAGCATATAAAATACCCTGTTCAGGCGAATAGTGTATCCTGATCAACTTATCACTGTAAAGTTTCATATTTGTTTAACCATCTTTTTTTTAATTTGTTGCATATATAAATGATTGAATTGTAATTAAAGGAGTGGTATGAAGTAGAAAATTTTACGATCTGTAATAGGATTAAGGCATTTTTATAATAGAGCACAAACTATAAGCAGAGGGACTTACACGCTGTTTTGATGCAGGCATTTTACAGCAACTATAACCTGCATATTTTTATTGCCATCCGAAGTAAACTACGGACATCTAAGTATAGCTGCCAGCCGTTAAACTCTACGAAATATAAGTGTAGGCTTTGAGTGGTAAAGTGGAGAACAAACAAAAACTACTAACATTCACTTCTTAAAAGAATATTATCATGAAATGGCAAGGCAGAAGAAAGAGCAGCAATATAGAAGACCGTAGAGGGCAGTCAGCGGGTGGCAGAGGTATCAGCCCCATGCTTCTTATCCCTTTATTCAGGCTTCTTTTCTCAAAAGTTGGGCTGGTTATAGTAGCAGTGCTGGTACTCATAATGGTTGTGACAGGAACCAATCCCCTGGCACTTCTTCAGCAGTTTATCGGCGGTGAGCCGCAATATGCGCAGTCAACCGACTACCAGCCAAGCCCGGAAGAACAGGCGCTGGCAGATCAGACGGCCGTGGTGCTGGCAGACACAGAAGATGTATGGAACAAGATGCTACAAGACTACAGAGAACCAACCCTGGTCCTGTTTTCGGAGCAGGTTAATTCGGCCTGCGGGCTTGCTTCATCAGCTACAGGTCCGTTTTACTGCCCCGGTGATGAAAAACTGTACATCGATCTTAGCTTTTTCAGTGAAATGGAACGGAAACTTGGCGCTGATGGAGATTTTGCGCAGGCCTATGTGGTGGGCCACGAAGTAGGGCACCATGTACAGAAACTCACCGGTACTATGGACCAGGTAAACGCCATGCGGGGACAGCTGTCCGAAACAGAATTTAATAAGCTGATGGTAAGGCTCGAGCTGCAGGCTGACTTTTATGCCGGTGTGTGGGCACATCATACGCAACGTTCAAAAGGATTTCTGGAGCCCGGTGACCTGGAAGAAGCCCTGAATGCGGCGAGTGCCATTGGCGATGACCGTTTGCAAAAACAAGCCACCGGAAGGGTAATGCCGGATTCTTTTACACACGGCACATCTGCACAAAGGGTTCGCTGGTTCAGAAAAGGCTTTGAAACTGGTGATGTAAACCAGGGAGATACCTTTAACGCAGCACAGCTATAGTTCAGTACCAGCTTAAAAAGATAGTTGGAGCCTTTTAATCAACGCAGAAATTGAATATCAGAAAAACCGCTTCATGTTATATGGAGTGGTTTTTTTTAGTTTGTTAATTCAGCTGAATAAAGGCTTATTTCATTTAGGGATTTCAAAGGGTTTGCTACTAACAATTTGGTTATGCAATTTTGTTATATTCTTCTGCTCACTAATGCTGTGTGGCTATAGTGGTAAACAAAGTATTCCATATCTTTAAACAATGCTGAAAAAGATCTCTTTGCTGCTTTCCCTTATAATTTTGGCTGCCTGCGATAACGATAAATCCGAACCTGTAACCCCCATACCACAACCCACCTTACGGCAGGCATGCTACTGCACTGAGATGCGGTTTGATTCCTGGAGCGGAAAGGGTAGTTACAAATATTATTATGATTATTTCAACAGGCTGAATCAGATAAACTTTTATACAGTAGATAAAGGTTTTGACGGCAATGATTATGACAGGCTGTGGCGTTATGATAAATTTGAATATGACGCTAAGGGCAACATCATTAAGGTGAAAGTATATAACTCTTTCACCGGAGACTGGAATGTGGCGTTGGAGGCTAACTATAGTTCGAATGGTTTACTGGCTGAGAAGAAAGAGTATACGTTAAGCAGACCTTATCCGTATCAAAACTCTATCAACAACATAGTTACTTACCAGTATTCTTCTGCCACGCAACTCTTAAGTTCAAAAACAACATTCAGAGATAAAGACGGAGGAACCTCGTTACTATCGTATCATTATGGTGCAGATGGTGTTTTAACAAAAAATTATGATTCGTCTACTCGTACAGATACAGGATATCGCGCTAAAATAGAGTACACTTTTGATGATAATGCACATCCACTCGCGGCATCTCCAGCTTATCTTAAACTTGTTGGTGAAGATTTTACAGCATTACCTGTGAATGTTCGTTACCCAAATGTGCTCAAATACGAATATTCTGATTCAGAAAATGGAGTCGAGCCCACTCTATACGAACCTATAAGCTATAATGCTACCTTTGAGTATAACTCAGCTGGATATCCAATAAAAGAGACAGTAACTTATCTTGATGGAAAGGTTGATACCTATACTTATAGTTATGATTGTAAATGATGTGTTGATTTAACTCCAGGCATCAACCTGTTTAAAAGTAACTTAGTGGTTTACTTTTGTACTACCATCTTTTCGAGCAGCTCTTCTACTTTATCTGTTTCTACAACAAGGTGTCCTTTTTGGCCCTGAGTGGCATTTTTCGCTTTTTCGCCTTGTGCCTTGCAGATGATATAGTTATAGTCTAAGTTCAGTTTTGTTGCAATATCAAAGAAAGGCTCTATTACAAAACCTTCGTTAAAGATCTCTACCAGCTTTGTGCCCGGCTGGCAAAAAAGCATGCTGATCAGTCCGGCACCTGTCGGGGAAAGTATGAACTTGGCTTTGGAAAAGAGGCGTACCTTTTCTGCTATCGAATGCTTGCTGGAAACAATAGTGTTAAAACCATACTGACCAAGCATTTGCTGTAGTTCGTCTTCGTTCAGTACATTTCGCACACTGGAGTCTTTGCGGCTGATAAATAGCATTGGTACTTCAGCCTGCACTGTTCGTTCGTCCTGCTGTGTTATGCCAGGCAGAAAGGCCGCCCGCATGTAGTGTATCAGCCATTGAGGCACCAGTGTATGGTTACCTCTTGGAGCAGTAGAAGCCAGAAGGCGGTCAGCTGTTATATGGTTGTAATCTTCTCCTGAAAGGATTTTGTATTTCGGTATTCCAAGCATGTCCAGGGTTTCGGTCTGGTAACTATAGCGCGTGCTTGGCACTAAAAACCAATCTACTTGTTCCAGGAGCCCACTTTTTTGTAACAGGTGTAAGCGAGGCAGCACATCCAGAAACCAATGCCCTATGTTATTGATGCCTGCACCCCCCGAAAGCATAGTAAACAGGGTTCCCTGTATTTTAGCCGGCTTTGTAAACATGCGTTGCCTGAAAACATTGTTCTTTTCGGGAATTGTAACTTTCCCGTTCTCCAAACTAAGCGATACATTGTCTATCAGTTTATTATCCTGAGTAATGATGGCGATACTGCTTTCGTTGTCGGTATGCAACCGTCCGTTGGGCACTTCTACCACTACATAATCTGTTACGACACTGCGTTGGGGCTTCCAGTACTCTGAACACGCCTGGTAAAGCTCATCCGATATATCCAGTGTAGTTTTGAGACCGGGGTAAATGTTGTATATAGTTACCGAATCATCCGGTTTCTGAGCAAAAGCATCCGGAGAGGGCAGCCGGAGCACACCCGTCGGGCGAAAATATTTCTGATAGGGTACAAGTGATCTGGATATTTTACCTAGCCGTTTAGTGGCTTTGCGAAGTAGAATGTTGTAACGCATATGTCAGCGACTAAAATGGATCTTAAACTACACCATTTGAATTGAACATATTCAACGATGTAGCCTTTTAAAAGTTAGTATTAATGTATAGTAATATTAGCAGTAACTAAAGTTGATCCGAATTAACGCGTCGGGTTTTTCAACATTAACAATAAAGTAGTATTGAAGCTCTGCGTTTTGGTAAAGGCCGCAGCTATTTTCAGAAGATTATTTCGGATATTGACCACAAACAAATTTAGTGAACTATGGAGTACAGAAGATTTGGCCGCACCGAGTGGCAGGTAAGTGAAATAGGCTATGGCATGTGGGGCATGGCAGGTTGGACAAACTCAGATGACAAGCAATCAGACCGGTCGCTGGATATAGCTGTGGAAAGTGGTTGCAACTTTTTTGATACGGCCTGGGGCTATGGCCACGGTAAAAGCGAAAACATATTGGGCAGGCTGGTAAAACGGCACCCAGGAAAGCGGCTTTACCTGGCTACCAAAATCCCGCCTAAAAACATGAAATGGCCTGCCAAACCAGAGTATAAACTAATAGATTGCTTCCCGGCTGACCATATAATTGAGTACACGGAAAAAAGCCTGAAAAACCTGGGAGTTGAAACTATAGATCTGCAGCAGTTCCATGTGTGGCAAGATAGCTGGGCAGAAAATGAAGAATGGCAGCGGGCTATAGAGAAACTAAAAGCAGACGGTAAGATACAGCACATGGGCATCAGTGTAAACCGCTGGGAGCCGGAAAATGTACTAAACACTTTGCGTACCGGGCACATCAGCAGCGTACAGGTCATCTACAATATTTTCGATCAGGCCCCGGAAGATAATCTTTTTCCGTTGTGCAGGGAGTTGGATATTGCTACTATAGCCCGCGTGCCTTTTGATGAAGGAACGCTGACCGGAACACTCACAAAAGAAACTACTTTTCCGGAAGATGACTGGCGCAGCACATACTTTGTGCCAGAGAACCTGAACGCTAGTGTAGACCATGCTGACCAACTAAAACAGCTGGTACCTGCGGGCATGACGATGGCAGAAATGGCACTACGATTTATACTGAGCAACCCAGACGTAAGCACTATTATACCCGGCATGCGCAAAGAACAGCACGTCAAATCTAACCTCAGCACCAGCGACAGCAAAGGCTTACCTAAAGAGCTTTTAGCTAAACTAAGATCTCACCGCTGGGACCGTAAGCCAACAGGCTGGTCGCAGTAGAAGGCTTTAAGTTAAGCTGATATGAGAAGACTGAATTACTTCTGTGAAATTCAGGAATAAAAACGGGCAAGTACGATCTTAACTGATAGCACTTGCCCGTTTTTATAGTTGCTTATGTAGCGGAAGTCAGTATTAAAAGAGATGCTGCAGACCTTATTTACCAGCCAATGCCATAATCTTCACCGTGGTTGCTGGAGCCGCCCCAGAAGCTGTTGTGTTTCCAATCGAAGTAAATGGCATTGATAGGGCCGCTGGTTCGGTCATCAAAGCTCAAAGTATAGCCCATCTTTTTAAGTTCGTTTCTTACGGATTCCGGGGTGCTGTCGTGCAGCAGTATGTGCCCCGGTTTGGGTTTGCGGTCATCTGTTTTGGTACCGCCCAGCGAGAGCCATAGTTGGTTTGTGTTAATATTAGCTGCCTCTGAAGCCTGTTGCACATTCATACCGAATTCCACTACATTTAAAAAGAACTGCAGCAGGTTCTGGTCCTGCGTGTCGCCACCCTGCACTGCAAACGACAAGTAAGGCTTCCCATCTTTTAAAGCCATTGTTGGAGTAAGCGTAACCCGTGGCCTTTTGCCTGGTGCAACGACATTAAATGGATTTAAATTTTCGTCCAGTACAAAACTCTGCATGCGCTGGCTCATTCCTATTCCTGTGTTGCCTGCTATAGTTGCAGGTACCCATCCACCACTCGGCGTAATCGATATTACCCATCCTTCTTTATCGGCAGCTTCCACGGTGGTTGTTCCTCTCCAGAGCCTGTCCTGGTAATCTACACTAGAAGAGCCGTTTCTGGTATCGTGAGCAGGAGCGAAGTTGCGTTTGGTAGTGTCCATTTCAAATCCCCTCTTTTTAAGGAGCTTCAGGTATGGGTTCTTCTTACCCTCGAACGGGTAAGGATCGCCAGGACCTATAGTTGGGTTATTCTTATCGTAGTTTATCTGGTTTGCCCGATGCTTTGCGTATTCCTTGCTTAATAGTCCTTTCATCGGTTCCAGCGGAGCGAAGTATGGATCGCCGTAATAAAAGTCACGATCAGCAAAGGTAAGGTTCATGGCCTGGTACAGCGTATGTATATACTTGGTGCTGTTATAGCCCATGCTTTTCAGGTCAAAATTTTCAAGGATGTTCAGTGCCTGTAACATAACGGGGCCTTGCGTCCATTGCTGTAATTTATAAACATCTACTCCTTTGTAAGTTACCTTCAGTGGTTCTTCCTCTAGCGGCTTCCAGTTAGCCAAGTCCTCCATTGTAATCAAACCTCCTTGCTCTTTAGAGCCACGCACAAATTCTTTTGCAATATCGCCAGTGTAAAAGCGGTCGTAGGCAGCCATAATCGCATCTTTGCGGCTTTTCCCGTTTTTAAGTGCTTCTCTTTCAGCGTCTACTAGTTTCGTAAGGGTTTGTAGCAGGTCTTTCTGGATAAAAATCTCGCCTGCTTCCGGGGCTTCGCGCTTTTCGCCGGGGTGTGTCAGGAATACCTTTTTGCTGTAAGGCCACTGCTTGATAAGGTCTTTGTTTCTCTCGATGCTGTTGGCAGTCTGGGCTTCTATGGGGTAGCCGGCGGCCATTTCCATGGCAGGAGCGAGTACTTGCTCCAGACTCAGGGTGCCATAGTTGGCGAGCATATATAAGAGCCCGCCGGGCGTACCTGGTGTGGTAGCTGCCAGCGGCCCGTTCTCAGGCGGAAAATTATAGCCTTTGCTTTTAAAGAACTTAGGAGTTGCACTTGTTGGGGCCACGCCCATCGCGTTTATGGCAATTACTTTTTTGGTTTTAGGGTTATAAATCAGTGCCTGCGTTTCACCACCCCAGCTCAAAACATCCCACATGGTACAGGTCGCAGCTAGCATAGCACAAGCAGCATCAACCGCATTTCCACCTTTCTGAAACGTCATAGCGCCTGCGGTAGCAGCTAAAGGTTTGCCTGTAATGGCCATCCAGTTCTTGCCATGTAACACAGGTTTTTGTGTTTGCTGGGCTAAGGTTGGGAATGCAAAAAATGTGAGTATAAAAACGGAAAGTAGCTGTTTCATAAGTCTCATTATTAACTAACTAAAGATAAGAAAATCTTACATAGGATCTGTAATCGTAGTTTCCAGTTCAAATTAGAAGCAAAATTGATAGGTATAAAAGTATGAGCGTAAGCCTATGCTTCGGAAGGTGTATATTTTGACCGTGAAATGGAAGGTTATCGAACCCAAAGAGTAAATGGTTTTTTTGCCCTTTCCAGCCTAATGTAGAAGAATTAAGTGGAAAAATAAAAAGGGAAAAGCGATCAAAATAATCACTTTTCCCTTTCAGTAGTCCGTAGGGGAATCGAACCCCTGTTGCCAGAATGAAAATCTGAAGTCCTAACCCCTAGACGAACGGACCATGTTGTGTTTTGCCAACCACTTCCTGATTGGTGATGCAAATATAGGCTACAAAAATGTTTTGCAAAACATTTAGGGCAAAAAAAAGTGAACAGAAACGTAATTGCTTCGTTCTCAGGTTAGAAAAAAATATTGGTTTTACTATAAGCTAATCGTAACTTCGCACCATATTAAATACTCATCATACCAAACATAGATATCATGTCTAAAATTAAAGTTGCAATTAACGGTTTTGGCCGTATCGGTAGACTTACTTTTAAGGCACTGCTACAGAAAGAGAATGTAGAAGTAGTTGCTATCAACGACCTAACCAATACTAAAACACTTGCCCACCTGCTTAAGTATGACTCTGTGCATGGCAAGTTTGATGGTACCGTAGAAGCCACTGAGAACGGCATTGTTGTAAATGGTCGCGAAATCAGAATCACAGCAGAGCGTGAGCCTAAAAATCTGCCTTGGGGTCAGCTTGGCGTAGACGTAGTTCTTGAATCGACTGGTCGTTTTGTGGATGAGCAGGGCGCTGGTGGTCACCTGGAAGCCGGAGCAAGAAAAGTAGTTATCTCTGCACCAGCAAAAGGCAACATCCCTACTGTGGTACTTGGTGTGAACGAAGATATCCTGAAAGGTGATGAAACTATAGTTTCAAATGCATCGTGCACTACAAACTGCCTTGCGCCAATGGCTAAGGTTCTGGACGATACGTTCGGTATCGAGAAAGGCTATATCACAACAGTACACGCTTACACTTCTGATCAGAGCCTGCAGGACTCTCCGCACAGCGACCTGAGAAGAGCTCGTGCTGCTGCTTACTCTATCATCCCTACATCAACCGGCGCTGCTAAGGCGGTAGGTCTGGTATTGCCACACCTGAAAGGTAAACTGGATGGCGTTGCAATGCGTGTTCCTATTCCGGATGGCTCACTTACAGACTTAACCTGTATCTTAAAGAGACCGGTTACAAAAGAAGAAATTAACGCAGCGATGAAAAAAGCGGCGGAAGGTGAAATGAAAGGCATCCTGGAGTATACTGAAGATCCTATCGTTTCTATCGATATCGTTGGTAATGCGCACTCATGTATCTTTGATGCTGAGCTGACTTCGGCTAACGAAACGCTTGTAAAAGTTGTGGGCTGGTACGATAACGAAACCGGTTACTCTAACAGAGCAGCTGACCTTATTGCCAGAATCGGTCAATAAGCTATAGTTGTATCTTACAAACGAAAGCCCGCCTTATGGTGGGCTTTCGTATTTTATATGCGTATAAATAGCAATGCTATAAATCTAATTGGTATATTGATATATATCATACTTTTCGTAGATTGAGTGTTATACTTTTGAAACATCAAATAACCCAACTAAACAAACCGCATGAGACGCATTCTTGTACCCACGGACTTTTCAGAACAGGCGCATTACGCTTTTGAAGTAGCTGTTAATATAGCCAAACGCACCGGGGCCGGCATTAAGTTACTACACGTAGTGGATATGCCAGGTTCATCAAACTTTAGCACAGCAGGCGATGGAGGTTACCACGATGGTATGGAGCAGCTGTTTATTCTGCGCCTGATGGAAACTACAAAAACAAAGATGGCCAAACTGATAAGCAAAGTGGAGCATGAAGGTGTGGTAGTGGTACAGGAAGTAGACGTGGATAGTATTGTAAATAAAATAAAGCGTGTAATAGAAGCAGATAAGGTTGATCTGGTTGTGATGGGTTCGAAAGGATCCAGTGGGATGGATGAGTTCCTGGTTGGCTCAAACACCGAGAAGGTTGTTCGCGTTGCCCAATGCCCGGTGCTAACTATAAAAACCTCAAACCCAACCTTTGATATAAAGGAAATTGTACTGGCATCGAATTTCAGACGTGAGGTTGGCAAGGCGATGGATGCTTTTAAATATTTCCAGCAACTGTTTAATGCTCGTTTACACCTGGTTTATATTAACACACCGGGTGCGTTTGAGTCGAGCAGCAACCTGCGCAGTAAACTGGCCCATGCCGCCGAAAAGTATGACCTGCACAACTATACTATAAATATTTACAACGATACTATTGAGGAAGATGGTATCCTGCACTTTGCAGAAGATATCAATGCCGATATGATCATGATGGCAACACATGGTCGTACGGGCTTGTCGCACTTGTTAAGCGGAAGTATAGCAGAGGATCTGGTTAACCATACCAGCCGCCCTGTGCTGACATACCAGATATAAGATAAAGAGCTATAGTTAAAGCCCGGTCATAGTCTTATGGCCGGGCTTTTTGTTTAGCGTTTGTATAGTTACTTTTGTGATATGAGTTCACTTCCACGCATCAGGTTCATTATTAACCCTGTTTCCGGCACCAGGAGCAAGGTAGATGTGGCTGCACGCATTAAACTGTATCTGGACAGCCAAAAGCACGAACACGATATAGTTTATACCGACTATGCCGGTCATGCTACCGAACTGGCCCAGGCTGCAGCCGCTGAGAACTATAAAATAGTAGTGGCAGTGGGCGGCGATGGCACAGTAAATGAAGTTGCGCGAGGACTGCTGTACACCAATACGGCCCTGGGCGTTTTGCCTAAAGGTTCCGGTAACGGACTGGCCAGGCATTTGCAACTACCGCTAAACCTGGACCGTGCTATTAAAACGCTGAATACCGGGCAAATATCCCAGATAGATAGTGGCACTATAAATGATTTCCCGTTCTTCACTACGGCAGGTATCGGTTTTGATGCTTACATAAGCTCGGTGTTTGCGGGCAACAAACGTCGTGGGTTAAAGACCTATGTAGAGCTGGTTTTAAAAGAGGTTCGTACCTATAAACACCTGCCGGTAAAAGTCTGGATTAATGAGCAGGAACTGGACACAGATTGTTTTGTAATGGCTTTTGCCAATGCAGCGCAATATGGCAATAATGCTTACATAGCTCCGCTTGCCGATATACGCGATGGATTATTGGATGTGTGCCTGGTGCGCCAACTCGACTTTGTAAAAGCGATAAACCTTAGCTATTGTATGCTAACCAGGCAACTGGCAAATGTGCAAAGTGCCGAGTATTTTAAAACAACAAACGTAAAAGTAGAGACCGAAGAACTCATGATGTTTCATGCAGACGGCGAATACAAGGGTAAGACCAATAGCTTCGAAGTAAAGATGAACCCTCAGTCGTTAAAGGTTATAATACCTTCCTAATGAGTAATGACAAATGAGTAATTAATAATATCTCATTATCATAACTCATTACTCATTAATAATTAGTCATTAAGAAATATGAGCGATAAAAATAAGAAAGGCCGTCAGGGTGTAGTTTACTCTACTAGCTCTGATTTTAACTACCAGTACGACCAGGAAAACGAAGCCGAAACGCTTCCACCGCAACAGCAAAACCTGAAAGTGATGCTCGATAAAAAGTCGCGTGGGGGCAAGCAGGTGACATTAGTGGAAGGATTTGTGGGTACTGATGATGACCTGAAGGAACTGGGCAAAGTGCTAAAGAACAAGTGCGGCGTTGGTGGCTCAGCCAAAGACGGAGAAATACTGATACAAGGCGATTTCAGGGATAAAGTAATGCAAACGCTACAAGCTGCCGGCTATAAAGTAAAGCGGGTAGGAGGGTAGTTGTAGTTAAAGAGTTTAGGAGTTATAGAGTTTCTGAAGGTAGAAAGTTAGAAACTTTTGAAGTTTGTAACTTTAGGAGGTGGTTGATGTTTTCTGCTTTTCTTCGAATTCTTTTTTAATTATTTTCAGGATTTCCGTTTCCTTATTATTCCCCAATTTAAGGAAGAGGAAAACGATCAGGGTGATGGCTGTGCCTCCAAAATAGAAAACTGGTTGTAACCACCCTTTGTTCTCAAGAGTAGCAACCAGAATAAAAATCCAGAGTAAGAAGAGAATTAACACTCCTATAGTTATTGAGAATGCACGTGACTGGGGAGTTAATTCAAGTATAGTCTTTCCTGTAGCAGCGTCTTCTTTTAGCCTGAATTGTATCGCGAAAGGATTTATAGAGGCTGTTTTAGGCATGAATTGGTGTGCTGTTGGAGATAAATAATATTCGCCATACAACACCTCCATTTCTATATCAAACGGGTTTCCGCCTGCAAACATTTGTTTGAGCTTTCGTACTGTTTCCTCTTTGGAGAATCTGGAGTAAATCAGTATGTCTTCCACTTTATACTCGCAATGAATCCGACCAAAACCCCTGAGATAGTAAAGTTAGAATGAAATAATCTCTCTACTTTTCTAACTCTATAACTCACAAACTCTCTAACTCCAAAACTCCCTGACTTTCTCCAGATCCTCCAGAGAGTCAATGCCTATGGTTTCGAACTCGGTGAGGGCTGTGGTAATTTTATAACCGTTCTCCAGCCAACGCAACTGCTCCAACGACTCTGCCAGCTCCAGTGCTGAAGGAGGCAGTTGAGTAATCTGCTCTAAAATGTCGGCCCTGTAGCCATAGATACCGATGTGTTTATAGTAAGTATGCTGTTTGTGCCAGATATCCTGGGGTACGTTGCGGCAGTAGGGTATAGCCTGGCGGCTGAAATATAAGGCATCGCCAGAGTTGCTAAGGACTACCTTTGGTGCGTTTGTGTTAAACAGCTCTTCTTCGGTAGTTATCTTTTTTACCAGCGTGGCTAATTGCGTGTTCGGGCGATTAAAGCAGCTGGCAACCAGGTCTATTTGCTCTGGTTTAATGAAAGGCTCGTCGCCCTGTATGTTTATTATATACTCGTAGGGTTTGTTGTGCAGTTTGTAAGCTTCGAAGCAACGGTCGGTGCCGCTCTGGTGATGTTCGGCTGTCATGACGGCTTTGCCGCCAAACTCCTGCACATGTGCAAAAATACGATCGTCGTCGGTAGCAACTATAACTTCGGATAAACCTGATGCTGAGGCCTGTTCGTACACCCGCCGGATCATGGTTTTGCCATTGATGTCGGTCAGTGGTTTGCCCGGGAAACGGGTTGAAGCAAAGCGGGCCGGAATAATGCCAAGTACGTCCATAGTCAATAGTGTTTTGCGAGTCCAAATATACGGAAGAGCTACCGTTTTATAGTTTATCAGCAGCGGGCAGTTTTTCTCTTTTTACCAATGCGCCCGGTTTTCTCCAGTTTCTCCAGGTAACTATAAGCCTCTGGAGTTTTGCACGCAGTATCACCCATGTTCACTTTTACCTTACCTATAGTTTGGGCTACCGCTTTTGCTTTTCCGGTAAGTGGCATTACATAGCAACCAACAGCAATTACAAAGCCGTTCATGGTGTGCCGCACGCGGTTTGGGCTGTCGTGTATAGTTTGCGCCACATGGTCGAGTTGCGTGCTATAGTAGTCCAGGTCCAGGTCGGTATCTGCTTTTATGGCTGCCAGGCTCGAGAGTGTGGCCCAGCCGGCAGTGGCTATTTTTTCGTCGTCAGACCTTATCCATTCTTTTGCCAGCTCAAAACCATAGTTGCTTTCTGATGCTACCCAGGCTACTGTAAATTCGCTGATCATGTACCAATACGCCTGTTCGGCCCACAACTGCAGGTCGGCTTTGGTCATGGCTTTTTCATCGGCTATCAGTCCGGCCAGGTACATGGCGTCTGAATTTCCTGTCTGGTATAGTTCTTTAGCTAAACTATAGTTCTTCTTTAGCTTTTTCTGTATTGGCTTCAGGTCGCCGACTTTAACGCCATAAAAAGGTTCTTTGGCGCCGTGATTCAGGTATATATTCTTAATGGTCTGGCTGCCGAGGCTTTCCAGTTGTTCCATTATTTCAGGTGCTGTCATCTATCTGAAAGTAAGATTTAAAACTATAGTTTCTCGATAGAAATGATCCGGATGCCGGGCATTGACCGGTCCTGTGTAGACAAGCCACAGCGACGGTCTATAATTTCGCCGGTTTCGGTGTACGTTACTTTTACCGGAATCATATTGTCTTCCTGCTTAAACTCTTCGCCAATGGCGTTTTCATCTTCAGGTTTATAGTCCTTGCCATCTATCGTTAACTTAAAGCCGCAACCATCTACCATGTATTCCCCGGACCATTCCAACTGGGCTTCTTTAGTGATAGCATTATTTTCTGTAGTCATATTTTTCTGGGAACAGGATGTAAAAGAGGCAGCCATAAAAGTGATAGCCGCAGCCAAGGAAAGGTATTTCATATAGTTTAGAAAGTTAGAAAGTTAGAAAGTTTCGGGTTTTAATATCAGGCAAAAATCTGCAATTAAGCTTTTTTGACGATGAGGGAGAAGGTGCTGTGGTTCAGGACCTCTACAGTTTCACCTTTTTCGATGAAGCCTTCTCTTGCCTGTGCATCATACAACGTGTCCTCAATCATTACTTTTCCGGTTGGTGCCATGCGGGTGTGCGCAATCCCGGTTCTGCCAACTAAATGCGACGAATCAGCCGATGACTGGTACCCTTCAGAACTCTCGAATGTATTGTTAAGCACCATGCGCTGCATCGTTCGGCTGGCAGCAAAACGTTTCCACGTGAGCGCCACCAGTATTACAGCGCCTATCATACCCAGCAAAACCGAAACCATACTTTGCATAATGGCACTGGATGGTACAAATGTGAAGTCGAAATTCTGGTTGTTAATCATAACCAATACCAGCGAAACGAACACCAATATGATGCCGCTGATACCTGTGATGCCAAACCCCGGAATAACCAGCACCTCAATACCAATCAGTATCAGGCCAACTATAAACAACAGAATTTCCCAGTTCTCGGCCAGGCCATTCAGATAATAAGGTGTCAGGTATAAAACGCCCGCAACTATAGCCGCCGCCAACGGAAAGCCAACGCCCGGCGTTTGCAGCTCAAAATACAAGCCACCCATAATCAGCAACAGCAAAATGCCACTCACAAACGGATTAAGGAAAAAAGAAATGATCTTATTGGTAGTGCTTAACTCGTATCTCACAATTTCGGCATCCTGTAAATTTACCTGCTTTAATACATCATCTACAGTTGTGGCTATGCCATCACAGAAACCGTATTTCAGAGCTTCAGAGGTAGTAAGGGTAAGTACCTGATCTGCAGAAAGTGTGCTGTCTACGCTGGCTTCTACCATGGCTTCTGCGAGGTGCGGGTTGCGGCCCTGTGCCTCGGCAGTAGAACGCATGATTGAACGCATGTAACTCTGGTATTTGCCCGGAGCAGCTTCGCCGTTTGCCCCAACCACGGTGGCAGCACCAATGTTTGCGCCCGGTGCCATGTAAATACTATCGCATGCCAGCGAGATCAGAGCGCCCGCCGAAGCAGCATTTTTATTGATGAACACATACACCGGCTTCGGATATTCCAGGATGCGTTTCCGGATCTCGTCTGCATCGTTCAGGGCACCTCCAAATGTATCGAGTACCAGCAACACGTGATCAGCTTTAATTTCGGTAGCATGATTCAGGGCAAGCTCGGTATAGCGGTTGGTGCGCGGGTCTATCTCAGACTTTATTTCCATCAGCAGCACCTTCTGCTTTTGGGCTTGTGCTGCTGCAGGCAACATTAAAAATAGTGTAAGCAGATACAGGAATGAGTAATGCCAACGTTTTGAGTCAGATTTCATACATTTGGGGCTGAAAATGTGCTATTTTGCATGAATATAGTAAAAAGTTAAGAGTTATACTTCCGCTAATTTATACATACGACTTTGGGGCGCCCGTGTGGCGTATGCGACTTGATGCCGCAGCAAACCGGCTTGCCTTTGAAGTTCGCGACGCCGACTTACTGCTGGCTGACTTTTATACGCTTTCCCTGTGCAACTATAAACTTGACAAATTGCCGCTACCTGCTGCTAAAAACTGGTGGCTGGGCCTGGAAGATGCTTACGAAGGTTTGTTGTTTTTGCACGGCTACGGCGATCGCCAGGTCGGGCAGCACAAAGGTATACTTGCCTACAACGCGGCAACTATAAACCTGCAATGGCAACAACCTGAACTGGCTTTTTATGGTGTAACTATAGATGGCGTTTTAGCCCTTAATTTACAGGGCCAGAATTTAAAGTTGCTGCAAACCAAAACCGGAACTATAGTTTCCCAAAACGTGTCATTGGACGGCGGTGCAACTGCTGTAGCCAGCTTTAATACGGTGAGGTCACAGGCCTGCACATACCCGATGCTTTACCTGGAAGGGGAGCCATACTATAGCGAAGTATGTGATTTTCTGAAGCATAAGCTTAAGGTAAAACCCGTTAAAGGAATTGAGTACGCCGAAACGGAGCAAAACATTTTTACAGGATTTTATACCGAAGATGCCCACGGAAATTTAGATAATACGCTGTGTGTGTTTAATTTGGATGGAGAATTGCAGTTGCAGGAGCGCATTGCCCACGGATTAAGTGGCATAGGTTCAGATACTTTTATTATCTTTAACCACAAATTATACTTTATCCGGCAACGAAATATTTTGGTTGTTTATAGTCTTACATAGTTTACCTTTTAGCCATGGTACGCATACTTTTACTTGCACTTTTACTGTCACCGGTACTTTCATTATCAGCTTCGGCCACCAGCTATGTTGCCCTGCGCGACTCTGTAGGAGTGGAGCGTCGCAACGGTAAGTTTTTTGTAAAACACAAGGTAGAGCCTAAAGAAACCCTTTACGCCTTGTCGCGCAAGTATGGGGTGCCTGTTGCCAAAATTGTGGAGTCTAACCCAGCAGTAGAAGCAAGTATAAAAATAGGCCAGGTAGTGCTTATTCCAAGCAAAGCGCCTTTTTCTGCTGCAGTAAACTCAGCCATTACTCCTGCACCTAAAACAGCAGCCCCAACTGCCAGTAACCGCACCTTTACTGTAAATAACAGAGGCGAGAAGATACATGTTGTAGAAGCCAAGCAGACTCTTTACAGCATATCGCGTATGCATGGCGTTTCTGTAGAGAGCATTAAAACCTGGAACAGCCTGACAGATAACAACATTGAAATTGGTACAGGACTTATAGTTGGTAAAGGCGCAGTGCCTACTGCCAACAAACCGGTTTATGTTCCGGAGGCAGATGATGAAGTAGAAAAAACAACAACTCCTGCTGAAACGGCCCCTGTAGCTACCAAGTCAACTCCAGCACCTGCTAAAACTACTACAGCTACAACTACTGCTGGACCGGCAACAACTGCTACACCAACTGAGGCTGCTACAACTGTAAGTGAGCGCGAAGAAGAAGCTGGTACCACAGAAACTGCAGCCGGTGTTAAAAAGGTTATCGAAAATGGTATGGCCGAAATGATAGATCCGAAAGCAGATACAAACAAATACCTGGCTTTGCACAAATCAGCCCCGGTTGGTACTATTATGCAGGTTAAAAACGCTATGAATGGCCAGGTGGTGTATGTTCGTGTGATAGGAAAATTGCCTGAGACGGGTACCAATAATAATGTCGTGGTTCGTATCTCCAAAAAAGCTTACCAGAAACTCGGCGCCGTTGACCAGAAGTTCAGAGTTGAAGTTTCGTATATGCCGTAACAGGGGTTTAAGATATACTTTTTGAAAGCCTGAACATTAAAGTTCAGGCTTTTGTTTTTTTATTCTCTTTCTTTTCGAGGGTTAGTGAAGGTATCTTAAGTGTCCTAGTGTTGGAGTCTATATCAACCTACAACAAGAAGCAAAGTATTGCGTTTCTACAAACCATGCTGTAGGGACAAATCGCGACCTGTCCGCGGGATAGGCTATAACTATAGAACTATAGACGTAACTATAACAATAGCAAAAAGTCCCCCTTTGAAGGGGGCGAAGGGGGATGTTAAGCTGTACCAGATCTCTCACGCTGTTCGAGATGATAAAGTGAAAAGCAGAATACTCCCCTCCTTAGACTACCGAGAAGCGATTTCGAAGGTAGCAAGCGTAGCTCTGAGGGGCAGGGGTGGTTGGACCACGGCAACTATAAGAACTATAGCTTTAGCCATTGCTATTCTTGTCCCTGTCGGGCCAGTTGAGTGAGGATACTCAACCCCATCGTAAGTCACGAATCTGGAGACTCGCGCCAGCACAAACTGCAACTATAAAACTATAAACTCTATTCTTTCATAATTTAGTAAATAGCCCGTATACTGCAGCTACAGAACTTTAAACCCATGAAGCAAGATATTGCCGCTATAAAAGCCCTGCTCGATGACAGAGTAGAGAAATATAACCAACCCAGTTTCATACCGAACGACCCGGTTTCTATTCCGCACCGGTTCACTAAAAAGCAGGACATTGAAATTAGCGGATTCTTTGCATCTATCCTGGCTTGGGGACAGCGAAAGACCATTATCAACAACTGTATAAAATTGATGAATCTAATGGATAATGCGCCGCACGATTTTATACTCAACCACCAGGAGCAGGATCTGCAGCGCTTTCTGGGTTTTAAGCACCGCACTTTTAACGATACCGATCTGCTTTACCTCATCCATTTCTTTAACTGGTACTATAGCCAGCACGAAAGTCTAGAAACTGCTTTTACCGGCGAGCGGAACGAGATCAAAACACAGAAAGAACGGCTAATGCATTTTCATGATCTGGTTTTTAGCCTGGAAGATGCGCCGCACAGAACAAAAAAACATATATCAACACCGGCCCGGAAATCGGCTTGTAAACGCATTAATATGTACCTGCGCTGGATGGTGCGACAAGATTATAAAGGTGTAGATTTCGGGATATGGAATACCATGAAGCCTGCTGACCTGGTGTGCCCCTGCGATGTGCATGTGGAGCGTGTTGCGCGGCGCCTGGGCCTGATTACCCGCAAAGGTATGGACTGGCAAACTGCGGAAGAACTGACCGATCATCTAAGAACCTTCGACCCGACAGACCCCGTGAAGTATGATTATGCTTTATTTGGTTTAGGCGTGGAAGAAAAGTTTTAGACTATAGTAACTGGCTGGAATTGGACCTATAGTTATGGTTTGGCTGCGGATATAACTACAGGTTATATGCCTGCATATCGGGAGGATTGGATAAAACCGTTTTAAAAGTGTATATTTGTTTAACCTGAACTTTTAATTCCCATCTAAAACATACGCGAATGACTGTTACCCAGAAGCTGAATGTGAAAGTAATTGGGCAAGGAAAACAACCTATGCTTTTCGCTCACGGCTATGGTTGCGACCAGAAAATGTGGCGTTATGTTACGTCCGCCTTCGAAAACGATTACCAGGTCATTCTTTTCGATCATATCGGTTTTGGGAAGTCGGATGCTTCAGGTTATACGATAGGTAGGTACAACTCTCTGGAAGCATACGCCGACGATGTACTGGCCATTATAGAAGAGCTGAACCTACAGGATGTGATCTATGTAGGGCATTCCGTGAGTGCTATGATCGGGGTATTGGCATCTAACAAACAACCGGAGCGGTTTGCGAAGCTAGTGCTGATAAGCCCCTCGCCATGCTACGTAAATGATGACAACTATATTGGTGGCTTTACAGAAGAAAACATTAACGGCCTTATCAGCAGCCTGGAAAGCGACTACCTGACCTGGGCTCATACTATTGCTCCTGTAATTATGGGCAACCCCGACAGACCTGTACTTGGTCAGGAGTTAGCTGATAGTTTTTGCAGTAGTAATATAGAAGTAGCCAAAGACTTTGCCCGTATCACCTTTTTATCTGATAACCGCCATGACCTTGGCAATGTAACAACTGACACGCTGATCCTGCAATGTTCAGAAGACGTGATAGCGCCAGAAGTTGTTGGGGAGTATGTGCACGAGCAGATAAATGGCAGCCAGTTTGTAAAGATGGAAGCTGTGGGGCATTGTCCTAACCTGAGCGCTCCGGAAGAAACGATCACTGCTATCAAAAATTTCTTGAAAAGATAACTGTCGGATTTGTGTAGGGCGTACAATGAGTATGCTGCTATACAGATAGATATTGAATGGATAAACAGGAATTAAAGAAATCGAACGGAAATGTCTTTTTTGAGGCAGAAAGAGAGGCTGATAATTCCTATATCTCTGCTAATTGGATCGGGGTGCAATCGTTGGAAAGTATTGTGATGGGTGGCAACCTGCTGCTGGCCATGCTCCGGAAACAGCCCTGCGCTGCTATAGTTAACAATAACCACGAATTGGTAGGCCCTTGGGAAATTGGAGTGAATTACATGGTGTATAAATGGGCTCCTGAAGCAAAAGTTTTAGGAGTGAAGTATTTTGCACATATACTCTCGTACGGTATCTTTGGCCGTAACTCTTTTAGTATGTTTGAGCCACTGGTAAAAAGCTTTTTTGATGTAGAGGTTTTCGAAACTGAAGAAAATGCGAAAGAGTGGGCCCGGTCTAAATCAGGATCATATCAAACATAAAAGCCAGCCTGCCAGCCACTGTTTTTAACTATACAAGTGCACTTCCAGTTTGTCCGGGCAACTTTCTAGTAAATCATTTATAGTTTGCTTTAATACCGGATGTACCAGGTCGGGTGCGATCTCGTGAAGAGGCAGCAGCGTAAAGCGGCGAAGGTGCAGTTGCGGATGTGGTATAGTTAAACGTTGCGTTTGCTGAACCAGGTTGCCATAAAACAGGATATCGATATCAATAACGCGGGCTCCCCAATGCTCTGTTCTGATGCGGCCCAGGTCGTGTTCAACCTGGTTTATAGTTTGCAGCACATCTTCCGGGCTAAGTATAGTTTCTACCTCCAGCACCTGGTTCAGGAAAGCAGGCTGGTCAGTTTTGCCCCAGGCTGCGGTTTCGTAAAGCGACGACGTTTTTGTTATAGTTCCAACCTGCGCAGCTATCGATTCGCGGGCCTGTTGCAAGTACAGGGTGCGGTCGCCCAGGTTGCCCCCAAGCAGCAGGTATAGTTTAGGCATGTTTCCTGAAAAATGCGATACTCAGTTCTGCGGCGGCACGGGCGGCTTCCGGCAATTCGTCCTTTTCGTAAGGGTGCATGCCACCAAACGAGTGGTCGGCGCCGGGTAACAGGTGCATTTCAGCATCAGGTTTCCAGCTGTGCAAATCATGAGCCATTTGTAGAGGGAGTGTCTCGTCTTCCTTGCCATGCAAGATAAGCAAAGGCTGCTGCATGTTCTGTATCACCTTCGGAATCTCGAGTCGCTGCCGGTTGGCTATGTAGTTTTCCATGATCTGGTAATACATCGGCATTTTCTGGCCGGTGCGCGCATTGGTTATCCATTGCACTCCCTCGCGTTGCCACTTATCATTTTCAAGCTCATCCCAACGCTGGTCAAACTTGTTTACGGCAGCCCAGGTAGCTACGGCTTTTACACGGGTATCTTCTGCAGCTTTAAGAATAACAGTGCCTCCGCCACGGCTATGACCGATCAGGTATAAATGTTCCAGATCCAGTTCTTTGTAAGGCAAAGGACCTTCCACGTTCTCGATCATGTCGATCAGGGCTTTCAGATCGTCCAGTTCCAGGCAGAAGTTGTTATTGCCAAAAGCTTCCAGGTCGTGCAGGTCTGAATATTCCTCCACGGTGGTGCCGTTGTAGGCAAAGTTGAATTTTACAAATACAAAGCCTTGCTCTGCAAAATACTGTGCCAGCAAATTATAATGTCCCCAGTCTTTAAAACCTTTGAAACCATGCGTAAAGATCACGATTGGTTTAGGTTTTCCGTTTGGTTCGTACACCGCATCAGCCGTAAATGGCCGTCCATGATCAGGGTAAACAACAAAATCAACTTTAAGGGTATCAGCCATAGTTCGGGTGAAATTTAGCTATGTATTATAAAAAGCTTAAACGGGATAATTCAGAGATTTGTTGAATGCTGCTTTCCTAAGTTGTATACTGGTAAAATATAGCTGACATTATAGTTTAACTATAAGCAGTGAGCCAGTTTTTTGTTAAAACTATAGTTTAGCGGGCTGTGATGCAATATTTCTGAACTCAATTGGTAGCAATTTAACAATTAAACCCGGTTTTGGACCTACGCGTTTGGAAACCACTACAACAGACCGTAATATTGCAATACTAACACATGAGTAGCAAGCTAGACCAGATACAGGCGCCAATTGCCGGCGAAATGGAGCTTTTCGAGAAGAAGTTCCGGGCTTCTATGAAGTCGAAGGTGCTGTTGCTGGATCGTATCATGAGCTACATCGTGAAGCGCAAAGGCAAACAGATGCGCCCGATGTTCGTGTTTTTCTCCGCTAAACTTCATAACGAAACTATAGCCGACCCTACCTACCGGGGTGCTGCGCTAATAGAATTGCTGCACACGGCCACGCTGGTACACGACGACGTAGTGGATGACGCCAACTATAGACGTGGTTTCTTTTCGGTAAATGCCCTCTGGAAAAATAAAATTGCGGTATTGGTTGGTGACTACCTGCTTTCCAAAGGCTTGTTACTTTCGCTCCATAACGATGATTTTGAATTGCTCAAGATCGTATCGAATGCGGTGAAGGAAATGAGTGAGGGTGAATTGCTGCAGATCGAAAAAGCCCGTCGTCTGGATATTGACGAATCTATTTACTTTGATATTATCCGTCAGAAAACAGCTTCTTTAATTGCCTCTTGTTGTGCTGTGGGTGCTGCCTCGGCAGGTGCTTCTAAAGAAGAGATTGAGAAAGCCCGTTTGTTTGGCGAAAAAGTAGGTATTGCTTTCCAGATAAAAGATGACCTTTTTGATTACGGAACTGCTGAAATAGGCAAACCGGTCGGCATTGACATCAAGGAAAAGAAAATGACCCTGCCGCTGATCCACGCCCTCCGCCAGGCCGACTGGATGACTAAGCGCCGTGTTATCTATAACGTTAAAAACAACAACGGCGACAATAAACGCGTGCAGCAGGTAATTGATTTCGTGAAGCAATCCGGAGGTATCCAGTACACCATCGAAGTTATGAACCGCTACCACGCCGAAGCACTGGATATCCTTTATACTTATCCTGATTCCCCATCACGCCGCTCACTCGAGCAACTCATTGCTTATACTATAGAACGGGAGAAGTAATTGTTGCATTGCTGACCCTGCCAGGTAGAAAATCTATAAACATCAACTATAAATTTGTAATGGAGTAGGGCTATAGTAGGATAGTTTTGTGAACGCAAAATAACCTATGAAAAAATGAGCCTGAACACCAACACCTGGAACCGCCTACGGTACACGCTGTACCTCCCCATCTACGACCTTATTGCTGACCGCATTTTCCGGAAGTACAGAAAGCGATCTGTAGAACTGCTGCAAGCTAAACCCGAGGATGCTATCCTTATACTTGGAGCCGGCACCGGCCTTGACTTGCCTTACCTGCAAGGCTATACCAATCTTACAGCGATCGACATCACACCCGGCATGATAACCAAACTACAGGAGCGCGCTGAAAAATTACGGATACCGGTTGATGCCCGCGTAATGAATGGCCAGCAGTTGGAGTTTGCCGATAACAGTTTTGATGCCGTGATCGCCCACCTGATACTCGCTGTTATCCCTGACCCTGTAGCGTGTATAAAAGAAGTGGAACGGGTGCTAAAACCTGGCGGCACAGTTATGGTTTTCGATAAGTTTCTGCCGGACGGACAAAAGCCAACTATAGTTCGCCAGTTCTTTAACCAGATAGCCAGCACCCTGTTCTCCGACATCAACCGCAGCATCGGAACTATAGTTAGCCACACTTCTCTAACTATAGAATTAAATGAGCCTGCTGCTTTGAATGGTACTTTCAGGATTGTAAGGTTGAAGAAGCCAGAACTATAATATGCTATGGCGCGATCGTCCTCGCTCGTGTCGGACTATAGTGGGGCCTCCGGCCAGTTGAGCTACAAACCCAACATTATAGTTAGGCACGAGTTACAAACTCGCATCATCAAAAGACAAAAAAATACCCCCTCCTGAAAACAAGAGGGGGTATTTTTATAGTTGCCGAATGACGAATAACTATTTCTCAGCCAGTAGTTCTTCCATGGTTTTGTTAAAATCCGCTACCCAGTCGTCGTAGTATTTACCAGTACCGGGTCCTGAAAAACCAGTGTGTATCTTGCGTACTTTACCATCGCGACCTATGTAAATGGTGGTCGGGAAGGAGAGTACGTGGTTCAGGGCTGGCAAAGCTTTAGCGGCTGCTTCTTTATCTGATGTGCCGGCTACTGCCAGGTCATAGTTCACATTCATGCGGTCCTTCATTTTCTGAAGGCGAGGGGCTGCCTTTTCAAACTCGGGGCTGCGTTCAAATCCAAGCCCTATTATTTCCAGGCCACGGTCTTTATTCTTGTCATAGTAAGGCGCCAGGAACTTGGTTTCATCCATACAATTAGGGCACCACGAACCCAGCAACTGCACCAGTACTACTTTGCCTTTATACTTTTCATCGCTCAGCGAAATGTTGCCGCTGCCATCAATTTGCGGGAAAGAGAAGTCCAGCTTTTCGTAACCAGGTTTTAAGAAAGTTAAGGTGTTAGCGTCGGCAAGTTCGGCGTTGGCGTTTCGTTTGGCAGTCCATGTTTCGGTATAGTTCATGCCCGAATAAAAATCGCCTTTCAGTGTGTTCTCATCCTCCGGAGTTGCCGTGAACAGGTAAGCATGGTTGCCATCAAACGTAGACAGGTTCAGCTGCTTTCCATCTACCTGTCCTTCCAGGTACCTGTAGTCGCCGGTTTCAGTCAGGAAAGTGCCGGTCAGCTTGTTACCATTCTGTTTAAATACACCTACTGCATTATAGTTATTGCCGGTTGTGTCTGTAAACACTACTTCCCATTTGCCATCGTAACTATAGTTTGCATCAGCCGGGTCAGCTTTAAAGCGGTTTGTATTACCGTGCTCAGCTGTAAAAGGCACGGAATACGGATACGTTAAATCGTTGCGCACAAAGCGGCCGGCCATTTTTCCGTCATCCACTTTCGCGATCAGGTCCGCATCAAAAATATGAAGCCTTACTTTTACAGAATCTCCTACAGTTGTAATCTCATCTACCAGGATGCGCTCTTCACCGTTGACCAGGTATAAAATAGTGCTGTCATTGCGGGTTTCGGCTTCCATGATAAACGGAATTTCAACACCGCCGGCATGTTGCAGGGCAACGCGCCAGGTACCGGCTTTTATAGTTGTGGTAGTTGTTTCAGGTTTATCCTGGTTACAGGAGCTAAGTCCTGCAGTTAGTAGCAAGGTAAATAACAAAATCAGCCTTGCAGAAGTATTAGAATAGGTACGTTTCATGGGGTAAAATTACATTATCGAATCTGTAAAAGCCAAACAAGGCACGGGGTATACTTGTTTATAGTGTAAAGGTTATATTCGTGGGCTCTAATGTTGCTGAATAGCGTCCAGATTTCGTACATTTGTGAACTTCGGAAAAGAAGCATTTTATACATTAACAATAGCAAAACTATGGCATTTGATTTAGGAATGATCAAGGCAGTTTATGCCGGTATGGGTGAGCGCATTTCGGCGGCCCGTAATACAGTTGGCAGACCGCTGACTTTGACTGAAAAGATCCTGTATGCACACCTATATGAAGGCAACGCTTCGCAGGCTTATGAGCGCGGAAAATCTTACGTAGATTTCGCTCCGGACAGAGTTGCGATGCAGGATGCCACGGCACAGATGGCCTTGCTTCAGTTCATGCAGGCTGGCAAGCCTACCGTTGCGGTTCCATCTACGGTACACTGCGATCACCTGATCCAGGCCCGCACAGGCGCAGATTCAGATCTGAAAGACGCTTACACAGAAAACAAAGAAGTTTACGATTTCCTTGCTTCGGTATCAAACAAATACGGCATCGGTTTCTGGAAGCCGGGTGCAGGTATCATTCACCAGGTAGTGTTAGAGAACTATGCTTTCCCGGGTGGTATGATGATCGGTACGGACTCACACACACCAAATGCTGGTGGTCTGGGTATGGTAGCGATCGGTGTTGGTGGTGCTGATGCCGTTGACGTAATGGCCGGTATGGCCTGGGAGCTTAAATTCCCGAAAGTAATAGGTGTGAAGCTGACAGGTAAACTGAACGGCTGGACATCTCCGAAAGACGTGATCCTGAAAGTGGCTGGTATCCTTACTGTAAAAGGTGGTACAGGCGCTATCGTGGAGTATTTCGGCGAAGGTGCTGAGAGCATGTCTTGTACCGGTAAAGGTACTATTTGTAACATGGGTGCTGAGATCGGTGCAACTACTTCGGTATTTGCTTACGACAACAGCATGCGTGCTTACTTAAACTCAACAAATCGCGAAGAGATCGTTCAGATGGCTGATGAAGTGGCTGAGCACCTGCGCGCAGATGATGAAGTATACGCTGATCCGGCTGCTTTCTACGATCAACTGATCGAGATCGACCTTTCTACCTTAGAGCCACACGTAAACGGACCATTCACACCGGATGCTGCATGGCCAATTTCTCAGTTCGCTGCTGTAGTTAAAGAGCACGGCTGGCCGGCTAAATTAGAGGTAGGTCTTATCGGGTCTTGCACCAACTCATCTTACGAAGATATTACCCGCGCTGCATCTATTGCAGAGCAGGCAGTAACTAAAAACCTGGTTGCTCAAGCTGAGTTCACGATCACGCCGGGTTCTGAAATGGTGCGTTACACAACTGCCCGTGATGGTTTGTTAGATACATTCGCTCAGATGGGTGGTGTTGTACTGGCTAACGCCTGCGGTCCGTGTATCGGTCAGTGGGCGCGTCATACCGACGACCCTACGCGTAAGAACTCTATCATCACGTCATTCAACCGTAACTTTGCGAAGCGTAACGATGGTAACCCGAACACACACGCGTTTGTGGCGTCGCCAGAGATCGTAACTGCTTTTGCCATAGCCGGCGACCTTACATTTAACCCGCTTACTGATACCTTAACCAACAAAGATGGCCAGCAGGTAAAACTGGATGAGCCAAGAGGTATTGAGTTACCTGTTGATGGGTTTGCTGTAGAGGATGCAGGTTATGTAGCCCCAGCTGAGGATGGCAGCACTGTAGATGTTGTAGTTGATCCGAAATCAGATCGTCTGCAGTTACTGGAAGGCTTTAAGCCATGGGAAGGCACTGATCTGACAGGCCTGAAGCTGCTTATTAAAGCACAAGGTAAGTGTACTACTGACCACATTTCGATGGCTGGCCCATGGTTGAAATACCGCGGTCACCTGGATAACATCTCTAACAACATGCTGATCGGTGCAATTAACGCATTCAACGGTGAGGCTAACAAGGTTTACAACGACATGACCCGTGGTTATGATACTGTACCTGCAACTGCCCGTACGTACAAGGCTGCTGGTATTGGTACTGTTGTAGTGGGTGATGAGAACTATGGTGAAGGTTCATCTCGTGAGCATGCTGCCATGGAGCCGCGCTTCCTGGGTGTTCGTGCCGTTATAGTTAAGTCATTCGCACGTATCCACGAAACCAACCTGAAGAAGCAGGGTATGTTAGGTCTTACATTCGCTAACAAAGCGGATTACGACCTGATCGAGGAGAACGATACAATTGATATCCTGGGGCTGGAGAACTTCACACCAGGTGTTCCTTTAAAGGTTGTTCTGACCCACAAAGATGGCTCTAAAGACACGTTCATGGTTAACCATACCTACAACGAAGGCCAGATCGAGTGGTTCAAAGCTGGTTCAGCATTAAACCTGATCCGTTTACAGCATAAGCAGAATGCTAACGCATAAGCTTAGCCGCTAACTATATCCAAAAGGCCTTACCAATCGGTGAGGCCTTTTTGTTTTTGTGGTAAACTATAATTATAGTTTTAGCTAGATAGAATGAGCCATTGTTGGTGTTTTCACCAACAATCCAACTATACAGCTTTTACTACTTGCTGATGAAAAAACACAGCAAGGACATAACTATAATGAATGTAAACTAAAAAGAGAAAGGCTTTACAATTCGTAAAGCCTTTCTCTTTTTATAGTTAGCTATAGTTTGCTCTTATCGCATCAGCATGATTCTTTTTATAAAGCTGGTATTTTTGTAAGTAACGTGGGCAATGTACAAACCATTGGGTATACCTTTAAAGTCAAACACCAATTCTTTCGAACTTTGGCTAGATACCGTTACCTTGAACTTGCGGCCAACCTGGTCGCTGAACCACACTTCGGGAGTTGCGCCAGCCTGTGGGTCTGCTGCCCAGTTTATGCGCACAAGGCCTGTTGTAGGGTTCGGGAATACATCTGTAAGCTGGGCGTTCCTTTCAGTTTTATCTTTCGAGAGCTGCTTCCTGACAAAGTATGTTTTAGTAACACTGTCTTCAAGGCAACCGGCTGGGTCTGTTATCTGTAACGTTACCTGGTAAGTGCCTGGCGATGCAAACGTATAGCTAGGGTTCTTATCGGTTGCAATATCTTCTGTCCCAAATTTCCATTTCCAGTTAGCGCTATTCGTACTCTTATCTTCAAACGTAACAGGCGTATTGGCAAATAATACAACAGAGCCTGCTTCAAAATCTGCTTCCGGTTGCTGTGGTAACCTAATGTGTGCAGGCGCAACTTCACTTTCAAACAAGGAGTCGGCATTGGTAGCGTAAACTATAGTGTTCTGGGTGAAGTTATTAATGGTAAAGCTATTGCCACGGCCCAGCAAGGTCTTTTTCTCAGGGTCGGCATAAAAGTTATAGTTGGTACCGCCGGTAGGAGCCCAGGTAAATGTACTTCCTTCACAAACAGTGTTCTCTATAGCCAACGGAGCGGGCCCGCTTTTTACCTGTTTGTACTTTAACTGTGCTGCGTCGGCGTGTTGTTGGAGTGCTTCCAGGTTATCGCCGGAAAGGATGGCAAAAGTAACAGTTTGGCTCTGGCCAGGTGCAATAACAGGTATAAGTCCGCCTACCACATGCGAAACGTTATCACCGTTAGCTGTACCTGTAGTATTTGTGCGGGCTACACCACCAGCTAGCAGCGCATATTTTTCGGCATTGGTAAAGCCATCTTCTACGGCAACGCTACCGCCTGCCCCCATGTTATTAATGGCGTAATAGACTGGCGCATTGGGTGTAAGTAATTTTATACCGACTACAGGAAGCTGAGCAGTTGTATTGTAAACATATCCTAGGTTTCTTTCTGCATCCCAGTCAGCGGCATTCTGGTAATATACGCCAATATCCCAGTCAGCAAACAGCGCGGCCGATACATTCTTAAGCGTATCTGTGGTCGGGTTTCTGATCGTAAATTCCTGGATAACATAATCCATGTCAGGGGCTGTACCCCAGGATAATGTTTTATGCTTTACTTCCACACCTACTGTTATGGTAGAAGGGTAGATATCGCGCATGAAGCCATGTACTTCCTGTGTTGCGAGCGGGGCATCATAGTAAATGCGGGCCGGTTGCACAGGTGTAAAATCGCCGTCGTTCTGCCAGTTGGCGTTACGCAGGTTATCGGACACACGTTCTGCTGAAGTCCCTATCATCAGGCCGCCTTCAAACAGCATACTGCTGCTGCCCTTGTACTGCATGCCCGCACCTTGCGAAAAATTGAGTCCATTATAGCCCAGGTTTCCTTTGCTGTTAACAGTAATGCGCACATTATTGGCATCCAGCGTATGGAAATCAGGGTTTATAGTTAGCTCGAAGTACTGGAAATCAGAATATTCGCCATCCGTATAGGTTAGCTTCAAGGCTATAGTTGTATTAAGAGGCGTTTCAGGAGCTATTGAAACCAGGAAAGGATTCTGGCGATTATCAGCAATGCCCATCGTTGCCAAAGTGCCCAACGCCAGTTCCGGGTTTGCAATGGTAACATATGGCGACGAAGTGGATAACGTAACTAGCGTATTGCTGACAGGACTAAGAATATTCTGGAAAAAAGCTTCGATAGCTACCGTGCTGCCTGATTGAGCGGAGCGGTTATTCTGTACAAAAAAGTCTGTGCACCGTATCGCTTTTAAATTCTGTGTTGTTAGTGCTTTTTTTATGTTAAGTCGGCCGGTGCCCATCATACCTACGAACGGCTGGTTGGCAGGTAAGTGTGAAACGTTATCTGTTGTTACGCGCAGGCGTTCCATCACCTGTTGTGCATTCAGGTTGGGGAACTGGGCGCGAACCAAAGCTGCGGCACCCGCAACCATCGGCGAGGCAAACGAACTTCCCCAGTTGTAGCCGTACGAGTTGTTATTGCCTACTGTAGTGGAATAAATATCGACACTTGGTGCCATCAGGTCCATGTAGTGGCTCCAGGTGTAATCTTTGTACTTATAGTCGCTTTTATCAGAGCCGCCCACTGACAGTACATTGTTATAAGAAGCAGGGTACAGGTTTAGCTGCTTTTTGGTATTACCCGCCGCTGAAATCACAACCACATCTTTTTCCAGCACTACATAATCAATGATATCCTGTTCGTACTGCGAAAAGCCTTCGCCACCCCACGAGAGGTTAATGATCTTGCAGCCCTTTTCGGCAGCATAAACTATAGCTTCGTAACCGCCCCCAAATGTGCCGTCAGCGTTCGATGAAAATACCTTTAGTGGCAGGAATTTAGTTTTGTAGCCTACGCCGGCAATACCCGTTGCATTGTTGGGTGTACCGGCAGCCACGCCAGCTACGCTCATACCATGGCTTCCCCAACGCGGAGCATTTGATACATTGTTATCGCGGTCAGCAAAGTCCCAGCCGGCAAAGTTATCGGTGTATCCATCGCCATCGTTATCTATCCCATCTATCGGGTCAGCATAGTTATACTTTATATTGTCTTTCAGGTCCAGGTGGTCTGTCCGGAAACCGGTGTCTGCAATGCCGATAACAATGTTAGTATCACCCTGTTGTATATCCCAGGCTCCGTAAGCTTTTATAAGTTTAAGGTGGTAAGCAGTAACTTTGGTAGAATCCGAGAAAGGATCTGAGGTCTGGTAGAGCGGCTCGCGCAGGTAAAGCGGCTCTACGTAAGCTACCTGTCCGGTTGCCATCAGGGTCCATTTTACAGCTTCAAAGCTAAGGTCTGAACTATAGGTTGCCTGGTAGATCTGTGTTATATCAACTATAGATGCACGGCGTAAACTGGCTGCAGCCCCCCGGTTCGGGAATTTCTGGTGTACATCTTTTGCCCTGACCTTTATGAGCGCTTCCTGTAAAGAGCTGTTTGATGTAGCGTAGCGAGCTTTGGTTGGGTCTGATTTTAGTTTATACACAACTGTGTGAGGCACGGTGCGGGAACCATGACCAACCTGCTGTGCGAAAATTGGCGCCGAAGCCAATAGAAGGAGGATGAACGCAATACATCCCTGGCGGAAGGGCGCCTTTAGTAGGGTAAACATTTATACCAAAAATTAAAAATCTAAGTTGATGATAAGAACTGTACCTGTAACTAAGGTAAGTGCACTAAAACACTTTTAAATATAAGGCGAATTACCCCAATAACACCCAAACCTTTCTGTTTTTTTACGTAACTTTCCAAGGTTGGATCATACCCGATCATTTTAAAAGCATAATTCTGAAAAACTATGGCTATTAACCTGGCAGACAAACACCAAACTACACTTGACACCGCCGTACGTGCCCTGCACGAGCGAACTTTTTTTGCGCATTACCCTGAGAATCCGACTCCGGAAGTTTACGGTGAGAACGCTGACAAAGAAGGCCGCGAAAAATATACATCCAGATTGAATAATAAGTTCGAAGAGCTGCTACAGGAAAATCCTGAAAGCTGGACAGGGCAGGAAGATTCGCCTTACGAGCAGCAGCCTTTGGGCGTTAAATACCCGTTCTTTTCCCCGGAAACACTTATCAGCAGATCCGAAGAAGCGTTCCACCAGTGGCGTAAAGTAAAACCAGCCGACCGCGCTGCTATACTGGTAGAATCGCTGGAACGCATGAAGACCCGTTTCTTCGAGATAGCTTATGCCACCATGCACACAACTGGTCAGGCCTATATGATGTCGTTCCAGGCATCGGGTCCGCACGCTGCTGACCGTGCTCTGGAAGCCATTGCATCTGGTTACGAAGAAATGACCCGTTTCCCGGAAAGTACGGAGTGGGAAAAGCCGATGGGCAAATACAATCTGAAACTGAACAAAAGCTGGAAAGCGGTACCGAAAGGTGTGGCACTGGTTATTGGTTGCTCTACATTCCCGACCTGGAACACGGTGCCGGGCATGTATGCAAGCCTTGTTACGGGTAACCCGGTTATCGTTAAGCCACACCCGAAAGCCGTTTTGCCAATAGCTATAGTTGTAGCCGAAGTGCAGAAAGTGTTAGCTGAAAACGGTCTGAACCCGAACATCTGCCAGTTGGCCGTTGATGCTGAAGACAGACTGATTACAAAAGAACTGGCCGAAAACCCGAAAGTAAAACTGATAGACTATACCGGCGGTACGGAGTTTGGTAACTATATCGAAAGCCTGAAAGGGAAGACGGTATTTACAGAAAAAGCCGGCGTTAACTCAATTATCCTTGACTCTGTTGATGACCTGGACAAAGTAGCGCAGAACCTGGCATTTTCGGTTAGCTTATACTCCGGCCAGATGTGTACGGCTCCGCAGAACTTCTTTATCCCGGAAAAAGGCATTAAAGTAGGTGGCGAAACAGTACCTTATGAAGAAGTAGTTCAGAAACTGGCTGATGCCGTAACCGGCCTGGTTAATAACCCGAAAGCTGGTCCGCACATTTTAGGCGCTATCCAGAACCCTGCCACTACAGAGCGTGTAAAAGGCGCTTCAACTATAGGCGGTAATGCTGTGCTTACTACCTGCGATTTCAGCAACCCGATGTTTGCGAATGCGCGTACCTGCTCACCGGTTATCTATGAAGTAGATGCCAGCAACAAGGAAAGCTACAGCCGCGAACTGTTCGGCCCGATCATGCTGATCATCAAAACAAAAGATACAGACCAGAGCATTGAGCTTGCCAGTGACATGGCCCGTGAACATGGCGCTATTTCGTGCGGTGCTTATACCACAGACCCGGCTGTAAAAGAAAAGATAATGGATGAGATGAGCCTTGCCGGTACACCGGTTAGCTTTAACCTGACAGGTGGTATCTTCGTGAACCAGAATGCGAGTTTCTCAGACTTCCATGTAACAGGTGGCAACCCTGCCGGTAATGCTTCTTTCACTAACCCTGAGTTCGTGATCAAGCGCTTTACGTGGGTAGGTTTCAGAGAGCCTGTGGTTGGTTAAGCAACTATAACTATAAACTATAAAAGCCCGGCTGCTGTAACGTAGCCGGGCTTTTTGTTTTCAAATCATTATAAACTATAGCTATAGTTTATTTGAACATATTCTCGATGTCGTTTTTCAGGTTGTCCAGGCCGCTGCGAAGGTTTTGCCACTTGTCATGGGTATCTTCGGTGTCGTTTAGTTTGTTGGCAATCAATTCGCGTTTCTTTTCCAGGGCGGCAATGTGCTCATGATAGGTATGGTTTGAGTCGGCAGTAGTGGCATTCACTTTCGCTCGCAGGGTTTTTATCTTACTATCCAGTTCGTCCAGGCTTTTCTGTATCTCTTCGCGGCTCAGGTTATCGGGTGCACGCATGTGTTCGGGCTTCATGTTATATGTATCCATATAAGTAGCTTTAATTCTGTTTGATGTTATACTTCCTACATACTTACCAAAAGCTGAAAAGGATATAGTTAAGCACTGGCTATAGTTAGAAAAGTGAGTTTTGTCACTATTTAGAAAAAATCTAAATAAATCGTTTGTGCTTATCAATTCGGTCTTTACTTTTGTGTCTGCTTAGAATTAATCTAAATAAACAAGAACATACTCATGTCCCGAAGTCTACTTATCCTGTTAGTTTTTCTGTTCGTTGCACCTGTTGCTATTGCGCAAAGCATTGGCCGTATTGAAGGACGAATAGTTTCCGAAAGAAATGAGCCGCTGTTAGGTATTAGCGTTGCTTTACAAGGCACTACCGTTGGTACTACTACCGACGAAGAAGGAAAGTACGTGATCAAATCTGTGGCGCCGGGTAACTATACCCTGGTTGCAAATGGCATTGGTTATACTACTGTAAAGCGCGAAGTGAGCGTTAAAGGCGGATCAACTATAACAGAATACTTTTTACTGCCATCTACAGCTACAGAACTGAACGAAGTAGTTATAACGGCAAGTAAGAGTGGTGAATTTGTGCAGCCGATCGGGTCTACAGCTACTAAAATGGAAGCTCCTTTAAAGTCGGTGCCGCAATCAGTTCAGATCATTTCTCGCCGCGCCATGGACCAGATGCAGGTTATCCGCCTGGATGATGCCATGCGCAACGTGAGTGGCGTAACAATGGAGACCGGTTTTGGTGGCCGTACTGATATTTTCCAGATCCGGGGTTTCAGAACAAGTACCGAAAGTATATTCAAGAACGGCTTCCGTAACAGCGTACGTACTTTCCGTGAGACAGCCAATATACAGCAGCTGGAAGTAATGAAAGGCCCTGCATCGGTATTATATGGCGTAAGCGACCCGGGCGGTATGGTAAACATCACAACCAAAAAACCTACTGCCTTTACCTTTCACGATATACAGTTAACGGCTAACAGCTTTGGCCAGTACCGGCCGGCTATAGATTTTGGCGGTGCCCTGAATGAAGAAAAAACACTGAAGTACAGATTGAATGCCGTTTATGAAGATGGCGATACGTACCGTGACTTTGTAAGCACTAAACGTTTCTTTGTTGCGCCAGCTTTTACGTATGATTTCTCCGACAGAACCTCACTTACAGTTGAAGCCGAGTACCTGGACCATGACCAGGCTTCGGACAGGGGTATAGTTGCCTTTAATGGCGTGATTGCTGATGTTCCAACCAACCGTTCTATCGGCGAACCGGGCAATGTGGGCATACATCAGAACAGGTTAGTGCAGTATAATTTGCAGCATCGTTTCAACAACATGTTCAGTTTGCGCCACGCTTCTAACTTTACCTATTCTTCTGAGCAAAGAACAGTCGTAGAATTTGCCGGCATCCCTAAGAAAGACGACTCCAACTCTAAGGTGATCCGTCGTTTGCAGGACCAGTATAACTTTGAGCGTAACTTTGCCACACAGAACGAACTATATGCTACGTTTAAAACAGGCGCAGCTTTCGAACATAAAACAGTAGTTGGGGTAGAAGTTGCCCGCTCTATGTTTGATATCTGGTATAACCGTGGAAACTACGATACCCTGAATGTTTACAATCCGAAGTATAACAGTAAGCTAAAGCAGGTTAAACTTAACTTCGGAGACGACTACCGCGACAACACCCAACTATACGGCGTGTATGTGCAGGACTTTTTATCGATAAGCCAGAAACTGAAAGTATTACTGGGTGCCCGTTACGACATCTGGGACCTGGAGAAAGTAAACCAAAAACTGGACAAAGCAACAAACACCTTCTCAGAAGTAATTACAACGCAGCGCAATACAGCCTTAAACCCACGCGCCGGCTTGCTTTACGAAGTGGCAGGACCTGTATCGGTTTACGGTAACTGGTCTAAGGGTTTCCAGCCGGAAGTCGGTCGCACCAAAGATGGCGAAGCGTTTGAACCTGTAACATCAGACCTTTACGAAGCAGGTATTAAATCAGGATTGCTGAACGACAAGATCAACCTAAAGGCCGCTTACTTTAACATCACCCGCCGTAACGTAGAAGTTACTGACCCATCGGACAACGCTTATAGTATGCAGATCGGTAAAGTGCGAAGCGAAGGGTTTGAAGCTGATGTTACCGGTGAAATTGCGACAGGCCTTAACGTAATTGCCACCTATAGTTACACAGATGCCCGCATAGTTAAAGATACTAAGGCAACTAATATCGGCAAGCGCTTCAGAGGCGTAAGCGAGCACAGTGGCAGCCTGTGGACAACATACGAAATACAGGACGGACCTATGAAAGGACTTGGCATTGGTGGTGGCTTTACCAGCTTCGGCGACAGACCGGTTGATGCTGCAGACAGCTTCAGATTACCGGGCTACACCCGTTACGATGGCACCGTGTATTACGACAACCAAAAATACCACGCAGCCATAAATGTACGCAACCTGACAAACGTGAAATATTACGATGGCTCACAATCAGCGACAGCCATCATGCCGGGCGCTCCTTTATCGGTGCAAGGTACAATAGGTGTTCGCTTTTAATCTGAATAAACTATAGTTTTGCTAAAATCTGGCGGCGCAGCTTCGGTTGTGCCGCTAATTTGTTTTAAGACCTCATGAGAAAACTGATCCTGCAACTGCACCTTTGGGTAGGCCTTACAGCTGGCGCTATAGTTTCTGTGGTTGGCCTTACAGGTTCAGTTTATGTTTTCCAGCCCGAGCTTACTGCTCTTTTATATTCCGATCTTTACCAAAGCTCTAACCCAACAAAAGATGTTGTAGATGCCAGAACTATAGTTGCCAAAGCAGAAAAACAGTTTGATGCCGAGGTAGCAACCATACTTTTCCCGCTGCGCGAGCTCGAGAATTACATCGTGAAAGTGGAGGGTAAAAAAGAGTTCGTATTTTATGATGGCGCCACCGGGGCTTACCTTGGCGAAATGGCCAAACGCCGCGGCGTAATGGAAGATGTGTTGGAGATACACCGGCAGCTAACTATAGGCGAGATTGGTTCTACAATAACAGGTATTGCATCGTTGCTGCTGGTAGTAGTATTGCTATCGTCGGGGTTATACCTGTGGTTGCCTTACAAAAAGAAAAAACTGAAAGACGGCCTGCGCCTGAAACCAAATGCCAGCTTTAAGCGCCGCAACTACGACGTGCACAAAGTGTTTGGGTTTTATTTTATCATTCCACTGTTCCTGGTCAGTTTAACAGGTGTGTACTTTGCTTTCTCAGAACAGGTACAGGCTGTGGTAGATTTTGTTACCCGCACCGAAGTGCCAACACCAGATGTTACAAAAATAAAATCCACGTATCGCACTGACTTGCCTGAGGTAACTATAGTACAGGCTCTGGATATGATGGAAACTATGTACCCGGGATACCATAAACGCAACCTGATCATGCCGAAAGACAGTGCTGACAGGGTTTACTTTTCGGTGGTTAATGCAGCTGAAATAGACGCAGGTCCCGAGTACAGGCCACAGGTTTATATCGATCAGTACACTGGTAAAATATTGTTTGCTTATGAGCCACACACTGCACCAGCCGGCCACCAGCTTACCCGTAACTGGTTTGTGCCTATTCACTTCGGCGAGATAGGAGGGTGGTTTACCCGCATACTATGGTTTTTTACCGGCCTTATGCCTGCCCTGCTTTGGGTAAGCGGAGTTATTATCTGGCGTAATCGTACCTCGAAAAATAAACGACAAAAAGCACCTGTAACAATTAAGCCTGCAACCAGATAACAAGAGTCGTACGCAGGCAATTTACCGGTGCCTATAGTTAAAGAATTTTAAAAAAATCAGTATTGAATTAACTATAGTTTATACCGTAATTTTGAATTAGTAAATCTTAATTTGATATTTGCAGTTATAATAAAACCTCTGTGATGTTATAGCGGTATTATTGCTCAAAATAAATGACATGCCAATGCTTGATCTAGTACTACTTATTGACGATGACGATACAACAAATTTCCTGAATAAACGACTGTTGGAAGAAATGCAGGTAGCCAGGGAAATTATGGTGTATAACAATGGCAAAGAGGCAATAGATTATTTAAGCGAAGCATGTTCCGAAGATCAGTCATCAGACAAGCGTTGCCCTGACCTGATATTCCTGGATATTAAAATGCCGGTTATGGATGGTTTCTCTTTCCTGGACGAGTACCAGCGCCGAAAATTAGATGCTAAAGATCATGTGATCATTATGATGCTTACTTCGTCGGCCAGCTTTTACGACCTCGAACGCCTGAAGAACTATAGCCGCGTAAAAAAGCATTATTCTAAAACACTTACAAAACACGACGTGCAGGAAGTGCTGGAACAATTCTTCTCGAAAAACTAAGTTTCGTAAAACATAAAAAAAGGGCCTGCAAACTAACATTGCGGGCCCTTTTTACTTTATAGCTATAGTTAAGATCTATAGTTGTATTATTTCGGAAGCTGGCCATGTAAACATAAACCGCGAGCCGCGCCCTTCAGACTCCACCCATATTTTGCCGCCTTTACCGGTAACTATCTTTTTAACTATAGATAAGCCCAGGCCCGTGCTGTTGCCGGAGCTATTGATGTTTATAGTTTGGTAGGCATTAAAAATATCGCCTTGCGATTCAGGAGGAATTCCGGGGCCATTGTCCTGCAACGAGAAATAGATCCAGTCGTCCTGGAGCCTATAGGTTACCTCGATACTTGCATTTTGGTTCAGATCGTGGTGTTTAATGGCATTCCCGATAAGGTTACTGAAAACCTGGTGCAACAGTATGGATTCTGTCAGCAGTATTAGTGGTTTTTCCGGGAGTGATATCTTTATATGATCGGGAAGGTTAAGCAAACCTATTACACCAGCCAGCAGCGCGTGCAGTTCAGTTTCGGTTTTCGTTATGTTCTTGCGGCCTGCCAGCGAGTAAGCCAGTATGCTCATGATAAACTGATCCATACGGGCGGTTTGCTGGTTAAGCATCGGGAACAGTCCTTTAGCTTCTTTTACCCTATCGGTGTTCAGGCAATCTTCCAGGGCTCTGGATAAGCCGTTTATATTCTGAAGCGGCGCGCGCAGGTCATGCGAAACGGTATGGGCAAACGTATCCAGATCTTCGTTTATATCCTGTAGCCTGGCGTTCTGTTCCTCACGTTCCTGTAACAGTTGCTGTATGTCCAGGTTGGTTTGCTGCAGTTTGTTGTTCAGCCTCCTGATCTCCAGAAGTTGCTGTTCGGCTACTTCGTTGCGTTCACGCAGTTGGTCCATTACTTCCAGAAGCTGCATATTCTGCCTTTTGATCTCGGCATACGGCGACACGCTGTCAACATCAAACTCCAGCATCCACTCTTCGGCAAGCGCTTTTGTTACGGTAGGGGCGTTGTGTGGCAGGCGCTGGCGCAGTGTTATTCTGGTTCCTTTCTCAAACTCGCTTTCTATGTTAAAATAGTCTACCAGTTTGCGGGAGTTTGCCAGGCCAGTACCTTTTGTATTCAATGCATTTGGTTCGCGGTTCAGGAAGTAATCAATGTTGCCCAGGCCGCGCCCCCTGTCGGCCACTATAGCTTCTATGTATTTAACGTTTTGCTCTTCTATTATACTGAACTGTATGTTACCGTTTCCCACATGCTCTACCACGTTGCGGCAAATTTCGGATACAGCAGTGGCAAATTTGGTTTGGTTACCTATTGTTATACCTAAACGCTCCGAAAGCTGCTTTGCTCTTTTGTAAGCCAGCACCACATCAAGCTCGTTGTTAATATTAATTTTTAAGAGGCTTCTCAGCATAACACTCAGGATTTAGAACGGACAACTACAACCAGCGAATCATCTGTATCACGCTTAAAATCGCGGTAAACTACGGCAGCAATTATACTGGCATCGTGGCGGTGCAGGTTCGTGTATTTGCTCAGGTCCCACCTCGATTTTATGCCGTCAGAATGTAGTATAAGTAATTTGCTGTTATTCCACTCAATTGTTTGTGTATTAAGGGTAGCCGGAATGTTATGCCCCAGGATACCATTATAAGCCATGATATTCTTGCTTAATGAGTTTACTATTGCTGGTCCGTCTATTTGATAAAGCCTGCCTGCAATGTTGCCCACACCGCAATAACTTATCCGTTTCTGAGCTGCATCAATATGAACTATAGTACCTACAGCTCCACGCGTTTTACGGATAGAGGCGTGTATGTGGCGAAGGTTCTGGGCAGCATCAGTGGTATGTTGTTGTAAAAAAGCTGCAACTGCTTCGCTACTTGCATCGTTGGCAGCTGCGCCATGGCCTAAACCATCCAAGGCTATCAGGTAACAATGCTTTCCGTGTACTGTCGCTGCAAAGCCATCGCCGCAGAATTGTTCGTTTGGTTTAGGAACAATAATAGTACCTATCTGGAAGGTATTGGTTTGCTTGGGAGCTTCGGTCTGGCCTTTGTAAAAGCGTGTCAACAGTATAGTGCCGCAACCCGGTTGTGTGTACATGTCGAACGTATGCGACTGCCGAACTATAGCACCCAGGCCTTCGCCGGCTGTTCCGGCCGTAGACGAGCCGTCTTGCATCATGCGCTGCGGGTCTTTCATGCCGGGGCCACTATCAAAGCATATTATTTCGAGGGCATTGGCAGTGGTGTATTTTACCAGAAGTTCGCCACCCTGCGGAGAATGTTTGAGCAGGTTTGATGCCATCTCCGACACTACAATATTAATACGGCCAACCTCGGAAGGTGAGAAGCCATAACTCTCCGCAATGCGGGTAATATCCCGTTTAACAATATTGGCAAAGCTTCTATCTGCCAGCAAAAAACGCTGATGGTGCTTAACGTCCATTCTTCCAGTGTGTAATTACAACTGTAGTCCCCTGGCCAACTATACTTTTAACATCAAATTCGTTTACCAGTCTTTTTGCGCCTGGCAAGCCCAGGCCAAGGCTTTTGCCGGTCGAAAATCCGTCCTGCATGGCCTGTGGTATGTTTTCTATTCCGGGACCTTCGTCGGTAAAAGTTAATCTTACGCCGTTTTGCCCGTTTTTATTAACTATTTCAAGGATTGTTTTTCCGCCATTGGCATACTTAAGCATATTCCGGACAAGCTCGCTGGCAGCAGTAATAAGCTTTGTCTGGTTTACCAGGCTCATGCCTATTTTTGTGCTCATCTCCCGCACCCGGTTCCTAAATGGTACAACGTCTTGTTCCCGCACGATTTGCATCGTGTCTTTAGTCATTGTAATCATTTGGGTCCTCTCTGTCTTCTTCGTCGTCTTGTTGTTGGCTAAGTAAATCTGTTTTATTGTAGAGCAGGTCCATGCCTTTTTCTACGTTCAGGGCCGTGTGTACTCCCTGCAAGGTTAGTCCAAGTTCTACCAGCGTAATGGCAACAGCCGGCTGCATGCCAACTACTACCGTTTCAGCATCCATTATACGCGACATAGAGGCTATATTACCTAATATGCGGCCCATAAAGGAGTCAACTATATTTACTGCTGATATGTCGATCAAAACTCCGCGGGCACCTGTTTTGCTTACCATCGAGATAAGGTCGTTTTCCAGGTTCAGGGCCAGCCTGTCGTACAGGTCTACTTGTATAGTAACCAGCAGGAAAGGCCCCATTTTTAATATTGGAATCCTATCCATCGTGTTACCTGATTATTTTAGTTGGTACTGTTACGTTTTTCTTTTTCACCTCAAGGGCCAGCATACTGAATGCTAACTGCAGCGCACTTGCCAGGGAGGCTTTTGTTTTGATATTGGAAAGGTCGATGCCCAGGTGAACTATAGTTTGCGCGATCTCGGCACGGATACCACTAATGATACACTCTGCACCCATAAGGCGTGTTGCAGCAACAGTTTTGATAAGGTGCTGTGCTACTAAAGAGTCTACGGCAGGTACACCCGAAATGTCCAGGATGGCAATGTTACTGCCTGTGTTCACAATTTCCTGCAGCAGGTTTTCCATCACGATCTGGGTACGTGAGCTATCCAGGGTTCCGATAATTGGCAACGCCAGGATACCATCCCAAACACGGATAACAGGAGTAGAGATCTCGTTTATTTCGTCGGTCTGGCGAAGGATAACTTCTTCACGGCCTCTTAAATATGTTTCGAATGTGTGGATGCTCAGGTTATCGAGTAATTTGTTAACCTGTATAACCTCTTTGTATAATATTTCAGGCTGATCGCGGCGCTCTTTCTCAAGCACATCGGTCAGGGCTTGCTTCAGGCTTAATACATACATTGTGATTTCGCGTGGCGAGAAACCCTGGCGCGCTCTTGTTACCGAGATATCACTTAAAATGTCATTAACCTGCTCAAAATTGCTGGAGTAAATGTTTTCCAGGTCACCTTTTTCAATTGCAATAAGCAGTTCATCCAGGAGCTCTTCAGACTGGCGGCGCAGGTCTTCGTTTGAGATCAGGTCATCGCGAAGCGAATCGTCAGCTAATTGGTTTTTCACCCAGTTTTCAAGGATCGCTTTTTTTCTCTTTTTGAGCAGCTGTGCTGTTTGGTTCATGTTATGTGTTGCTTAAGCGTGATGTTTGTCTTAGGGAATTTAAATAAGATAAGCTCAAAGATAAGGTTATATATATTAATACTTAGAATTAACTGCAGATATACAGTTATATGACCCTACGATGAAAGACACCCTTTGGAGTAAGTGTGAAGTTATCACATACGCGTACGGGCAACTTTAGATATATATTAAAAAAACAACCTCATAGCCAAATGTTAAAAACAAAAAAGCCTTGTAAGGATGTACTTACAAGGCTATTATAGTTTGTGTGCACCCGAGAGGATTCGAACCCCTAACCCTCGGAGCCGAAATCCGATATTCTATCCAGTTGAACTACGGGTGCAGGACGTGTGCAAAAATAGAAACAAAGCGGATAAAAGGAAACATTCACCCTAAAAATGTACAAGATAGTTTCGGTTTATAGTTGCGCTTGCTCACTATTCGGCTGAAAGGCAAAACAATACTTTTAAAACTATGGTTAATATTACCTGAATCAGAACTATAAATACATTACATAAACTATGGAAAGAGTATATACGGCAGAGGTTACTGCTACTGGCGGCCGTCGTGGCCATGTTTCATCTTCGGATGGTGTTTTGGATATGCCGCTTTCGTTACCGGAAGGACTGGGAGGGGAGAAAGGGAAGACAAACCCTGAACAACTTTTTGCTGCCGGCTATTCGGCTTGTTTCCTGAGTGCCTTGCTGTTAGTGGCAGGCAAACACCACGAGCGCATAGACCCGACAGCTACGGTAAAAGCACACGTTGACCTGTTAAAATCAGAAAACCATGCTTATGGCCTCGGTGTAAAACTAACAGTAGATCTGAAAGGCATGGAAAAAGAAAAAGCCCGCCAGCTGGTAGACGAAGCCCACCAGGTTTGCCCATACTCTATTGGGGTGCAGGGCAATGTGGAAGTGCAGCTGGAAGTAGTTTAAGAGTTAATGAGTTTAGGAGTTTGAGAGTTAATGAAGTTAGAAAAGGATTAGTTAGAAAGTTTTATAGTGAATTATTGCTCGCGGTTCGGCACGTTTGTTAATATCAAAGCGGCCAGAGTCCGCAGGTAACTTACACTCGCGGGACGCGAGCGAAGGCGGAAAACCACCAACTTTCTAACCTGCTAACTTCCAAACTTCATTAACTCCTAAACTCTCTAACTCTTAAACTTCTCCTCAAGTATAAAAACAAAAGGGGCTGCCAATTATGGCAGCCCCTTTTGTTTTTATACTTGAGGAATTAAGCTCCTACTTCTGCTAAAACCTGCTTTACTTTTTCAGCGGCTTCTTTTAAAGCAACTGCAGAGTAAACTTTCAGGCCAGACTCGTCTATGATGCGTGCACCTTCTTCAGCGTTTGTACCTTGAAGACGAACGATGATCGGAACACGGATATCACCAATGTTTTTGTACGCTTCTACCACACCATTTGCAACACGGTCGCAACGAACGATACCACCGAAGATGTTGATCAGGATAGCTTTTACGTTCGGGTCTTTTAGGATAATGCGGAAACCAGCTTCAACAGTCTGTGCATTTGCCCCACCACCTACGTCAAGGAAGTTAGCGGGCTCGCCACCAGAAAGCTTAATGATATCCATAGTTGCCATAGCAAGACCGGCACCGTTTACCATACAGCCAACGTTACCGTCAAGCTTTACATAGTTCAGGTTAGATGCGCTTGCTTCTACTTCCAACGGATCTTCTTCCGAAGTATCGCGCAGGGCAGCCAGGTCTTTGTGGCGGAACAGTGCGTTATCGTCTAAGTCTACTTTTGCATCTACAGCCAGGATCTTGTTGTCTGAAGTTTTCAGAACAGGGTTGATCTCGAACATAGAAGCATCAGACTCTACGTATGCTTTGTAAAGGCTTGTGATGAATTTAACCATCTCCTTGAAGGCTTCGCCCTGTAAACCAAATGCGAAAGCGATCTTGTTAGCCTGGAACGGACGCAGACCTACAGCCGGGTCGATCCACTCTTTAATGATCTTCTCAGGAGTGTGCTCAGCAACTTCCTCAATGTCCATACCACCTTCAGTAGATGCCATGATCACGTTCTGACCTTTTGCACGGTCAAGCAGAATGCTCAGGTAAAACTCTTTCGGATCAGACTCGCCCGGGTAGTACACATCCTGCGCAACCAATACTTTCTGTACCAGTTTACCTTCAGGACCTGTCTGGTGCGTTACCAGTGTCATACCCAGAATTTCGCTTGCGATCTGCTTAACCTGGTCAAGGTTTTTAGCCAGCTTTACGCCGCCACCTTTACCGCGGCCTCCCGCATGTATCTGAGCTTTAATAACATGCCAGCCAGTACCGGTTTCTTCGGTAAGCTTCATGGCAGCTTTTACAGCCTGGTCAGGCGTTTCAGCCACGATGCCTTCCTGTATGCGTACGCCGTAGCTTTTTAAAATGTCTTTACCCTGATATTCGTGTATGTTCATGCTTTCAGTTTTAATGGACGCACGAAAGTACGCCTTTATCGCTTTAAATTCAAGTAATGGATTTTTAAAATATTGAGGCTTCGTTCTAACTCTCTAAAATGGTTTTTACATAACCGTAATGAACGCAACGAGTATAATACGAACAGAGTTTTAACTATATATTCTGATAAACAGATTGCCATGACGGATAACTATAGTTTTGCGAAACGAATTGCCATTGCAGCATTTGTAGTTGTGCTGGTTGCCGGGGGATTTTACCTGCTGGTAAAGCAGTTCTATTTCTTTCTGCTGGTGTTTGCCGGTATTTTACTGGCAGTACTTTTCTGTGGCATGGCCGACTGGATAACCAGTAAACTGCATTTGAAAAGAGGATGGAGTTTGCTGTTGTCTGTACTAGTCTTTTTCGGATTACTGGTTGGCGCATTTCTCTGGATTGGGCCAACAGTGGCAGAGCAGGGCCAGGAGATGCGGAAAACGTTGCCTCAATCTTTACAGGAAGTAGAGCAGTGGTTAGGCCAATTTAGTTGGGGTGAAAAAGTAGCAGAACAATTACCCGAGAATTTAAATAAGGTCATGCCCAAACAGAGTTCCCTTTTCTCAAAGGTAACAGGCGCACTTACCACTACGCTGGGCATTCTGGCCGATCTGCTTATCGTAATCATTACCGCGCTTTTCTTCGCATCAAACCCTAATCTATACACCAAAGGCTTTTCAAAACTTTTCCCGCCACGGCACCGCAAACGTGTACTTAATGTACTGCACGAGTGCTACCACACACTTAAACTATGGCTGCTGGCCATGCTTTCGGCAATGGCTATAATCGGAATATCTTCGGCAATAGGCTATAGTTTAATAGGGCTGCCCATGGCATTCGCATTAGCCCTGATTGCTTTTTTGTTCGCTTTTATACCAAATATCGGTCCCTGGTTAGCAGGCATTCCAGCTGTGTTGATAGGGCTTACCCAAGGTCCGCAAATGGCCCTTTATGTTATCCTCGTTTATGGGGGCATTCAGATGGTAGAAACATATCTTATCACACCTATCATTTTTCAGAAAACCGTAGACCTGCCGCCTGCACTGTTGTTATTTTTCCAGGTGTTGCTGGGCTTGGTACAGGGTGGGTTAGGACTCATGCTGGCCGCGCCGATACTGGCGGTATTAATGGTGGTGGTAAAAGAACTTTATGTAAAAGATGTGTTGAAAGATGAATCTGACACTGACACGGAGCGATATAACGCCAATGGACCTGCTAAATCCGGAATTTCCTGAGTTTGACGAGACCTGTTCTCTGCAAACTAAATCCGGCAAAAATTTTGTAGCTTTGGAGCTTGCATAGTTTCATTTCACTACTATAGTTTTTTCAGCGTGCTGCAGGTATCCAACATCCACAAAAAATACGGTAAACTAGAAGTTCTTAAAGGCATCGACCTGACCATTGGAACAGGCGAAGTAGTGTCTATAGTTGGCGCTTCGGGGGCAGGTAAAAGTACCTTATTGCATATACTGGGCACTTTGGATAATGCTGATTCCGGGGAAGTACTGTTTGAAGGAAAGAACATTGCCAAATACAATGCCACCGACCTGGCTAAATTCCGCAACCGACACATCGGCTTTATTTTCCAGTTCCATAACCTGCTGCCTGAGTTTACTGCCGTTGAGAATGTTTGCTTACCGGGTTTCCTGGCTGGCCGACCTGAGAAAGAAGTTGTAGAGCGCGCCAAGGAGTTACTGATGATGCTTAACCTGTCGCACAGACTCGACCATAAACCTTCTGAAATGTCGGGTGGGGAGCAGCAGCGTACAGCAGTGGCGCGTGCCCTTATCAATTCACCGGAAGTAATTTTCGCCGATGAGCCAAGCGGTAACCTCGATTCCAAAAACGCCCAGGAACTACACGATATCTTCTTTAAGCTCCGCGATGAGTTCAACCAAACCTTTGTTATAGTTACACATAACGAACTGCTGGCCTCCATGGCCGACCGCACACTGGTCATGAAAGATGGCCTTATCGTGCAGGAAGTCCTATCAAATCAGGGTTAGTTGTTGGTTGTTAATTGTTGATTGTTGAAGGTTAAATTGTTGGATCAGCTCAAGTATAAGACGCCACGTATTTCGTCTCTACATTTTATCCTTCTTTAACTCTCTAACTCTTAAACTCTTTAACTATAAATAGCTTTCTAACTCCCAGCCTCTTTCTCTCGTAAATACCTTTCACCCTTTCTCTTTTAGCCAAAGCTTGCACAGCTTTAGTAATGGTACTAAAAATTTTAGAAAATAGTTTGTAACTACTTGATAATCAGTGTTATAAATTGTGTAATTTTTTGCATTTTTTGCACCATTTCTGTAGCCATTGTGTTTAGATATTGTACTTAAACTAACAAAGCTAATAGAGATGAATCAACCTAATAAAGAACTAAAAGTACAGAAGCCTAAGGTCGAGAGTTATGACATTGCGAAGTCGGATGAAACTATGCATCTGGCGGTAGACCTGGCAAAGTTCATTAAAGAGAACAGACTATACCAGAACATACAGGGCAAAGAATATGTGAACGTGGAAGGCTGGCAATATGCCGGATCGCGCTTAGGTATTTTGCCTGTAGTGGAACATGTGGTGAATATCAGCACCGATGATGAGATAAAATACCAGGCTAAAGTTAACCTGCTTGACCTGCGTAGCCAGCAGGTAGTAGGAGCAGGTTTTGCGATCTGTTCTAATAAGGAGCAGGGTAAAAAATACTACCAGGAATTCGCGATTGCAAGTATGGCGCAGACCCGTGCCATTGGTAAAGCATATCGTAATATTCTGGCCTGGATCATCAGAGCAGCTGGTTACGAGCCAACTCCTGCAGAAGAGATGGACTATAGTGGCAACGATACTGTAAAAGCAGCTAAGAGCCCTGCAGTACCAACCGAGAAGAAAGCAACTATGCGCGCTTCGGAAGCGGCAGCTACAGCTGATAAAGAAATAGCAGAGTCGCCATCAACGAGCGTACGTTATGCATCGGCTAAGCAGAAAGAAGAGATTATTCGTTTACTTAATAACCCGGTGATCACGCGCCAGGAAAAGACCAAAATGTTACTGAACATCAACCGGTTTGATGAGGAGCGTGCAGCCCAGGCTATCGATAAACTGAAGAAAGTGATCGAAGAGCGTGAAGACGGACAATCTGCAGCGGCGTAACCACTACAATAGCTATAGCAAAGCCTGCTTCAAAAGAGCAGGCTTTTTATTTATTTAATTATTATTTTAGGTTAATCTAAAATATTTTAAAACATTTGCCTAAACATTCGTAATGTATTGTAAAAGCAAATGATGAAACACACGTTTACTAACACCAGATCAGCTCTGAAATGGGCGCTAACTATAGTTATAATTTTACTAACCACACATGCCTATAGCCAACAGCAACCAATACCTTTACCTGACTTAATAACCGATCGTCCCGACCAGACAGAAAGCGCATTTACTGTCCCTGCCAGATCCATACAAGTAGAGTCCGGGTTGTATTTCGAGAAAGCAAGGGATGGTGAAGCAGTCAGTACTTACACGGCTTACCCTGCTACACTGATCAGAGTTGGTATCATTTCGTGGCTGGAATTGCGGGCAGAGGGCTCTTACCAGAATCTTACAGTTGAAGACGAAACCTCTACTCAAGTAAAAGGATTCGGGCCGCTGACAGTGGGTGCCAAAGTGAAACTATGGGAAGAAGAGGGCCTAAGACCTCAAGCAGCTTTCATGACAATGGTTGATCTGCCGATAGGCGATGAGGCATTCACACCCGAAAATCCGGAACCCAGTCTGCGCCTATTGTTTAAGAATTCGCTTAGTGAGAAAATGGATCTGAGCTATAACCTTGCCTATGGCTGGGAAGGCGGCAAAGCAGTTAAGAGTTACTCCGCAAGTATAGGAGCAGGGATTAGCGATAAACTAGGCATATTTGGAGAGGTATTTGGTGATAAAACGAACGGGGAGAAAGCTGTGCATTGTGTTGATGCCGGATTAACATTTGTGCTGTTTCCCAACTTTCAGATGGATCTAGCCGCAGGTACTTCTATCAAATCCTCCACCCCTGATTATTTTGTTACAACCGGTCTTAGTATCAGGTTGCCGAGGTAAGTGATTTAGTTGTATGAATCAGGATTTTCAGGATTAGTTCGTACCACTGGCGCGAGTCTCCAGACTCGTGACTTAGGGTGGTGTTGAGTCTCCTGACTCAACTGGCCCGATAGGGACAAGAAAAGTAGTAGCTGTGGTTATAGTTTTATAGTTACCGTAATCCAACCACCCTTAACCTCTCAGGACTACGCTCGCTACCTTTGAAATCTCATCTCGGTAGTCTAAGGCGGGGAGTTTTTGGCCTTTGCTATAGATAGCCTTATAATTTTGTAGTTGTTGATTAACACCCCTATAATCCCCTCAAGGGGATACTTCTGCTATAGGTATAATTTAATTTATCGTTTCATAGTTACAGCCTGTCGAGCGGACAGGTCGCGACCTGTCCCTATGGAACTATAACCACGATAAAGCTCGAAGCTTATCAGTCAAGTTAAACTATAGAGTTGCTATGAGAAATATCACAGTCTTTGGGTTGAGCGCCTTGTGAATATCTGGTGGCGAAGCCATTGCGAAGAATGAGCAAAAGAGATTCGCACAGCGCGATGCCCGAAGACGGGGCCTCCCGGCCATGAGGGCACCAAAGCTGAATTGAAACGATAGGTTTATAGAGCTCCCAGGATGAAAAATGGTTTGAAAGGATAGCTTGGCTAAGAAAGTATAGAATCAAACTATAGAATTCAGATTTCTCCCGATGGTCGAAATGACAAGGAAGTAACAATAGGACTTATAAGATTTTTCGACCGAGCTTGAAATGACAATATAGGAGTTACAGGATTAAGATAAAGTAACCCCACCCAACCTGACAAATCATTAAAATATTCTGACTTCTCTACCCAATAGATTATCTTCGCTGAATAAACGGCCATCCCTTGCAAGACATTCATCATATCCTTAAAACTTACTGGGGCTACGACCAATTCAGGCCGTTGCAGGAGGATATTGTGCGGTCGGTGCTGGATGGTAAAGATACGCTGGCGCTGTTGCCTACGGGTGGTGGTAAATCTATCTGTTTCCAGGTGCCTGCGATGGCCAAGGATGGAATTTGCCTGGTAATTACGCCACTTATTGCCCTGATGAAAGATCAGGTAGAGCAACTGAAAAAGCGGGATATTCCGGCGGTGGCTGTTTACTCGGGCATGAACCGCCGTGAGATAGATATTGCGCTTGATAATTGCGTGTATGGAAACGTGAAGTTCCTTTATCTGTCGCCGGAACGCTTGCTGACCGATATTTTCCAGGAGCGCGTGAAGCGGATGAAAGTAAATTTATTGGCCGTGGATGAAGCACATTGTATCTCGCAGTGGGGTTACGATTTCAGACCACCGTATTTGCAGCTGGCAGCATTACGCTTGCTGTTACCTGGCGTGCCGGTTATAGCCCTTACCGCCACAGCTACCGAACACGTCCGCAAAGACATACAGGAAAAACTTCACTTTAAGCAGGAAAATATTTTCGTTAAAAGCTTTGCAAGGGCCAACCTGTCATACTCCTGCCTTTACACCGAAGATAAAATAGGCCGTTTGCTGGAGATATTGCAGCGCATGCAGGGGCAAACTATAGTGTATGTGCGCAGCCGCAGGCAGACCGTAGAAATAGCCCGTTTTTTACAGAGCAGGCAGATCTCTGCCGGTGCCTACCACGCCGGGTTAAAGTTTGAGGAACGCAGCAGAGCGCAGCAAGCCTGGATAGATGATAAAGTGCGGGTAATAGTAGCAACCAATGCCTTCGGGATGGGAATTGATAAGCCGGATGTGCGGTTGGTAGTGCACCTGGATCTGCCCGAAAGCTTAGAAGCTTATTACCAGGAAGCAGGCCGAGCCGGGCGAGATGAAAAGTATAGCTATGCCGTGATCCTGTATGGGCCAAGCGATGTAGCAGATCTGCAAAAGAAAGTAGAGGAAGCACATCCGCCGCTGGAGTTAATCCGGAGGGTGTACCAGTGCCTGGCTAACTATTACCAGTTGGCTGTAGGTAGCGGACTAATGAGTAGTTTCGATTTTGAGCTGGCCGACTTTGCGCGCAACTATAAACTGAAGCCACTGGAAGTGCACCATGCCATAAAAAGGCTGGAAGGCGAGGGATATCTGCAACTCAGTGAAGGATATTACGCACCGTCACGCATTTTTATACAGCTGAATAACACGGAGCTGTACGAATTCCAGGTGATTAACCCGGAGCACGATAGCTTACTACGCCTTATTTTGCGCATGTATGGTGGCGAAGCCTTTGCCAATTTTGTAAAGATATCGGAGCGCAAACTGGCTGAGTACCTTAAAAAGCCGGAACAGGATATCCGTCGTAAATTAGAGTATCTGCATAAGCTGCAGGTTATAGTATACGAACCACAGCACGATGCCCCACAGTTAATATTTACGAAGGCCCGACAGGATGCACTTAACCTCCCGCTAAACCATAAGAAGCTAGACGAACTGCGCGAACGTGCCCTGAAGCAGGTAAAGGAAATGAGTAAGTTCGTAGAGAATACCAACCGTTGCCGTACACAGTTGCTACTGGCTTATTTTAACGAGATATCAGATGAGAGTTGCCGCATCTGCGACTTTTGCCTGGCCCAACGCAAAAAAGCCCGGCAAGAGAAAGAACTTAAAAGTTTGCGCGAGAAACTGCTCACTTTAGTGCAGCAAAAACCTTACCTGCCAAAAGAGCTCGTGCAGCAGTTCGAACCTAAAGATGCAGCCACCATAACAACACTCGTACGCGAGCTGGTAGACCTCGGAGAAGTAGCTTATACCGTTGGTGGCCAGGTGCAGAAAACTTAAACTATAGTTCCTGCAAATTCAGTACAATACCATTTCACCTCTCTCATATTTTTAATTCAATTTCTAGTTTTAACTCATCGCCTGGGCTGGAGTTCTTCTTCCGGATCTTAAAAGGAAGTTTAAACTTTAAGGCTTTGATTAATAGGGTTTAAACGATTTAAAAAGGGAAGTTCAGCAAGAGTCTATAAATTATCACAGGTCAAGAATTATACTTTCGCCATAAAAAATAGTGTTTATACTAAAATAAACTGCAAAAAATAAATGATCTGTGTGGCGTGCGTATATGATACTAACCAACATTGTGCAAAAGATGAGGCGGATATAACGATATTATACTGAAAATTAAAGTAATGGCAATGATCGTAATTTTGGAAGCCCGGATAAGAGAGGAGTCTGTTGATGAGGCCAAAGCTTTTTTTCAGAAGGTTATACCTGATACACGCATTTACGAAGGCTGCCTGGCCAGCAAACTTTTTCAGAGTGAAAAGGAGCCGACGTCGTTACTGATGGTTGAAGATTGGGAGTCACAGGACCACCACAGGAAATACCTTGACTGGTGTACCAGGACTGGCATGTTGCGCAAGTTACTTCGTCTTTCATCGGGGCCTCCTAACTTACGTTATTATCACACACTGGACACCTGAACTATAAACAAATTTTAGATTACCTGAATACTTGTTAAACAAAGCTATAGTTTGTTGGTTTTTATTGTAAATGAAGTAGTTAAGTTGTTTAGATGCAACCTTTTACAAATTCCGACATCTTTAAATAAGAGATAAACCTACGTAACGCATAAATACATAAGCAAGCCAAAGGAGAAAGATATAGCAAAGCCTGAGGGCCAATTGTTACGATAAACTCCTTTTGAGGTAGAGGGCAAAAGGAGCTAACAGGTACAACCACAAGTATACAGTGGTTGTACTTCGTTTTTTAAGTGGTTTGTGTTTTCAGGAGCGTTTCTATAGTTATTTCAGTACCATGACCATGTGCTGTGTGGATGTCGAAAAGCCGATACCCTCCCAGAAATTGACAGCACCCGGGTTTTTTACAGAAACCTGTAGCTCCAAGTGGTCGGCGCCATTGTCCTGCAACCAGTTGCGGGCTGCTTCAAACAACTCTTTCCCGATCCCTTTATGCCGGTAAGCTTCCTTAACTATAGTTTCGGCTATATACCCTTTGCGGCTCAGTTCAAAGCCATTAACACTTTGCCTGATTGTGCAGATGATCATACCTATCCAGTTGCCTTCCTGCTCGTACGCAAACACCTTTGTGCCTTTCTCCCTTATCCGTTTCAGCAGTTCGGTTTTTAGAGTGTTTTCGTGGTTGGGCTTACATTTAAATACTTTATGCAGGCGCTGGTGTTGTTGCATCAACTCAAGCCACAACGGGAACAGTTCATCTATTTCTTCTGGGGTAGCTTCTACGATCATGGGGGTAATGTACTTGCTAAAACAATCTTTTCAGGTCAGCCGGAGATTTTAAATAAACTGTATAATCCGGGGTTTTGCCAAAACCATACGCGGCGTACACAAACGGAACTCCCGCTACCAGGCTGGCTTCATAATCGCCTTTGGTATCGCCAACATACACAGGTTGCTGCAGGTTGTTGCGCTGGATAATATCTTTCAGGTTATCGCCTTTAGGGTTGCCGGTACGGCCGGAGCATTCGTAGTCCTGGAACAGGTTGCCAAGGTTGGTGTATTCGTAAAAAGCTTCGATATACCCATCCTGGCAATTACTGACTATAAACAGTTTATAGTTGTTGTGCAGGTACTCCAATGCTTCCTTTATGCCCGTAAACAGGTCGCCGCCATCCTTTTTTAGTAACTCCATTTCCTTGCGGCCGCTAACCTCCATCAGCTCTTTTTTCTGAGCACCGGTCAGATCCGGGAAGAACTTGTCGTAGATCAGGTCGTGTTGCATGCCTGCCACAGAGCGTATGTCATACTGCGTAATTTTCTGCACTTCAAAATCTACCTGTTCACGGGCTTTGTTCCAAGCGCGGGCCACGGTTGCGGTTGCATCCCAGAGGGTGCCATCCAGATCAAATATCAGGCTGTCGGTATTGGTTTTCATAGGTTGTTAATTCTGCTGATCAGGGTAAATAAAAGTAACTTCATAGATCTTGTTGTCGCGGATACGGTACACGGCAATGGCTTCTATACGAGGTTTGGTCTTATCCGTCTGCACCCGCTCATGGTCTATTACCACATTTCCGGACACGATCCGGTTTACAAGTTCGCAGTGCAGGTCCGGAGTTTCGGCAAATTTCTGCGCATAACGCTTTCGCATCTCCTCTATACCCTGGTAGGTCAACACGCCCGGCTGTCGGTACACTTTTACATCATCGCTGTATGCTTTTATAAATTCATCGATGTCGCGGTTGTTATACCCCTGCAGTTGCAAGGTAGCAGGTGCCTCTATGCCGGTAGTTTTAGGTATATGTTGTGCCGAAGCAGATAAAGCAGCCATTATCAGAACTATAGTTAGTAAATAAAATCTCATTTTCAGGGTCATGTAAATTACGTAAATCCCGGGAAGTAAAGGTGCGTATATGGCTCGTATGTTAGAAGAACTCATCATACGCACCCTCTGCGATACCTTACCCGCCACACCTGCTGATGCCTTATTCCTGTTCGGGCAGACAGAGGATAACCAGGACACCGCCTTTGCCACTGCAAAGTTACTCTTACAGGATAACTATACCACTAAGGTTTTATTTTTAGGAACCGACCCAATGAGTGGTTACCCCGGTGGAGCCAGTTGGTTTGCAGCCATGCGCGCACTCGGTTTGCCACAGGATGCCCTCGTGCAGATACAGCCCGTTCCAGCCAACACCAATATGTTGCACACAGGCATTGAAGCTACCTCAATGGTGAAGCATGCGCTGGCGCAGGGCTATAAAAAAGTCATCGTTACGGCAGCGCCTTTTCAGCAGCCACGCGCTTTTATGGCTGCAGCCACAGCCGCTATGCGCCTTTACCCCGAACTAAAGCTCTATAGTTTGCCCGGCAAACCATTACCATGGCAGCAGGTAGCCGTGCACTCGCAAGGCAAAACAGAAAGCACCCGCGCCGGGTTAATTGCCGGCGAAATGAAACGGATCGAGAAGTATAGTAAGCACGGGGATCTGGCTACGGTTGACGAGGTGCTGACGTATCTGAATAACAGGGATTGCTGATGTTGTACAATAGCATTTCAAGTGCTTTCTCATGTCATCCCGAGCTTTAGCAAGGTATCTTATGTGTCCTATCGTTCAAGCTTTCTGCAACCCGAAAAAAGACGCAAAGTATTGCGTCTCTACAATCCCATTCCGTAGGGACAGGTCGCGACCTGTCCACTCGACAGGCTGTAACTATGAAACGATAATGTCAACTATAGCAACAGCAGAATGTCCCCCTTTGAAGGGGGCGAAGGGGGATGTTAAACCGTACCAGATCTCTCACGCTGTTCGAGATGACAAAGTAAAAAGCAGAAAAACTCCCCGCCTTAGACTACCGAGAAGAGATTTCGAAGGTAGCGAGCGTAGCTCTGAGGGGTTAGGGGTGGTTGGACCACGGCAACTATAAAAACTATAGCCAGCGCCATTGCTATTCTTGTCCCTACCGGGCCAGTTGAGTCGGGAGACTCAACACCATTCTAAGTCACGAGTCTGGAGACTCGCGCCAAGAAAGTGAATTATAAAAATATAGCAGAAATTCCCCTCAAGAGAGGGGCAAGGGTGGTTAAATCCTCCACCTATTCTTAGGTTAAAGCTGGTAAGAAGTAAAGGCTAGCTGAGTTGCAATGCAAAATTATTATGGTGTTTGAAGCATTTCCCGTACCTGCAGTTTATTTACCGTTAACTTATCTATCTCCAGTTCGTCTATCTTCAACTTCAGCACCCTGGAGTAGCCCATCGACATTCTGCCGATGGCTATAGTTCCGATGGCTAATGCACCAACGGCTAACGCGCCGCAGGCAAACGCCCCGATAGCAAGTGCACCCGATGATACTGCTCCTGCAGCAGCCCGCTTAATCGCGAAACTTTCTGCAAATGTTCTGGCAATTTTTGTCATGGCTATAGTTGTAAGGTATGATCCTGAACTATAACTAACGCACTGGCATACTTAAAGTTAAGGAGTTTGGTTATCAGCTATAGTAGCAAGGCTAACTGCCAAATATTACTGGTCATTATCTTCATAAAACTCTATAAGGGCACCAAAATACGCTTCGTCCCAGCCTTCGGTGATGTCGGTGTAGTCGTGATCGGGGATATTGGTGTGGCGGAGTTCGGCAGAGGTTCCAAACTTATGCGGATGCAGTTTTATAGTTACGATCGACGGCTCTGCCTGCTCGCCGAAATACCATTGCTGCACCAGCTTTTTGCCTTCCTCAAACTCGAGGTTTTTGCCAACTATACTTCCATCAAACAACGAAAACTCAGAACCGGGCTCGGTACTCATTTCGGCTTCGTCGCCGGTCCAGGCTTGCAGGGTGAGCGGGTTTGTGAGGGCAGCGAACACAATTTCAGGCTCGGCAGGTATAACGTAGTATTTTTTATAGTCTTTCATGGGGCAGCTATTTTTTGGCAAACGTGCGGATGTATAGTTCTTCTACTTTCTGGCGGGCCCAGGGCGTTTTGCGCAGAAACTTCAGGCTGGAGTTAATGCTTGGGTTAACGTTAAAGCTGTTGATATTTATCTTGTAGCCAAGCTCATCCCAGCCATAATAATCTACGAGCTGCACCAGTATGCGCTCCAGTGTTTTTCCGTGAAGGGGGTTGTTCTTTTGTTCTTCCATGCTGTTCAGGCCCTTTTCCTGTTTGCTACATACGTGTTTGGCCTGTTGGGTGGCAAGTTATAAATAAGCTACGGCCTTTTCTGCAGCTTCCGGCAATAAATGTTACGTGTTAGCTGCATAACTTTTTACCGCAGGGTAAGTTTAGTAACTATACTTTTTCTGATAACCAAACCGATACCCATGAAAGCATTTGTAGTAAACGAGCCCGGCCCACCGGATAGCCTGACACTGACCGAACTCGAAAAACCAACTATAAAAGAAGGCGAAGTGCTGATAAAAGTAAGGGCCATCAGTATTAACCCCGTTGATACCAAAACCCGGGAAGGCAAAGCGTTTTTTAATACTTTAAAAGAGACCCCACCTGTTATACCTGGCTGGGATATTTCGGGCGAGGTAGTGGAAGTGGGAGAGAAGGTGTCCTACTTTAAGCCTGGAGACGAGGTGTTCGGGATGGTTAATTTTCCGGGAAATGGCAGCGCCTACGCCGAATACGTAGCAGCACCCGAAGCACACCTTGCCCACAAACCAGCTAATATACCACACCACGAAGCCGCTGCCGCTACCCTTGCCGCTCTTACTGCCTGGCAGGTATTGGTAAACGAAGCCGACATACAACCGGGCCAGCGCGTACTGGTGCATGCCGCAGCAGGAGGAGTAGGCCATTTTGCCATCCAGATAGCCAAGTATTTTAAAGCATTTGTGATCGGTACGGCATCAAAAGAGAACCACGATTTTATCCGGAATATGGGCGCCGACGAGCAGGTAGATTATAATGAATATAAAGTTGAAGATGTGGTAACAGATGTCGATATTGTATTAGATTCGCTGGGGGAAGAGAACTCGTTACGCTCCTTAAAATGCCTGAAGGCTGGCGGCAAGCTGGTGTCTATACTTGGTGGCGCAAAAGAGGCGGTGCAGCAGGAAGCACAGAAGCGAAACATTGAAGCAAAAAGTTACCTGGTGCATTCCAGTGGCGAAGACATGGCCAAAATTGCCGACCTTATGAGCCAGGGAAAACTGACGGCGCACGTATCGCGTGTATATGATTTTGAAGACATAGCCAAAGCGCACGCCCAGGTAGAGACCCGCAAAACACGCGGCAAAGTAGTAGTGAATATAAGTTAATGTAAACTATAGTTCATACTTAAAACCAATACCATGACACAGACTAAGAACCTGGAAGTATGGCTGCGCGGCCCTATAAACGGCGTACCCGATCTGTTGCAGCCAGTAGCGCACGCGCTGTTGCAGGCCCGCGACGAAGTAGAAAGTTTTATGCAGGATTTCCCGGAAGACTTGATCTGGGAGCGGCCGGCCGGGGTGGCCTCGGTGGGTTACCATTTGCAACACTTAACCGGCATACTGCAGCGCCTGCTAACCTATGCCCGCGGCGAAGCCTTAACCGAAGACCAACTGGCCTTTTTGTATGCCGAAGGCAAGCCAACCGAAGCAACAGCCCAGGATCTGGTGCAGCAGTTTCATGAGCAGGTTGATAAGGCACTGGAGCAAATTAAACTAACAAATGCAAACACTTTAGCGGAAGTGCGACGCGTGGGTAGGGCACAGGTAGAGTCTACGGTGATGGGGCTGCTGTTTCATGCAGCAGAGCATAGCATGCGCCATGTAGGGCAGCTGCTGGTAACGGCACGTGTGCTACGCGGACAAACCAACGGCAGATAACTATAGTTTACGATTACACTCCTGGTTTCATAAAGTCGAAAGCGCCTTTGCGCAGGTTAATGCCATGCTCCAGGTAAGCTTTCAGGCATGCCAGGAAATTGGCCCAACCGGCAGTGTTGCCCATCAGCCAGGTTAAACCAGCCTCGTTGTTATCCATTTCTTTTTCGGTAATGGTAACAACGGTGGCCTGGTTGCCTGTTGGTGCTAATGCGATCTCTACCTGTAGTTCGGTACCGTCTGTGCCATCCCAAAAGAAAGATAAGGACTTATCCGGCTCCACGTTGCTCACCCGCACCGGGAAAGTTTCTGCAAACTCCGGGAATTTCCAGGTTACGGTTTTACCTGCCTCCATGGGGCCGGAGCTTTCAGAAATAAAGTAATTCGACATTTTTGCCGGATCAACTATAGCTTCGAAAACCTGCTGCGCCGGTTTCAGGATCTGTATTGCTGTTTTTATCTGTAGTTTTTGGGTTGCCATGTTAGTTTATACTTACTGCTTTAAACCATTCTGTTAGCAGATTGTGATCAATGTCGTTTATAGTTTTAAGCTTGATGTGGCGCATGTCTTTGCCTGTTCCTTCAAGCCGATGTGGCGCATGTCTTTGCCTGTTCCTTCAAGCCGGTTATGCGGGTCATTCAACTTCTGGAAATTGAAGAAGCCCAACGTAACGTAAGCTTTAGCCGATTTAAGATAAGCAAAGTCTTTGTTAGTTCTGAAGACCGGCCGGCCCCATTTAAATTCTTCGGTTACCTGCGGTACGGTATCGTGTATCAGCTGGCGTATAGTTTTCAGAATGTCCTGCTGGTTGCCGGAGTTGATGATGTAGTCAGTTACTTGTGGGTGCATGGGGGATGTTTAATTAAACTTTTTATTTTACCTGCTAAAACGACTCCCTTTCTATTTAGCTTTAAGTTTTTGAATCTGTTGCTTTGCATCAGATTTCGCACCATCGTCTCCATGCTTAAACATTAGCTCATAATATTTCAAAGAATTTTTTTTATCACCTTTCATCTTATAAGCTTGAGCAATGTTACCTAATATAATGTGATCTGTTGGTGCAACTTTTTCAGCTTTCAATAGAGACACTAGGCCTGCATCAATTTCATTCCTGAGTAAGTGCACAACAGAGATATTTGACAAGCTCTGTACATGATCTGGATAATATTTTAACACTGTTTCAGAAATTTGTTTCATGTTTTCAAGCAGTGCATCATCATTAGTTTCATATAACTGCATTACATAATCCTGTATTGATTCCAGCATCATTTCTTTCCCATCTTCTCTTAGCGCATTCTCCGACCAACGCCACCTGTTTTTATTGTTATTAGAATACTCAATTGTTTTGATAATTTCAGATGTGAAATCATCGTACATTCCAAATTGCCCAAGTGCATAAATTTTCCCAAAACGCATGTCGAGTCTATCAGGAAACTTGTTTATTCCGTTGTTTATGTACTCGATTCCTTTTTTCAAATCATCTTCATTTAGTTGTATCTCGGAGTTAATAAAACCGGCCGTAGTTCCTGAAGAATCGGTTAATTGAAGACTTTCAGTATCATTTGAGGTTGCATCCATAGTCAGAACTTCTGTAATGCTCTTCTGTACATAATGATTGAAGTAGGCAACATATAACTCCGGATCATCGGGAGATTTAGCTTCCCACTCTTTCAGTACTGATGTTTGCCCGGCTATATCATTTGAGGTACATAGTGCTAAGAATTTTTCTCTTAAGCTTTGGGCAAAGGTATTTGTAGATAAAAACAGAAGTACTGCTAGGAAGAGGATTCGGGTTGCTTTCATAATTAGTTATAGCCTGATCTATAAATATAGCGATTTCTAATTATATAAAGTAAAACGCCCTGCCACTTTTCAGCGACAGGGCGTTTTGTAAGTATTGGTAACTATAGTTTAGTAATCGTCGCGCTCAATGGCGGCTACACCTGGCAGCGTTTTGCCTTCCATGTATTCCAGTAGCGCACCGCCACCCGTCGATACATATGATACCTTGTCGGCATAGCCAAACTTGTTAACGGCTGCAGCAGAGTCGCCACCACCAATCAGCGAGTAGGCACCCATGCGTGTAGCATCTACTACGGCATCAGCAACAGCTTCAGTACCTACCGAGAAGTTCGACATCTCGAACACACCCATCGGGCCGTTCCAAAGTATAGTTTTTGAGTTGCGGATCACGTCAGCATACTGTTCGCGTGCAGTTGGCCCGATGTCAAGGCCCATCCAGAGCGGTTTAATGTGGTGGCTCAGGCTGGTGTCGATGTTGGCATCGTTACTGAAGGCGTCGGCCACCACCGAGTCAACTGGTATCATCAGGTTCACACCTTTTTCGCGGGCCATGGCAATAAGGCGTTTCGCCAGGTCAATCTTATCTTCTTCAACCAACGAGGAACCAATCTGGCCGCCATCTGCCTTCACAAAAGTATAGCTCATGCCACCGCCTATCAGCAGATTATCCACGCGGTCCATTAGTTTTTCTATAATCAGGATCTTGTCAGATATCTTGGCACCACCCATAATAGCTGTGTAAGGGCGCTCGGCATTGCCCAGCACGCGACGCGCATTTTCCAGTTCGGCGGTCATCACATAACCCATTACTTTGTCTTTCGGGAAGTAACGTGCAATTACGGCCGTAGAAGCGTGCTCGCGGTGCGCCGTTCCGAAGGCATCGTTCACATACACATCGCCCAGCGTAGCCAGTTCTTTCGCAAAATCAGCATCGCCTTTTTCTTCGGCCTTATGGAAACGCAGGTTCTCAAGCAATAAAATTTCGCCCGGTTTCAGGTCGTGGGCCATTTGTGCTGCCTGTGGGCCAACACAGTCTTCGGCAAAAAGTACGGTGGTGTTAAACTCCTGCGATAAACGGTTAACCAGGTGCTTTAATGAGTATTTTTCTTCCGGGCCAGCCTTAGGTCTTCCCAAATGCGACATCAGGATAACAGCGCCGCCATCGGCTAATATTTTCTGAATGGTAGGTACGGCCGCTCTGATGCGGGTGTCGTCTGTGATGCGGTACTCTGCGTCGAGGGGTACGTTAAAATCTACCCGCACCAGCGCTTTTTTGCCTGCGAAGTTATACTCGTCTATCGTTCTCATGGAGTAAGGTTATAGTTTTATTTGTGTTACTCGTTGTTCGTGTTTCAGCTTTTTTTGTTGCTGAAATTTAAAAGGATGAACAAATATAGTAAAAGGCTATTATTGGGAGTTAGAAAGTTGGGAAGTTAAAAAGGTAGAAAAGTTTGGGTGCTTTGACCTGGCAGTGTGCGCAGCTCCTGCTAGTCGAAGATCCCGGACTTGTTCCGGGGCGTCTGGGGTTATAGTTTATAGTTGACGTGGTCCAACCACCCCAACCTCTCAGTGCTACGCTCGCTACTTTGGAACTCTCGTTCTCGGTAGTCTAAGGCGGGGAGCTCTTCTGCTTTTTACTTTGTCATCTCGAACAGCGTGAGAGATCTGGTACAGTTTAACATCCCCCCTCGCCCCCTTCAAAGGGGGACTTTCTGTCCTTACCAATTTTCAAACTATAGTTTTATAGTTGCAGCCTGTCGCGCGGACAGGTCGCGACCTGTCCCTACGGAACTATGACCACGATAAATGTCGAAGCTTTTCAGTTCAAACTTTAGATAGGGGTTGCTATGAGAAAGATCTCAGTCTTTGGGTTGAGCGCCTTGTAGATTTCCGGTGCCGCAGGCATTTCGAGGTACGAGAAAAGGAAATGTACACAGCGCGATGCCCGAAGACGGGGCCTCCCGGCCGTGAGGGAGCCAAGTTGAAGATGAAACTATAGGTTTGTAAAGCTACCAGGATTGAAAGCACTATGAGAAGATAGCTTGGTTCGAAAAGTAGAGTTTCAGACTATAGGACATATAAGATCCCTCGGCTGACGCTCAGGATGACAAAAGAGAAAGTATACTAATGAACCACTTCTCCGAGTTATCACTTTTAACTTTAAACCCTTACCTTTTAACCCTATTAATTAACGCTTCCAATTTATTACCTTTGCAGGAATGAGAGTAGGAATAATTTTCGGTGGGCCATCACGTGAGCGCGAGATCTCTTTTGCGGGTGGCCGTACGGTTTACGATAACTTAGATAAAGCATTGTTCGAAGCTGTTCCGGTGTTTGTGGACAGCCTGGGCAATTTTATATTGTTGGATTGGCATTTCATCTATAAAGGCACTATCCGTGACTTTTACCCTCCGGTTGATGTATTGCCAGAGAGCGAGCATAGCTTGCAGGTGTACCTCGAGTCGTTGGGTGAGCTGAGCATTGAAGAGCAGGATAAGATCATAGCCAAAGCTGGCAAGCGTCTGCAGCCAAACGAATTCAAGAACCATTTCGATTTTGCTTTCCTGGCCCTGCACGGACCTTACGGCGAAGATGGCAGCATTCAGGGTTTACTGGAGTGGTATCATATTCCTTATTCCGGCTCTGGTATACTTCCGTCTGCTATAGGTATTGACAAGGTAGCGCAGAAGGAAATGCTGAAACAACACGGCTTCCCGACACCGGATTACCGCATCATCAACTATAGCCAGTGGTCTGAGAAGCAGAACCGTCCGCAGATTTTTGAGAAACTTGTTGCTGACCTTGGCTTGCCGTTGGTTTTAAAAGCTCCGCATCAGGGTTCATCTATCGGGGTTTCTATTATCAAGGAGAATGACTTTTCCGCTTTTGAGTTAGGTGTAGAGCGCAGCTTCTTTACCAAAACCATCTACAAAGCACAGTGGCTGGCGATGGGCGAGGAGAAGCAACTGATGAGCATCAAGCAGCTGGTAGATATCCGTGAAGGAATAGGGATGCCTGTGCAGCTGGAAGACGGAACTATAGTTTACCATCCGGAAGAGCTATTAAATCACATCAACAAAACCTTTACTTCATCTGCCACCGATAGCATCACGCTTACGAACATCGAGCATGAGCAGCAAGTGTTGGTAGAGGCCTTTATCCGTGGTAAGGAGTTTTCTTGTATTGTGGTGCAGGATGAGCAGGGACAGCCGATTGCGTTGCCGCCAACCGAGATCGTGAAAGGCAGCGAAGTATTCGATTACCGTTCTAAATACCTGCCAGGCCTGAGCCGCAAAATTACGCCAATCAACCTGCCAACCGAGCAGATTCAAAGTATAAGACAAGCTACTAGCAGGTTATTTACCGCCTTCGGGTTTAACGTGTATGCGCGTCTGGATGGCTTTATTACAGATAACAACGAGATTTTCCTGAACGACCCGAACACCACATCAGGTATGTTACCGTCGTCGTTCTTCTTCCACCAGGCCGCTGAAATTGGTTTGAATCCATCGCAGTTCCTGACCTATATTATCCGTACTTCGGTAGCTGAAAGACTGAAATCTGGAAAGGATACTGTGAAGTTTACAAAGCTGCTGGCTGAGCTGGATAAAAGTATAAAAGAAGAGCAGGCGCACCGTCATGACAAGATTCGTGTGGGTGTGATCATGGGCGGTTACTCTTCGGAGCGCCATATTTCGGTGGAGAGCGGCCGTAATATCTATGAAAAACTTTCATCGTCCGTGAAGTATGAGCCTGTTCCGGTTTTCCTGACAGGCAGCAACGAAGAGCACCGTTTGTACACGATCCCGATCAATATCATGCTGAAGGATAATGCAGACGATATTAAAGAGAAGGTGTTGTACTTTGAGAATGGTGGAAAGCCGCACCCGGTGCTGGCCCAGATCGCAGAAGAAGCTGAAAGTATAACCCGCAAGTATACAGGCAGCACCTTACAGGAACCACAGCGCATCAGCTATACGCAATTAAAGAATCTGGTTGATGCGGTGTTCATTGCGTTGCATGGTCGTCCCGGTGAGGATGGCGCGTTGCAGGCTGAACTGGAGAAACTGTACATTCCATACAACGGTTCCGGCATCCGCTCGTCTCAGATCACGATCAACAAGTATGAGACCAATGAGATACTTGCCAAGCATGGTGTTCCGGTAGCCAAACACCGCATGGCCTGGAAAGAGGAATGGCAGAAAGATAAGGACGCATTCTTCCAGCAATTAGAAGCGGAGTTTCCATATCCGTTTATTGCGAAGCCAGCCGACGATGGTTGCAGTTCTGCCGTGAAAAAGATAAAGAACCGTGCTGAACTGGAAGCTTTCACTACCCTGATCTTCCGGGAAATGGAGGAACTGGATACCGATTGTGCACGTACGTTATCGCTCGGTTTTAAAGAAGAATTCCCGAACAAGCAAGGCTTTTTAGTGGAGACGCTTATCTCCAGAAACGGCGCGAAGCACTTCCTGGAAGTTACCGGCGGTTTGCTAACAACACATGCTCCGGATGGCAGCGTAAACTACGAAGTGTTTGAAGCATCAGAAGCACTGGCAGAAGGCGAAGTACTATCTTTGGAAGAGAAGTTTTTAGCTGGAGAAGGACAGAACATTACGCCTGCACGTTATGCCGCAGACCCGGACCGCCGCCAGAAGATATCAGACCAGGTAAAAGAAGACCTGAAGCGTGTGGCCCAGATTCTGAACATTGAAGGCTATGCCCGTATTGATGCCTTTGTGCGTGTGCTGGAGAACGATGAAGTGGAAACGATCATCATAGAAGTAAACTCGTTGCCTGGTATGACACCGGCCACTTGTATCTTCCACCAGACCGCCATTAACGGTTACAAACCATACGACTTCATCGACCGCATCCTGACCTACGGCGTGGAGCGAACGAAGATGAAAGCGACGGTATAGTTAGAAAATTAAAAAAATTATAAGTTAGAAAGTTGGTTTATAGTTAGGAGTTAGAAATTAACAGGTTAACCATCAACCATCAGCAATTAAATTATATGTTAAAAGCGAATTCGTTTGCCGATGTAGTAAAACATCTGGCTATTATGGGAGCTATAGTAGGAGTGCTGGTTATCGGCTTCTTTTACTTTTACCTGCCATCTACCACCAACCATGGCGAGAGCGTGCCGGTACCTAAGATAACAGGTATGCTGTTGCCAGATGCGGAGGCTTTTCTGGAAGAGAAGAACCTGCGGTTCTTTATAAACGACTCCAGTTACAACTCAGACCATAAACCGTTCGAGATCCTGACCCAGGATCCGGAGCCGGGTGCACAGGTAAAAGAAGGCCGTAAGATCTATATTTCGGTGAACATGAAAAACCCGCCGATGATCAAAATGCCAAAGCTGATAGATGGGTCAGTAAAAAATGCAGAGCTTATCCTGAAAAGCTATGACCTGAAAGTTGGTAAAATTACGCCTGTGCCGGACCTGCAGAAAAATGCGGTACTGAAGCAGTTCGTAAATGGTAAAGAAGTTGCCCCCGGCGAAAGTATAGCCAAAGGTTCTGTAGTAGACCTGCATGTGGGCGATGGTTTGGGTAATACGGAGTTTGAAGTACCGGAAGTAATTGGTATGCCAGTAGACGAAGCTTCGGTATTATTAGTAGGACAGGGACTGCAGATCGGTAACATCTTGTATGTGCAAGGCAGCGGTGAACCGGATGGTACCGTGCTGAAGCAGCGTCCGTTTGCTGAAGTGGGAGCCAAGATACGTGTAGGCGAGCTGGTTGACCTTTGGGTTGCAGGAACGGAGCCTGTAGAGACAATAGAGTAACAACTATACGCGACGCCTGCCAGCAATGGCAGGCGTCGCTGTTTTATACCAGTACGGTACACCAAATCGTTATTAATGCGTACAGTCGATGGCTTTTAAACGATAAATTCCTATCTTCTTACCTGATACCCTGACCCTATGAAAAAAACCTTACTGTTTGCAGTTATACTTTGGAGCTATAGTTTGGCAACTATGGCGCAGGCAGTGCTTGTGCCTTTAACAACAGAGCAGCGCAGCCAGGTAGGTACAAACTATAGAATAGCGGCAACTATAGCAGCGGTCAGTCTTCCTTTTTTCGATGATTTTGCAACCGTAAATACCTCTCCGGATCCGGCGCGCTGGATAAATGGTGGCGTGTTTATAAATAACAGGTTCGCGTTTGAGCCACCAACTAAAAATGTAGCTACGTTCGATGGTCTGAATGCAGCCGGGCAACCTTATCTGGCAAATGCTACCAGTCCTGGACCATCCGATACACTTACCTCACAGCCTGTTCGGTTAGGCGCGCTTTCGCCTTCCGATTCTGTTTACCTGAGTTTTTACTGGCAGGCAGGTGGCTTAGGTTCTGTTCCTTTAAAAACGGTAGAGAATGCTTTTTACCTTGTGCTTGAGTTTAAAGATAACGCCGGGAACTGGCAGCAAGTCTGGCGACAGAATGCAACCGGCCAGGCCTCCGGTTTTACCCAGGTATTTGTTGGGTTAAAAGATGCCCGCTATTTCCATAACGACTTTCAGTTCCGGTTCCGTAACATTGGCCGACGAAGTGGCTTGCAGGATATCTGGAACCTGGATTATGTGGAACTGGATAAAAATCGCCGCAAAGGTGTGAATACCACCCGCGACATAGCCATCAGTAAACCCGTAACGCCCTTACTGAAGAACTATACCGCTATGCCGGTGCACCAGTTCCTCGAAGACCCGGCTGCAGCGCTGGCAGACACAGTTTCGGCCACTGTGAATAACCTGGGAAATGTACCCGGAGCCATTAGCTGGCGTGGGTTTCTGAAAAGAGCAAATTCAGCTACAGCCGATACTTTCCTGGTAGAGCAGGGCCTTATTCCTGCCAATGTGCGTCAGTACAAGATCGCGGGTAAACCAACCATAGCTAAAATCGCGCTTCCTTCCGAGAGCTTTAGTTTAGTGCATGGTTTCAGGCTGAACACACGGGAGCAAAACCCATTACAGGCCGCTAACGATACCACTTTCCGGGTAACTACTTTTGCCGATTACTTTGCGTTTGACGATGGCAGCGCGGAAGCCGGTTTTGGTTATCCTGCCGAAGGAAACACGACCCAGGTAGCGCTGCGCTATGAGCTGGCAAAACCAGATCAGGTACGCGGTTTCAGGATCTATTTCCCGAGGGTTGGAACAAGCACGGAAGGCAGAATTTTATCGGCCCGCATCTGGGAAGACGCAAATGGCCTGCCCGGGCGTGTACTGCACCAGGAGAACTTCGAGGTGAAATACACCGAAGGTAACAATGAATTTTATGAAGTTGAGTTCAGTGAGCCTGTTTCAGTTAAGGACATTTTTTACCTGGGATGGAGTCAGCCGGCCAACCAGTTCATCGTGTTCGGTTTCGACAGGAACACTAACACACCGAACAGCCGCTACTTATGGAACAGTCAGAGCAACTGGCACCCGGATACTTTTCTGGAGGGAGCCGTGATGATGCGACCACTGATGACCGGTCTGGCTTTAGGAATTGAGGATGAAGACCCGGTTGCAGCAACTATAGAACTATACCCGAACCCAACTACCGGCATGGTGCAGCTAAGTGGCCCTTACAAAGCACTTACCGTATTCGATATTACAGGCAGGCAGGTGCATCGTCAGCAGCGGAATACTTCTGTAAATAGTGTAGATTTGCGCCATTTGCCGGCGGGTATGTATACTTTCCGGATAGAAACAGGTAAAAAGATTATCACCAAAAAACTTATAATAACATTATGATCACGACAGATATCACGGCAGAAGAACTGAAAGAACGCTTAAGCAAAGGCGAAACTCCTGTTATTATAGATGTACGCGAAGATTGGGAACACCAAGAAGGAAACATTGCAGGAGCCCAGAACATACCACTCGGAACGCTACCACTGCGCCTGGAAGACCTAGAAGATCTGAAAGAGCAGGAAGTAATTGTGCATTGCAAATCAGGTGCACGCTCGGCTTCGGCCAAAGCGTTTATGCAGCAGCAGGGCTTTACCAATGTACGGAACCTATTAGGCGGTTTCCAGGGATACAAAGGCTAAGCTAAAAGATCAGTTTAATCAGAGCCCGGTATAGTTATAAACTAACTATACCGGGTTTTTGTATTTTGCCAGTCTGTATTTTGTCTTTTTACTACTGATTACTATTTCTACAGGCTATCTCCGATAAGTTTCTGATGAATTTTGAAGTCAGTTTCCTCCTTTAACAATCTCCTATAGTTAAACCTACCCGAATACATCAACTGCAGATAAAACCTGGGATATACTCTCCGTGTAAAATAGATGTTTCAACTTGGATTAAAATTAGATTAAATTCCTTTAAGGATTTTAATTGTGTGTTAGAAAAGTATAATTATTAGGTGTGTCGCATTTCGTATTAAAGCCATTAAACTATATTTTCCTGGTCTTACAGTTCGCTGATTATCAGGTTCTGACACCTTTTACTATTTCACCTTAACTGAATACATGTCTAACTTTTACACCTTGATCAAATGAAAAAAATTCTAGCTCTATTGGCCTTTTGGCTGGTAGCTACGGGCCAATTGCTTGCACAGGCCTATGTAGATCCAAAACTGAAGGCAGCCCTGGCTGAAAGAAATGTAGTACAGGTTGTTGTTACTTTTAAAGGCGAAGGCGCCCCGAATCTGCTTGATGTTTCGGCACTATCCCAGGTCGGCATTCTGCAAGGCTTAACGCTTCGTGCCTTGCCAATGGCAGGTATTATTGCCACTGCTTCCCAGGTTGATGCCTTATCTAAAAACAACAGAGTACTTTCGTTATATCTGAATGAGTCTTTGAAATATGAGAATGATGCTGCTACGGCAGTTACCGGAGTTTTAAAAGTGCGTAACGAAATGGCTTTTACTACCAAGAATGGCGGCATGCCGGTTACAGGTAAAGGCATTGGCGTACTTGTTAACGACAGCGGGGTGGATGGCACACACCCGGACCTGCAGTTTGGCAAGAACCTGAAACAAAACGTAATGGCAGCCACTAACCTGAATGCTGTTTCAGGCATCCTACCTTATACTCCGATCGAGAACATACCGAACACAGATGCTACAGGCGGCCACGGCACACACGTAGCCGGTATAGTTGGCGGTACTGGTCAGGCTTCATCCGGCAAGTATACCGGTGTTGCGCCGGGCGCTGAGCTGGTAGGGTATGGTTCTGGTGCTGCACTGTTGTTGCTGGATGTACTTTCTGGTTTCGATTACGCGCTCATTAATCAGGCTACTTACAACATCCGGGTTATCACCAACTCTTTTGGTACCACCAGCGATACAGGCACGGACGTGAACCCGGCCGACCCGATCACGCTGGCTACCAAACGTTGCGTTGACAGAAACATTGTAGTTGTATTCTCGGCTGGTAACTCCGGCCCAAGCTCAGGGACCATGACAGGCCAGTATAAAAAGGCACCATGGGTAATTTCAGTTGCCAATGGCGAAAAGTCTGGTCGTTTAACACCTTCCTCATCCAGAGGTATAAAAGGCAAAGGTGGTTCTTTTACCTTAGATGGTAAATTCTATACCTGGGAAGATCGCCCGACTGTTACTTCTCCTGGCGTTGACATTGTTTCTACGCGTGTAATTGCCCCGGTTTCGTCGCTTTCTATTGATAAAGATGTGACTACCCTGGATCCTGCGCACGTGCCCTACTATACACACATGACAGGTACGTCGATGGCTGCGCCTCATGTGGCTGGTATTGTAGCGCTGTTACTAGATGCGAACCCTGCTTTAACAGTAGCGCAGGTAAAAGAAATAGTGCAGCAGACAGCCACCAACATTCCGAACCGCGAAGCATGGGAGGTAGGTGCCGGTTATGTAAATGCCTATGCCGCTGTAGACAAAGCTTTCAGATCAACTGCTCCGTATGGTTCTACCCTTAACCTGACCCGTACATTTAACAGCAATGTAAATGCAAATACGATAACCGAAAACTTCTCTATCAACTATAATCCTGTCACTGCTGAAACCAACGTTTATCCGTTTAATGTGGCATCCGGGGTAACTGGAATGGAAGCTAAAATTAAGGCCAGGGGTATAGAAGGCGAGACAGGTAACCCGATCAGGCTGACACTTATCTCTCCGAGCGGTGTACGAACAAGCGCGGGTATACCTGTTCTTTTTGCTACAAGCTACGACCGTGGTGTTTCGGTAGCTTCGCCGGAGGCAGGAACCTGGAAAGTGGAGATCTCCGGCCTGAACGGTGTTGGTCTTCCTGAGACGATTGATGGTTCGATAAATATGATGGCCATAGCTAACACGACAGGATTGAGTGATATTGCTGGTCACCCGGCAGAAGCATCTATTAAAATGGCCGTTAGCGCACGCCTGGCCGATGGTCTGGCGGGTGGTTACAAGCCGGATGAGTTGCTGAAGCGCATCGACATGGCGGATTACCTGATGATGGGGGAAGGCATACGTCAGTTCCTGCCAATTGATGGTAGCTTTACCCTGACTGATGTAAGAGAAAGAAACCTGCTGGCTGAGTCTATAGTTGCAAAAGGTGGTGCCCTGCGCGACAGGGAGCATGTAGCTAACGGTATTATGTTACCGGTTGCACCTGGTAAATTCTCGCCAAACGGTAAAGTAAACAGAGCAGAAATTGCTTATTCGCTGGTGCAGGCCTTAGGTTTACAGGTATTTGCTTTGGAGCGTAACGGCAAAACGCCAACTGTACACTATAACGGAAAAGACTATGCCATTGAAGATGCCGCAACTATACCAGCAGGTCTGGAAGGCTATGTGAGCGTAGCCCTGGAGCTGAACCTGATCAATGCGTACTTTACTTCTACACAAGGCCCATACGACCTGGAGCCTGTACTGCATGCCAACTTTAAGCCCGTACAGGATGTTACCCGCGCCGACTTTGCCGTGATCATTACCCGCACACATGCACAGTGGAATGCAGCTACACAGCCGGTGGCTACGTCAACTGCATCAAACGCTGTTGTTGCCAACCAATTCGAAAATGTAAACTCTTACAGCTATCCTAACCCATTCTCAGGTAAAACTACCATTAGCTATGTAGTACCACAGGATGGCGCTGTGCAGGTGAATGTGTATGACTTGCTTGGTAAAAAAGTAAGAACGCTGGTAGCTGAAAATGTGAAGGCCGGTACCTATACTACAACTTTTGATGGAAGTAGCCTGCCAGGTGGTACTTATATTTATCGCATCGAGGCTGGTAACAAAGTGTATACAAATAAAATGATCCTGACTAAATAAAGCTGGTCAGAGACCGTAAACGAAAAGAGCAGCTCCGAAAAGGGCTGCTTTTTTTTATTCTATCACAAAAGGAGTGGGGCTGAAACAAAGCAGGAAGATCAGGATCGCTATAACGCCAAGCACCTTACGGAAAGGTGTAAGCGGTTGTTCGTTAGGGCACGACGGGTGAAAAAGCCCCATAACTCTCGAGAGGAGCAAACTATAAACCAGCCAGCCACTATAGCCATCGGCTTCCGGAAAGAAAGAGGATATAAGCACCTGCACTACAACTATAACTATAGCCGCGTAGATCGCGAACTTTAGTTTAGGCACAGCTGGCTGCAGTACAAATACCAGGTAAAGCGCATACGTTGGCCAAACCCAGATATAGCCTGCAAAGTCGGGTAGGGTAGTGGCTAAACTATACTGGAACATCAGCATAAAAAGCGCTGCGCCCATACTATAACGTCTGTCCTCTATCAGCTTCCGGAAAGCCCAGTACGTGAAAGGCACGAATATCACCATCAGTTCATCACCCCATAGCGGCTCGTTGTAAGGCGATATCACACCCAAACCGGCATACAGTACAAAGAGTGCGAAGAAGATAGGGGAGAGCTGATTAAAACGCCTGTAACCTAACAACCCATAGAGTATGTGTCCACCATCCAACTGGCCAATCGGTAACAGATTAAGCGCTGTAAAGAATAATGCCAGGTATCCGGCAAATAAAATAGGATAATGGATGATCTCGTAAGCATTTGGAACCAGTGCCGGGTCTGTGGCTACATACCGCTCAAAGAACATGAACAGTAGGTTCTTGCCCAGGGAAAAATTACCTGCGCTTTGCTCGTAAACATGCGCCGCATAGTCCAGTCCATATTTTTGGTACTTTGGATGGATTGTGAAAATATGCTCGGGTTCAGGCAAGTGTGTGAAGCCATACCAAAGCAACGGAATAGCAACTATAAAACCAGCTAACGGCCCGGCAATGCCAATATCGTAAAACTGCTGTCGCGAGTAAATGCGACTTTTGATGCGAATAAAGGCCCCCATGGTACCAATTGCAGCTGTAATACCAAACCACAATGGAATATAATAAGGAAGCGAAACTTGTGTACGATAATGCCTGGCCGTAAAATAATGCCCGAACTCATGTACGGTAAGCACGCCCAGGAACGGAACAGAAAAGTACAGCCCAGCCAGAAACTCCGCCCAGGTTATGCTTCCGGTCCAGGTAAATTCTTCGGGGCCCAGGAAAAACAGTTTGCCTGTCATCCACTCGGCCCCGGCTATAGTTGTTGTAATAAAAGTAACTATAAACAGCAGGAGATGCAGGCCATACTGCCGCTGCTGCTTAGTTAACAACATCCTTAAAAAACGCATTTATAGTTAGCGGTGGCTGCAGGTGCAAGGTGTTTATACCTAAGTTGTTTGCGCTGTTAATATGCTGTATGCTGTCGTCTATAAACAGGGTTTCTGCTTTGTTCAGGTTATTTTCTGCTAGTATCTGTTCAAAAATGGCGGTATCGGGCTTGCGTTTGCCCACCAGGTGCGAGTAATAGGTCTGCTCAAATAAAGAATCCAGGTTAGGTATGGTGAAGCTGTGCGCTACTATCTCGTTAAATTTTTTGAGGTGGATGGCGTTGGTATTGCTCAGCAGAAAAAGCCTGTACTTTTTGCCCAGTTCCTGCAGCAGGTCTATCCGCTCCTTAGGTATGTCGAGCAGCATAGCGTTCCAGGCGGCATCTATCTCTTCGTCGGTGGCCTCCAGGTTATATTCACGGCGCAGGCTGTCGCGGAACTGCTCGCAGGTACTGTTGCCTGTTTCGTACAGGTCGAACAACTCAGACTGCGCTTTCTGGGTAAATTCCATGGCACTGCCTGTCTTACTGTACTTTAGCAATTCGTGTATGCTTTTATGATAATCTATATTGATGATAACTCCGCCCAGGTCGAAGATGATGTTCTTAATATTTTGTAAATCCACGGAAAAAATTTTTGCGTTGCATTTGAAAATCTCGATACAAATATGTAGAATTGCACTCCCAAATCAAAGAAAGCACTTTTTAGCGCCGACTTTCAGGGACGGGCCTATAGCTCATTCGGTTAGAGCAACTGACTCATAATCAGTAGGTGGCTGGTTCGATTCCAGCTGGGCCCACAAACTAAAAAAGCACTTCTGAAATTCTTCGGAAGTGCTTTTTTGCTTTCTGGTCCTGTACCAACATCAGTTTAAACAGGAATAACTGCGCTAATTAGTAATGACTATCAACAGTAAGCTGAATTTATAATTGAATCAATAAACAGAATGGATCACTTCTGTTTATTAAACTGCTCCAGCCACTCAAGGGCGCTGGTTTTATCCGTAAACATGCGGGTAGGGTTTTGTGGTTTATTTACCATAATGTAAAAGTTAGCCATCATTTTAATGGTAGTAGAGCTAGTAAGAATGGCGCTGGCTATAATTCCTTCGTTGCCTTCGTTGGCGAAATAATCCCGGGCTTCTTTGGTAAAGTGTTTTATACTGATAGCATCTATTAGGCAGGGATAATCCTGAAAATCTGTGTATTCCATTCTGTCTTTTACACACAATTGGGCTACTCCCAAGTCCAGATTGTCGATCTTCTTATAGTAAAAGTGCAAAATGCCACTTTCTATAAACATCCTGACATAAGGTGTTTCAGCCGATGCTTTATTCTTTTTCAAATTATTTCAATAAAGTGAAATACTTTCCTTTGCAATGTTGTTAGAGATTTCTAATTAGCAATAATACTAAAATTAGTGGCAAAAATCAGATATAATAACATTATAGATACGGTAGACTCTGTTCTGTCTGTTTCTAAAAAGAAAGGAATTATACATTTGCATGCTGAAGATGAATCGCTGACAGGCGAATCACTAACCTTGAATGGACAAAAAGTGCTACATTTCGGGACCTGTGGTTACCTGGGGCTGGAGCATCATCCTGCACTTAAACGTGGCGCTATAGATGCCATTGAACGTTATGGTACACAATTCCCGATGTCGCGCACCTATGTATCTAATCCATTATATCGGGAGTTGGAAGGCCTCATCAGGGAGATGTATAATGCGCCTGTGGTAATCTCTAAAAACTGCACGCTGGCCCACCAGACAACTATACCAGGCCTCATCCGTCAAACCGATCTTGTAATACTCGACCACCAGGCACATGCCAGCATTCAGGAGGCGGTAAAAAAACTTCTGAGCCAGGGAGTAACCGTAGAAATGATTAGGCACAATAACCTGGAGATGCTCGAAGAGCGCATAAAAAAGCAGCGCAACAAGTATGAACGTATCTGGTATATGGCCGATGGTGTGTACTCGATGTACGGCGACTATGCGCCTATAAAGGAAATGATAGCACTGGCCGAAAAGTACGAGCAACTATACCTGTATGTTGATGATGCTCATGGCATGAGCTGGGCCGGCAAGCACGGTACCGGTTATGTAATGAGCCAGATGGAAGATGGTCTGTACCGCAAAATGGTATTAACTGCTAACCTGGGTAAGGCATTTGGGGCATGCGGAGGGCTATCAATTTTCCCGAACGAAGAATGGTATAACAAAGTAAATAATTTTGGCGGTCCGCTTACTTTCTCAGTCCAGATAGAGCCGGCTACTCTGGGAGCTGCGCTTGCATCGGCAAAGATTCACCTGAGCGATGAGATCTATAGTTACCAGCAAGAGCTGCAGAAGCGGATAACTTATTTTAACGAACTGCTGAAGCAGACCAACCTGCCATTAGTGCACGAAAACAATAGCCCGATCTTTTTTATAGGTACCGGAACTATGGACATGGGTAACTACCTGGTACAGGAGCTGCTCAAGGATGGAGTTTACGTAAATCTGGCAACTTTCCCGGCAGTGCCTGCAAAAAATATTGGTATCCGGATAACGATTTCGCTGAATAACCCCATTGAAGATATGGAAGTGATGGTTAGCAAGCTGAGCACTAACTTCAACAAAGCCTTGCAAGCCACCAGCCAGACCGACGAAAAGATCCGGAAGGCTTTTAAAATGCCACTAGCTGCCGAATCAAACTATAAAGTAGAAGAAACAACTGCTGATAACGGACTTACATTAAAAAGCTATAGTTCGGTAACACAGATTAACCAGGCCGACTGGAATTACTATCTCGGCAATAATGGCATGTTCGACTGGGAAGGGGTAAAGCTACTGGAGCAGTCTTTCAACCATAACTCTGAACCAGAAAATAACTGGGGTTTCAGGTATTATGTGGTGGAAGATAAAAATGGCCATGTGCTGCTCATGACCTTTGTAGTAGTTGCGCTGCACAAAGAAGACATGTTCTCGCAGGCATCCGTATCCAGGATCATCGAAAAAGAGCGTGTAGTAAATCCTTATTATCTTACATCTAAAGGTATAGTGTTGGGCAGCCTTTTTACCGAAGGAAACCACCTGTACCTGAACCGTAAAAGCGCCGACTGGAAAGCCGCTCTCAAACTGGTCTTTACTGAACTTGCTGAATTACAGGAAAAGGAGCGAGTAAGTAATATACTGCTCCGAGACTTTGAAGCCAACGATCCGGAAATGCATGAGTTTATGGTTGACCAGGGATTTGTAAAGATAGACTTACCGGAATCCTGTGTGGTGGATAATTTGAGTGGGCAGACGGAAGCAGAATATGTGAGCTTACTATCGCAGAAGAACAGGCGACATTATGTACAGAAAATTAAACGTAACCAGCATTTTTATAAGGTAGAAGTAAAGAGCAGGTTAACAAACGATGAACTGGATTATGCCTTTATGTTATTCAGGAATGTAAAGAATAATAATTTGGCTATCAATAATTTCCTGTTTCCGGAGAAGCTCTTTCAGGAATTAAACTATAGCCCTGACTGGGAGTTTATAGTTCTTTACCTGAAAGAAGAATACAATGCGACGCAGTTACCGGTTGCTGTATGTTTCTGCCACAAAAATGCTGCAAATGTCTACAGCCCAATGCTTATCGGTTTGGATTATGAGTACCTTATGGAGTACGGTGTATACAGGCAGGCACTTTTTCAGGTAATAAACAGGGCAAACGAACTTGGCTGTACAAAGATCAACTTCGGTATTTCTGCCTCCATTGAAAAGAAAAGAATAGGTGCTACTTTACACCCAAAAGTGGGCTATTTGCAGGCAAAAGATAACTTTAACCTGGAATTGATGGAAATCACTTTTATGATTGAAAGAGAGTAACGAACTTTGCAGACAATAACTTAGGTAAGTACAAAAAAGTGCAGGTGCTGAAGAAGAGAATAGAGGAGATAATTACGCTTATAGCGGAAGTAGCAAACGGAAACTTCGATTACGAGCTCGAACTGTCGGAGACTGGTAACGAAATGGACGCTGTTATTGCCGGAATAAGTATGCTCGGGCAGGAACTGAAGAGGTCGACTGTATCCAGAGACTTTATGCAAAGCATTTACCAGGGCGTGGTAGATATGTTGCTTGTCCTGAACACCGATTATACTATACGGAATATAAATGAAGCCCTGGTAGAGGCAACCGGCTATAAAGAGGAAGATCTGGTAGGAGAGCATATTTCAGTTCTGTTCAACGAAACCGAGAGCCTTAGGGTGCTGGAGGCATTCTTTAAACTGGAGAATGATGGGAAATGCCTCAATACTGAATTCCTGGTACGTACTAAGGATCAGAAAGACCTTCCCACATCCTGTTCTTTCTCTTATCTCAAAAACAGCAAACAGGACATAGACGGTATCCTGATTATTGCCAAAGATATTACTGATCTCAAAAATAAAGAGCGTGAGCTGCAGGAGGCCAAAGAGAAAGCTGAGGCTGCCAATGAAGCAAAAAGCAGTTTCCTGTCAAGCATGAGCCACGAGATCAGGACACCACTTAACGGCATGATCGGCTTTACGGAACTGCTGAGGGAAACAGCCCTGGACAACCCACAGGCACGTTATGTAGACCTCATCAAAACTTCGGGTACTACACTTGCCAGGCTCCTGAACGATATACTGGACCTACACCGGATAGAGCAGGATAAGATAGAAATAGAAGCAATACCATTTGATATAAGGAGTACAACAGCTTCTCATCTGGAGCCTTACAGGTACCTCGCCTCTAAAAAGAATGTAGCATTAACCTATACTTTTGATGAAGAGGTGCCGCAGGTTGTAACCGGAGATCCTACACGTATAAATCAGGTGCTTGTAAATTTAGTGACTAATGCCATTAAGTTTACCGATGCTGGAACTATAAATGTGCATTGTAATGCCCAAACTATAGACAAACTGCTAGGAGAAGTTGTGCTGGAGTTTAGGATAACAGATTCAGGTATTGGTATACCATTGGATAAGCAGGAGCTTATTTTCGAATCGTTTACCCAATCTGACCAGTCAACCACACGCAGGTATGGCGGTTCCGGGCTTGGGCTTGCAATCAGTAAAAAGCTGGTGAACCTGATGAATGGCGAAATAGGGATACTTAATCCGCCTGCTGAACAGCCAGGCACTACCTTCTGGTTCACAGTTAAACTTGCGTATCAGGAAGAAGGTGCTGCAGCGCCAGAGACAACCGAAACAGACAATACTTTTAAACTGTCAGAAGATACCCACATACTGGTAGTAGATGACAACCCTATAAATGTACTGCTGATGCAGGAAGTGCTGGAGCAAATGGGAGCAACCGTAACTACAGCCACCAATGGAGAAGAGGCTTTACAACTAGCCAAAACCCGGTCTATAGATTTAGTGTTTCTGGATATACAAATGCCCGATATGGACGGCATGGAAGTTGCGCGGAGGTTACGTAACAGCAGTTTTATTAACCCGGTAATTGCTTTCTCGGCCAACGCTTACAAAGCTGACATCGCTAAAAGTTTACAAGCCGGTATGAACGGACACTTATGTAAACCATTTACTAATAAAGAGCTGATAGGAGTGCTTAAAAAATGGACTTAAATTGCCTTATCATTTTATAGTGGATAAAAGTAAAAAGCCTCTCCCGAAACAGGAGAGGCTTTATTTATTCATTAAACAGGTTAGTAATTTTTATTGAATTCCGTTGCCGTCGCCTTGCTTGGTATCGTCGTTACGGATCGATTTTTTGCGCTTAGGCGGACGCTGCTGGTCCATTTTACCGAAGCGGTAGTCGAAGGTTACTTTGGCGCCACGGTTATAGTTGTTGATGCGGATGTGCTGTTCATAATCCAAGGCGTTCACATCGATTTCCATTACCATGCTCTTGCGGAACGGGTTATCTAGGCCAAGGGCCAGGCCACCTTTACCACCAAACAGCTCTTTCTTGAAAGCTAAACTATGGTAAGAGAACGATGCGAAATTACCCTGCAGCTGTATTCTTTTAGAGTTAAAGCCTCCGTTAAACTGTGCGCTGAAACCTTTGCCGAAGTTGTAAGAAGAGTTTGCATTAATGTTGTACATCCAGCCACTGTTTGAGTACTCTTTGCTCTCCAGATTTACAAAGTAGATATTGGAGCTACCACCGATCGTCCAGGCGTTAACAGGTTTTACAGATCCAAACAAGCTGATACCGTATGTTTTGTTCTGGGCTACGTTATCAAATGTCAGGATAGTCGTGTTTGTTGCTTCGTCGAAATCAGGAACTGTTTCGATAGCGTTGTCTGTCTGGCGCATGTACAGGCTGGTGCTGATAGAAGCTGTTTTAAAGTACGTACTATAACCCAGCTCGAACAGGTTAGTAAGTTCTGCATCCAGGTACGGATTACCTTTTACAACTGTACCCGGCGCCTGTTCCTGCTCAAACGGGTTCAGGTAAAACAACGACGGACGCTGAATACGCTGTGTATAGTTTGCCTTCAGGGTGTGTTTTTCTTTAATGGTATAAGACAGAGCTACACTTGGTATAAGGTTGTTATAATCGTCGCTATAGTCTTTATTCAATAGCGGACCATCGTTTTCAGAGCGTGCATAATCTCCGGTGATCTCGGTTTGCTCAAAGCGGGTACCAAGTTTTACGTTCAGTTTTTTCTGGATAGCGAAGCCGTAGGTAAGATAAGCGGCATATACATCCTGGCCATAATCAAACGAAAGCTTATCTTTTTCCTCAACGCCTGCTTCATTGTCACTTAAAAGACCATAACTCGTCACTTCTCTGAAGATAGATTTGGCACCAATTTCCAGCATGTGCTTATTCTCGAATGGGTGCACGTAGTCGGCCTGGAAAGTTAGCTCGTTGTTGCCACCATCGTTGTTGTTGCGCTGCAGGTAGAAAGGAGCCTCGCCGGAACGGAAACGGTCCTGGTCGTTGCGGGTATCAGCGTCGGTAACTGAGTACTGCGACAGAATAGAAAGCTCCTGCTGTGGCTTGGCAAAGGTATGTACAAAGTCCAGGTTATAGTCTGTGCCCAGGCGTTCGTTGCGGTTTCGGATGTCTGTAGAGAACGACTGTGATTCCTTTTCGATGCCGCCTTCCGTTACCAGCTGGTTCTGGTCGTTGTTCATTTTAAAACGCCCGCCGTTGGTACGTATACTTCCGGATAAGGTGTTTTTCGGTGTAAAATCGTAATCAAAGCCAAGCTGGCCATTCAGGAACATACCGTTTATAGTGGTGTTACCATACTGGCTCCTGATCATACGGTTTACAGATGGCTCACTGTTTTTAGGCGATGTCGTGATGTTGCTCATATCGCCTTTGTTGTAGAACGTATGGGCCCCCAGATTGGCATTAATTCCCAGTTTTCCGCGACGTACGTTCAGGCTGGCGTTGCCGTTGCTGGCACGTGTACCGCCGGTTAAAGCCACAGAACCGGTTACGCCCTGCAGGCCACCGTCTTTTTTAGTGATGATATTGATGATGCCGGCTGTTCCTTCGGCATCGTACTTGGCAGATGGCGAAGTAATTACTTCTACCGATTTGATCTGGTCGGCCGGGATCTGCTTCAGGGCATCGGCAATGCTGCCGGCCATAATAGCAGAAGGCTTGTTATTGATAAGTACACGCACATTAGAGCTACCGCGCAGCTGCACATTGCCGTCCGTGTCCAACGACAAGGAAGGTACTTTCTGCAGCACATCGGCGGCGTTACCACCAGCGTTGGTAATATCTTTTTCGGCGTTGTAAACAGTGCGGTCTATCTTTTCCTCAACCAGTGGTTTTTCACCGGTTATTACTACTTCATCCAGCCTTTTTGCATCCGAAGCAAGGGAAATGCTCCCCATGTCCATATCCTGGTTATCCGAATTTATAGTAAACTCGTTCAGGGTTTTCTGCTGGTAGCCGATAAACGACACCAGCAACTTGTATTTGCCAACACCCACTTTGCTGATCGTGAAACGACCTTTTTCGTCGGCCATAGTTCCATCAATCGGTTTGCCGGTGCTCACATTTATAAGCGCTACCGTGGCAAATTCTACCGGGTTTTTGGAGTCGGCATCAACCACCACACCGCTAATTTTAGCGTTGCCCTTTGGCGCTGTTGTACCTGGTATAGTTGCTGACTGCTGCTGTGTCGGACGACCTTGTGGCGCCGCCTGCTGACCTTGCGCAAACACAGGAACTGTGCTCAGGCCAAGGAGTAAAAAGAGTACATGCTTATTCATAGTTTTTATATAGGATAGGTTCTTGAGATCCATCTACAGCGAGTTATTCCAAACTTCACAATGCAAAGTAAAACTGCTTTTCTGAGCTGCTAAAACAGATTATACCAATGCACTTCATTTCCATATAAAGAGGCTTAAGAACCCGACAAATTTTTGGTCGGGATGGAAGGGGGCTTGGTCGGTAAATGCCGGGAACTATAGTTGCAGCTGCATAAGACCGAAAAACTATAGTTGAACAAGTATTATTTTGAGCGGAAGGGCAGAGTTTCTATTTTCGTGAAAAGAAGAACAATGGAAGTTAACTTAACACGAGTAGACCAGGATTTTCATTTCGCGGCAACCGGCAATTCGGGTGTGGCGGTGCACATGGACGCTAACCCCGAAATTGGCGGCCACAACATGGGTGCCCGCCCCATGGAAATGCTATTGATGGGACTGGGCGGTTGTAGTGCGATAGATGTGATCATGATCCTGAAAAAGCAGCGCCAGGAAGCCACCACCTTCGACATAAAAGTAACTGCCGACCGCGAAAAAGTAGAAGAGTACACCGAGTTCCGGAACATAAACGTGCACTTTAAACTAAGCGGCGATCTTAACGAAGATAAAGTACGAAAAGCGATCGAACTTTCGCTGGAGAAATACTGCTCTGTAGCGATGGTGCTTTACAAGACCTCCACTATAACCTATAGTTTAGAACTGCTATAGTTTAAGCGCTGAGCTTAGCCACATACTTCACTAACTTGCGTTTAGCAATAGGCAGCAAGCTTTGCTCCAGGGGTGCTGGCACACTGGAAATTACCGCAAAAGTGGCAGGGTTGGGCAACTCTTTCCGCTCCTTTAAAAGTTGCGATTTCAGATTCTCGTGGGTCAGGCTGAGGCCGCGGCGTACGGTTTGTACATGCTCGGTATTAATGCCCCGGTACTGCTCGTAGGTGTTCTTAAAAACTGTGATGCGGTATAAGTACACCTGCGTTTCCTTGCCCGGAAATGCGTCCAGGAACAGGTAGCCTTCGTTGTGATAAATAGGCGTAATACCGACCGGTGTTATCTCTAAATGGCTTTCTACAAACTCGTATAGTTCCTTGCCTTCTTCCAGGGTTTCGCTGAACAGGGGAGAAGCATACTGAATGATCTCTTCGATCTGCGCCATCGTTTCGTCGTCTTCCACTATTTTCTTGTATACCAGTTCCAGTTTCTCAAAATCGGCACGGCTGATGCGCTGCGGAAACTGCTCGTACACCAACTGTTTGTGCTCTTTTATCTGCACCAGGTTGCGGTAATGCATGATCAGATCTGAGAAAACAGGATAGAGGCGGTGTTGCCCGAACTCGGATTTTACGGCTTGCAGGTAAGCCAGCAGCATATACTTCTTATATTCAAAATCGAGTAAGCCTTCGGTAAGCCAGTTGATGGGTAGGGTGTTCATAGCCTTCAACTTTTAGAGGTTAAACTTGCTGTATTTAACGTAGGAAGCTGAAAACAGGGTTATAGTTGTTCGTAAATTTCTGTGACACAACTATAGTTACCACCAACAACTTACTTATAAATTGAGGTTTGATCTATAGTTCTGAGACTAACTAAACTATAGGCTTTACGTTAGTTATGCATAACCTAAAGGTGTAAAATGCCGGACAAACTGCATCAGAACCTTATCACATAAACTTAATTAAAAGCAACCATGAATAACCACACAGAGAATTTTGAAGGTATAAAGCTAGATATACAGGCTGTTGGCGTAGAACTATCAGATGTGATCCATGAGAACATCCGTGAGAAGATTTCGAAACTAAAGCGACATGGCAGTAAAATAGATTCAGTGGATGTTTATTTTAAGGAAGAAGCAAACCATGCTACTAATGCTAAAAGCGTAAGAATGCGTGTGGGTGTGCCGGGCAACGATGTTTTTGCCCAGGATGAAGGCGATAACTGGTACCAGTTGCTGGACAGCGTTGAAGAAAAACTGAAGCGCCAGTTAGGAAAAAAATAAAGGGATTATAGTTTTACAGAACTGCAACTATAAAAAAGCCTCTCAGCTACTGTTAGCTGAGAGGCTTTTTTGTGGTCTTAATTATAGTTACCCGAAGATCTCGTTCAGGAGGCCAGCCAGGTGAATGCCACCTTTTAACAGTTGTTTGTTCAGGGTTTCCACGTTATCGTAGTTATAGCGGTAGCTCAGTTTTTGCTCCGGCTGCACTTCGCTGTAAATCTTGTTGCTGATCAGGTAAGACTCATACAACCACTGGCTTACCGGCTGCTTCATCCACTCTTTGCGCTGTGCTTTGGTGGTGTGGTTAAGGTGTGTGCTGTATTCGGTGTAGCTCAGGTCCTGAGACTCGATCAGGTCGCTGTCCCAAAGGCGGTGCAGGTTGGTTGGCTCACCAAACCAGAACAGTTTTACACGGTTGCCACCTAAGTCTTCAGGGCGGCCAGTATGCATCGGCTGATGGATATCGCCTACAAAGTGAATTATCAGGCGCAGGTACATTTGCTTTTTATCCTGGGGCAGGTCCTTTTTCTTTAGCTCCGTTACCAGCATATTCAGTTTCGTGTGTATGTTGGTAGCAGTATCAGCCATCAGGGCAGTGGTAAACTCGTCCTGGCTCATGCCTGACTTAAAGTTAATGTAGTGCCAGTTATCCAGGTACTTGTAGCTAGGCTCCGACTTCACAAAATCGGCCCAGTTGCTTGCCATTGCTATCGACTCGCTTCCCAGTATCTTTTTTACCTCTTTTTTTGCTTTGCAGCTCAGGTTGCGTTCTGCAATTTCGCCAACAACACGGTGCCCTAGCATACCCCAGGCCATCGACTGGAACGGAAGAGACAGGAACAGACCGGCCAGCAGTAATTTTTTCAGCGCGTTAAATGCCATTGATGTATAAACTATAGGTTAGAAATTTCGCTGGCAAAGGTCTGAAATTTATGTTAAAAGATGCTACCGGGAACTGAGAATTGTTTGTGCTGTATTTGCCTGGCTATAGTAGTTCTGGTTTTTGATGATCGTAACTATAGCCTGTGGTAATTCCTGCTTTTGCGCAACAGTTACATTTACCAACCTGAAGTTCGCTTCTCCTTTCAGCATGCGGGTGCGCCAGTCCCATTGGTTTATCGTTCGGTGCTGCCCGTTATCCATCCACCAGGCGGTATAAAGGGTGTCTTTCCCTTTTTGTAGCTCGCCCACATATACACTATAGTTACCGAACTGCCGTTGCTGCACATGCCTGAACTTATAGCCGCTTCCTTCCCAGCAAATCAAGGGGTGATGCTCGGTAGAATAAAATGCCTGTACCGGCTTCAGGTACACCAACACATCGTCGCTACTATACTTTGTAACGCCGTTTTCCAGCGTGGAGGTCTCAAATCCTTTTAACTCTGGAACTGTCTGTTCAAGTGCCAGCATAGGTTTTTCACTTCTGATCTTCAGACCTGTGCCTGCCAGTAACAGCAATAACATATAGTTCAGGAGCAAAGAACCTCTTAAGCTGATAGTAGATTTCAGATCTATAGTTTGTGAGACTTCAGCCAGGTGTTGTTGCAGCCATTTTGAAGTAAAATAGAAAGGCACAAGCGCATAGATCAGCAGGCAGAGCAACCCTAAAACATCGTGGAGTGGGTTGTCGGGCAGAATCTCAAACCAGACCAGCAGCAGGATGCGCAGTAAGTTGGAAACCAGGTTCAGAAGCAACATGAAACCTAACATTAACCCAATAAACCAAACGGGCAAAACTTTTTGGTTGGTACGTTGCAGGTGTGCCAGTATAAACACTGCCAGTATCAGGGCCAGCGACAGCATCGACAAACCTGCACAGGCTGGGTCTACTGAAAACTCTTTTCCATTTACAAGAATGATGTTACCTGCAGCTTCGGCCTGTTTTTCCATGGTTTTAAGTATGGCCACTGCCCAGGTGGTTAACTGCATCCGGAGCGGGAAACTGAGAATGTTGGCGATGTACTTAAAGATAGGAGAGGCCACGGCCAGCAAAAGAACTGGGTATAATGAGATCCTGCCAACTATAAGCTGCGCCCCACACCAAATAGCTACCACAAAAGTAAAAAAGTATAAGGTGCTGTTTTGCAATGTAGCCGCCAGAATAGCAAGTGCTATAGTTGCGATAAATAGGGCTGGTGCAAATACTTTTTGAAGCTGCACCTGCGCTACAAAAGGTACCAATACCAGCGCCAGTATCCATTGGCTGTCCCAGAGCAGGTACTCCCCCAGGAAAAATCCACCGACCAGCAGGTACAAACTTAGTACCAGCAACGGGATCAGCCATTGCTCAGTTGGGCGTAACGTGGCTAACTTCATCTCAGAAAGTAAGGTTTTAAGGTGATAAACCCGATAATGAGAACAGCCAGGATGATGAGCGCCCATTCTTCAGGTTCCGGTACCGCACCGGAACCGTTCATGCTGGCATTACCCAGGCTGTCTTTACTTTTTTGTATGTCGAAGCGTTTGTAATCTTCCTGCGTTTCGAGCACGATAAGGCTGGAAACCGGGGTCACTATATTTGCCTGGGTGGCTTCTGCAATCAGCTCATCTTCTATAAAATCCTTGCTGAAATACCGGGCCCCGATCTGCTGCAACACGTGGTTGTAAGCAAACAGGCGCAGCACATGATCCGGCGCAGTACCGGCTTCTATAGCTGCATTTGTTTTAACTATACCCAGCCCCGATTCTCCCAGGCGCACAGAGTTGTTATCTATAGTTGTGTTGATGAATTGCTGCTTCTGCAATAGGGTAGCCAGTTGTTCTGTACCGCCGTGCATGGGCGCAATTACACGCAGCTCTTTCAGGCTTTTAAAGTAAGGCGCTAGTTGCTGCCCAAGAGAAAATACTCTTATAGTTGCTTGTTGCGGCAACCCTTCAGCCATCTGTTCTGCAAACGGGGTGTCTTTCAGGTCGCTGAGGTTAGGTGAAACGCCGTTACTTTTACTGATGACCAGTGCCTGCTCGGGGTTTTTGATCTTGTGCAGCGGGAAGAGGGAATAGTTTTGTTGTTGCAGCAGGTTAAACAGTTCTGCTTTGCTCTGCTCGTTCAGTTGTACCAGTTTCCCATCCCAGGCATAAACAGGCTTTTGCTTTGCCATCTCCCATACTTGTTCAAACTCGCTCTCAGACCAGCTTGCATTTATATCCAGGTAAAGTTGCTGCGGCTCAAATGGTACAAACTGCTGAGGCAGCTCTGTGATACTATAGTTGTTGCCGGCAAAACTGAAAGCGCCTTTGGCTAATGCAGGTGTGCTAAACCGCAGGCTCCAGTCCTGGTTATAGTTGCCCTGGCGTTTGTACTCGTTGCTACGCGTTAGTTTATAGTTTGATGGTAATTGCAGACTGCTCACGTTATCGTCCAGGTAGATCATGGATGTTTCGGTGGCGCCCTGTGTTCCTGGCCCGGTAAAGTAAATGTTATCATACACGAGTGTTTCGCCTTGTTGCTGCAGTGGAGAAGTTACCCCGATCTTAAACTGGCGGTCTTCTTCGGGCGTGCACGGAAATACCCTGACAGATACCCGGTTGCCTTCCTGCCAGTGTACTACCGATGGGTCGCGGGCTTCTACGCCAACTATAGTTTTGTATGCGGTTTGTGCTTTGCTTTTTGTGGTGAGGTAGCCTTTTTCTTCGCGGCCGTTTATCCAGAGCGAAAGTGATGTAACCACGCTGCCTTCGGGTAAAAAGAATGTATAGATCGCTTCCTGCTGGTTGTTGCTGTGAGTCATGTTGTTATGCACACGCAGCACCTTCTCTGTGTAAGCTAGTCTAAAGTTCGGGTAAATGCGCACCTGCGATACCACATTGGCAGTGCTTAGGTTATTGCCCGACCAAAGGCGCTCTTCGGCCTGGTGGCGGGCATCGTACATGCTTTCCAGAATCTTTATCTTTTCTTTCCTGTCCAGGTTAGGCTCACCCAGCAATAGCACCGATAAGAATACCAGTGGGTCGTAGCGCTTTACTTCCTCAAAATTCTCGCTGGGCATATCCCACATACTGAACTCACCGCTCGGCACCTGGTACACCAGGTCGGTCTTCATCATGCGTTCGGTCAGGTAATCGGCTGGCAATTGCTGGCTTAGTTTTACCCAACGTGGCAGCGTTTCATTTTCCTGTATCACATAATCGTTCCCGCTAAAGGCAATCTGTTCGTCGCGGTTTTGCCATTGCCAGATATAAAATACCCCGAAAAGGATAGGAAATGCAGCGCCGGCCACAAAGCTGCGCAGGTATTGTCTGTCCTCCAAGGCTGCTTTGTACACCCCAAAACCCAGAGCCAGCACCACCCAAAGCGGCACATAAGTGTGCAACGACATCCCCAACGCCAACACCCCGAAAATACTGATGATGTAAAGTGGCAACATGTAAATGGCATAGGACACCCAAAGGATAGCGCTGGCACCAAGTATAAAGAGCAGCAACTGGTTCAGGAGTTTCGGTAACCGATCCCGGAAACTATAGGCCATCAGGGTAACACAGAAGAGTGTAACAAATGCCTCCAGCCAGGGAACAGAATCCTGAAAAATGCTCATCTGCCGGTTAAGCGAGTAACAGCTGATGATAAAAAGTACCAGATACAGATATAGGTATTGCAGGTGCTGGAAAGGCCTTTTAAATGAAAATACCCCTTGTGAGAACATCACCATAAAGTAAACGGCAACCAAACTATAGTTTATCCAGAACAGCCCGAATGATGCCTCATCTGTTGCCCCAACGCCCCACTCCGGAAGCATAAATAACAGGAAGGAAACTATAATCAGCCCGACCCCAATAAACTTCAGCTTAAGCTCGGTTTTAACAGGTATTTCTTTGATCAGTGTTTGCATATTTTTTGGCATAGTTGTGGTGTCTACCACATTAGAGGCAGGTAAATGGATAGTTTTTGAAAAGAAAGGAGGCGTGAAAAGTCGTGAGCTTACATAAACCCAAACAGCACCGGGAACAGGAATACCACGATAATCACCCAGATAAAATAAATCGGCAGGTAAGCGGCAATTGCCCTGCCTAATGCTGCGATATCACCCTTTTTAGTAATTACTTTGAAAAGTGAGCCCGTAACCAGCAGTAAGTTGAATAATATCAGAATATTGCTGCCTAAAACGGCCAGCCTGTTTGGTGTAATGCCCCATTCCGCAATCCGGAACATGATAGCTGACAAGGCAATGCTGTTGACAATGATGGTAACTATAGCCAGCAGAAAAAGTATCCAGGTGCTGGTGGCATCCTGCTCTTTCCGGGAGTTATCTGCGATGGAGAAAAAGATAAGTGCCATCACTCCCACCAGTAGCACATTGAAAAGTATCAGGAACTCGCGGTCATTGTAAGGGTCTTTGCCGGAAAAGGGAATCGCGATGAGGTAAATGGTAAGCATGATAAGCACCAGCGGACTGAAAATTTTGGCGATGACCGGAGATACTTTGTTTACCAGTTGGGGGTTGGTTTGGGTAAGGTACGTCGCAACTATAGGAATGGCAGCAGCACCAAACACCCCGACATATTCCGCATAAAACTCCTCTATCTGTAACCCGATTATTGCAAAAAGGCCAATCGTAATACCCGTCATTATAACGCCAGCAATTACCAGGAGCGCCGTCATGACAAGCAGGTCGCCATTGAAACTGAGATAACCCAACCGCTTGCTATAGTTGTTAAATTCATTGCCGGTATAGGCGGCACCCAACACTGCCCAGAGCAGCAGTGGCAAATGCAGGCAGGCCAGTACCAGGGTGTCATTCTCCAGAGTGCCGGGCAGCAGGTTAATGTAAACCAGAGCCACAAGGGTAAGTCCGGCTAACAAGGCTACTTTATTTACCTGAAGCTTGTTTTTCCAGGCGAAATAGGCAGTGAGCAGCGGGAAAACGATGAAGCCGATATTTCTGGGATAGAAAAATTCTTCCTCTACTGGTAAAAAGGCCGGTACCTTAGCTATAAATCCTGCTACCAGCGATGCCAGCAATACCAACAGCAGATCCCGGCCAGTGCCCCAGGAAATGTCGTCGCTTTCGTAACGAAGCCGTTCGTTCCAGAAATCAGCAAGCAGATTGCCTCTTAGGTCCGGATAAATGGATCTGAACTCCTGCGTAAAAGGAGCCCTGTTGTTACGGTATAACTTTTCGAGCTCACTTGGGTCGTTTAGGTGGGTTAGTATCTCATTTTTCATGGCTGATGATTTTATAGCTAAAGATGTATGTTGCTAAAACCTGCTGGTACCGGAGAGCTATAGTTTGTCGATCATATCGCCCAGATCACTTACGCCTAACGTAAACATGATCAGCACAATGCCCAACAGGATCTTAACTATAGCCGGGATGCCGAAACCAAACTTGCTTCGGATGTAGCTATTTACCGGAGGAAAGTAAACCAGCGAGATGAGCAGGTAAGCAATTCCCGGAACCGGGTGCACCAAAAACAGGTTCAATACGCCGATCGTAACCACAATCAGTGCGAAAATCCAACCAACTATAATCCATATAGTTGGTCTGTTATGCATTGTTATTTTATCTTCCATGATTACTTTATTTTATAGTGTTATCTAAGTTTGATAAGCCTTAAGCTACTCGTTTCCAGTTTTTTATTGTTTAACTTCCGGCAAATGGCGACCCGAAGATACCTACTGCCAGTTCGGCCCAGATCAGGAAAAGAGCTACCAGAATAACTGCAATTAAGCCGATGCGGTAATCAGCGTTTCTTACTTTCCGAATTACAAGTTCCACCACAAGTCCGGTACTAAGTAATAAGACGCCCATCACTATAAAGTCAAATACACCCCAGTTAACTTCGTTTGTAAACTGCATAGCTATTAATGGAATAGATAGTAAGAATGCTACTCCGAGCACTATACCAGTAAGTCTTTTGTTTTGCGTAATCATAATCGTTTTGTTTTTAAGTTATAGAATTATTTAAGTGTTTGAAAACTATAGTTTTAGAATGAGTTGGTCATCATTTCGATCTTGTCGAATAGCTCCCCGACGCCCATGGCAGCCCAGATAATGAAAAGGCCCACCAGTATCTTTACTAACCACATTTTAGGAATGGTAAAGCCTGTCATTTTGTAGAGGATGTCATTAACCGGGAGAAAATAGATGAGCGAAAGCAGCACAATGAAAATTCCGAAACCAGTGTCGCCGCCCCAAAATGTGTTCACTATTCCTATGAACAAAAAGAGTAGGCCAAATATCCAGCTGATAATGGCTATCGCAGTAGAGCCGTCGTTCACTGCTGTTTCTTCCTGAAGGTTTTCCTGGTTAGTCATGTTGTCGTGTTTAAATTTTAGGTTAGTTTTTATGCTGATTAGTAGGAGAGGGTTAGTCCCACATAGTCCCAGCCAGCCCCAGAACAGTTCCGAGCCACAGTACCACAATGAATACCACAAGGCTTAGCATATAGGCTATAATTTCCCGCCAGCCACCCTGAGCCCGTAAATGATCCATGTTGTAATAAAACAGCCCTCCTAAGGCGCCGGCAGCCGGAATTACGAGTAGCGGCCTGATCCACCATAGTTTAGACCAGTCTGGGTCTGGGTGCCCTGCAAGCACGAAAAACAGGCTTACAAATAAACCTACACCTGCGCCTATCAGCATCAGTTTTCCTACTGATACTGGATGAATTGGCTGATTCTGGTATTCACTTCTTTCTGTCATGATAATCGTATTGAAAAAATAATTCTTGTTTAAAGTACTTTGAAATGCAAAGTGTAGCTATAAAAAAAATATCAGTTGTCTTTCCGGTTGTTTAAAATAAGCTGCTCCAATGCATCCAAATGGTTGTTAAAAGCTTTTCGTCCTGCTTCAGTAGCGTGGTAAGTCGTGTTTGGCTTTCGGCCTACAAACTGTTTTTCTACGCGCAGATATTCGGCATCTTCCAGCGCTCGCAGGTGGCTGGCCAGGTTCCCGTCTGTTAATTGCAACGTATCTTTCAAAGTACTAAAGTCTACACGGTCTTCCACCATCAACACCGACATAATGCCTAGTCTTGCCTTGCTTTCGAAGGCCTTGTTTATATTTTCAAGATAATCTTTCACAGGTCTGCTAGCGTTCGTACTTAAAATACACCAGCGTACCATACACTATGTGCAGTACCCCAAAACCCAGCGTCCAGGCCAGTAAGCCATATCCTACAAAAAAGCTGGCTACCAGTCCCAATATGATCTCAATAATACCAAGGTACCGGATATCGCTCAGAGTATACTTGCTGGCATTTAGCAGAGCGCACCCATAAAAAATAAGCATTACCGGTGCCACCAGGTAAAACAGGTTGTGGTACATCAATACTAAACAAAAAACGCCACCAGCTGCCAAGGGTATAAACAGGTTGATCAGCATGCGCTCTGTTTTGCTATCCCAAACGCGGTGGCTGTTCTTTTTGGCGTTACGTGCTGTAAAGTACGTTGCAGCACTAAGGGCTAGTATAAAAACAATGCCCGCTACTGCCAGTATAAAAAAGATGGCTTCTCTGGTAAGCGTGAGGCCAACTATCTCATTATACACGATATTGTTTGTAACCAGGTACCATTTAACCACCGCTGCACCCAAAAGCGCCGAAACACCGGCTGCCACTCCTGAAAGTCCGCTGAGCGAAATAAACCGGGAAGAGCGATCCATTATCTTTCGGATCTCGTGCAGGTCTGCTAACTGGTCTTGCTGTTGATTCATGTTAAAGTACTTTGAGTTTCAAAGTTAATAATGCTTTACGTAAAGTCAAGTATAGTGGATGAAATATTTTTAAAATCTATATTTTATACTAGTTGATGATAACCTGATGGCTAAACTATAGTTAGTATAAGCATTAGCAATGAATATTTATGACCAACACATACTATAAAACCAAGACTGTTCTGATAACCGGAGGTGCCCAGGGCATTGGGCTGGGCATGGCGCAGGCCTTTGCACGCGAGGGTGCAAATGTAGTGATAACTGATGCCGACAAAGAAGCAGGGCTGGAAGCTGTGGAAAGGCTGCAAAAGGAGAAGCTGAAAGTTGATTTTATAATCTGCGATATCAGCCAGGAACATGAAGTGGCAGTTCTGATGCAACAGGTAGGGGAGAAGTATAACCAGTTGGAAGCGCTTATCAACAACGCCGGTATAGCCGACCCGTTTATGGGCGACCTGGGTGAAATGCTGATGTCGGAGTTTGACAGGATCATGGCTGTTAACCTGCGTGGTACGGTGCTGTGTTGCAAATATGGCTTGCCACTATTGCGCAAAGCGGAGCATGGGGCTATCCTGAACATCAGCAGTACGCGGGCTTTTATGTCGGAACCAAACACGTTTGCCTATTCGGCCTCAAAAGGTGGCCTGGAAGCACTTACACATTCGCTGGCCATAAGTCTGGCCGAAGACAGGATCAGGGTAAATGCCATTGCACCCGGCTGGATTGAAACTGGTAACTGGCAGAAAAAAAGCCAGCAATACAAACCCCAGCACACCAAAGATGACAAAGAACAGCATGCGGTTGGCAGGGTCGGTACCCCGGAAGATATAGCCGAAGCATCCCTCTTCCTTTGTTCCGATAAAGCTGGTTTTATCACGGGTCAAAGTATAACTATAGACGGTGGCATGACCGTGAAAATGATCTATAAATAGTAGACCGAATTATGAATTCGATCCTTTAAACAACTATAAAAGTTAAGAGGCCAATATATCAGATTGTATAACGAACAACTACCTTCCGTTGAATTTATAAAACCTACTTGCACTGGGTTTGGTAAACTATAGGCTATAAACAACTGCTGGTTATGTCTCAAACTTCCAATACGCCAACTATAATATACGTTACAAACCCGATGTGTGCCTGGTGCTACGGTTTTACAGCGGTGGTTCGCAGACTGGCAGCATTGTGGCGGGGCAGATTGCAGGTGCAGGTGCGGTTAGGTAATTTACAGGCCTATGCCACAGAACCTCTGCAGCGCGAAGAAAGGGAGCGAATCGCTACCAACTGGCATTGGGTACAGCAACGCACACACCTCCCTTTCGATTTCCGGTTTTTCCTGCAGAAGCGATACGTTTTTGCGACAGAGCCTGCCTGCAGGGCCTTGCTTTGCATGCGTTTGCTTAAGCCTGTTTTAACCCTGGAAGTACTTCGTGCCATGCATTCCGCGTTCTTCGCCGATGGCCAGGACATAACCGATACAGCTGTGCTGGTACGAATTGCCGGTATTTTTGGGGTGTCTGAAAACCTGTTTCTGGCTTTGTTTGAGTCGGAAGAAGTGATGCAGCAGTTAGATGAGGAGTTTGAGTTTATAGCTAATTTAGGAGCCACTAATTTCCCCAGTGTTTACCTCCAGACCCGCCACGGTGCACAACTGATCTCGAAGGGTTTTTGCCAGTTAGATGAGTTGGAACAAAGGCTTTTAGCGCATTTATAGTTTTTGTATTGTCATTTCGAGCGCAGTTGAGAAATCCTATATGTTATATTGTTGCCAGAGCTAGCAGTGTGCGCAGCTCCTGCTAGCGTCTGATGTTCTATAGTTGAATCGACTTTCAACTTGAACCAAGTTATCCTTGCAAATTTCCTCCAACCCTGGTAGCTCTACTCACCTATCGTTTTATAGGTAATTTGGTACCCTCATGGCCGGGAGGCCCCGTCTTCGGGCATCGCGCTGCTCCTTTCTCGCTACCCTCGTGCCTCGGTTGGCTGCGCCACCGCAACAAATCAAAGGCGCTCAACCCAAAGACTGCGATCTTTCACATAGTTATAATTCGTCTATAGTTTGAACCGCTAAGCTTCGAGATTTATCGTGGTTGTATTTCCGCAGGGACAGGTCGCGACCTGTCCCTGCGACAGGCTGTAACTATAGAACTATAAAACCAACTATAGTAAAGGCAGAAATTGTCCCCTTGAGGGGACTACAGGGGTGTTAAATCACCAACTATAAAACAATAATCTCAATTATAACAAAGGCAGAAAAGCTCCCCGCCTATACAAGTCTTAGACCCCGGACTTATTCCGGGGTAGAGGTTGGGGTGGTTGGACTACGCCAACTATAAACTATAGGCACCTCAGCCTTGTCCTTGCCGGGCCAGTTGAGTCAGGAGACTCAACACTATAATAAGTCACGAGTCTGCAGACTCGCGCCGGCGTAACATGGTAAAACCCTAACTATAAAACAATAAACTGAACGCTAACAAGAATCAGAATTATTGACAATAATATTAAATATGTCGTATATTTAGGAGCTATTATCGAGGTTGTAAACCACTACAGATAACTATGAGAACCAAGGCTACCACAAATCAGGTGGATGAATACATTGAAAAGCTGAACCCTGAAAAAGTGCATTTGGCGCAGGAAATCCGTCGCATCATTCATGCATCTGTTTCGCACCTAGAAGAATGTGTACGTTGGGATTACCCGTGTTATTTCTTTTATGGCCCGGTTTGTTATTTTGCATCTTCGCGTAGCGGTATCCACTTCGGCTTCTTCCGCGGAAAAGAGCTGTCTGACCCAGCCCGTAAACTAGTGAGTCGTAATGGCCAGCACCTTCATATCAAGATCCGTACCCTGGACGATATTGACGAAACTTATTTTGGAGAACTGATCCGGGAAGCTGTATTGCTTAATCAGAATTAGGGTTACTGCAGTCCTCGTGCTGGCAGGCATATCCCGCAACTTCCAACTCTACTGTAACATGTTGCACAGCCAGGTCAGCCATCATTTCCCGGATCCGGGTTTTTATAGTTTCGGTTTGCTCTAAAGGGAGGTTTTCAGTTATCACAGCATGCAACGTCAGCACATTATAGGTGCCGTCAAGTGTCCAGCTATGCAGGTCGTGAATCGATTGTATTTCCGGTAGTGCCAGAATACGATTTTGTACCTCGTCTAGGTTTATGTTGGTTGGCGTGCCCTGCAGCAATATCTTCATGCTCTGGCGCAGGTTCTTCACTACATTGTAAAGCACAAAAAGCGTAATACCTATCGATAGCAGCGGATCTATAGCAGGCCAGTCGAAAAAGTAAAGAAAGACACCGCCAACCAGCACCGCGATCCATCCCAGCACATCCTCCATCAAATGCAAACGCACCACGCGTTCGTTTATAGAGCTATCTGCTTTTAGCCTGAGTACTGCCGCGCCGTTTACAATTATACCTAATATGGCAAAACCGATCATTCCGAGAGCATTAACCGGTTCGGGGTTCCAGATGCGCGGAATAGATTCTGATAGGATTATAAAAGAGCCGACCAGCAGAATAACCGAATTGATGACAGCCCCCAGCAGCGAGAAACGTTTATAACCATAAGAGAAATTACGGTCGCTACCCTTTTTAGACAGCTTTTCGAAGTACCAGGCCAGTCCCAGCGAGAGCGAATCGCCGAGGTCGTGCAGGGCGTCTGACATAACGGCCACACTGTTTATCCAGAAACCACCTACAAACTCCAGTATAGTAAAGCCAAGGTTCAGGAAAAAAGCTACTTTTATATTGCCGCTTCCGTGGTGATGGTGGTGCGTGTGGTTGTGGTTATGTGACATAGTTTAAACAACGTAGCAAACGTGTTTTAGATGTTTGTGCTTAACTTTAGATGAATTTTCTGTTTAGCGGTAACAGGAAATGCGCTATAGTCTGAAATCACTGGTAAGATAACAAAAGAAACAGAGCTTACATGAGAGTATTGTTGATCGAGGATGAGCCCAAAGTAGCCTCTTTTATAAAGAAAGGTCTGGAAGAACAGGCTTTTGATGTTGACCAGGCCTACGATGGTACCTTTGGTGTTAAACTGGCCTTGCAGAACGAGTACGACCTCATTATTCTGGATGTGATATTGCCACACATGAGCGGGCTGGATGTTTGCCGGGAGATCCGGAAGAACAACACGACGGTCTCTATCCTGATGTTAACGGCCCTTGGCACCACCGATGACAAGATTACCGGTCTGGATGCCGGTGCCGACGATTACCTGACAAAACCTTTTGAGTTTAAAGAACTGCTGGCCCGTATGCGCGCCCTGAGCCGACGCAGCACGGATAATAATACCGGCGAAAAACTAACTATAGCAGACCTTGAACTGGATGTAGTTAAGAAGACCGTGACGCGTGCAGGCAAGCCCATTAACCTTACTGCCCGCGAGTTTGCGCTACTGCATTACCTGTTGCGCAACAAAGAACGTGTCGTGTCGCGGGTAGATATAACGGAGCAGGTCTGGGAAACCTCTTTCGATACAGGCAGCAATGTGATTGATGTGTATATAAATTTCCTTCGCAAGAAGATAGATAAAGATCATCCGGCTAAACTCATACACACGCTTGTTGGCATGGGCTATGTACTAAAAGAGCAACTGGAAGCATGAAAATAAGAAACAGGCTTACCATGCAGTTTGCTGGCATCTTTAGCTTGCTGCTGGTGCTTTTCTCATTGGTAATCTACTATTTTACCTCCATTTACAGGCAGGAAGATTTTTATGATCGCATACTTAGTCGTGCGCACGTGGTGGCTAAATATGTTTTTGATGCTGATGTAGCCGATGCCCGGACCAAACGCATGAACCAGATCCGTTTTTACCAGGTGCTGCCCTACGAAGTAGTAAAGATATATAACAGCGATAACAAGCAGATTTTTACAGAAGGCAACGGTGACCTGGAAGTGAGTGAAGTCTTGCTTGATAAAGTGCGCCAGGAGAAAGAAGTACATTTTGAACAGGACGTACGGCAGATAGTAGGCATAACCTATACTGACAACCAGGGCGAATTTGTGATACTGGCCTCGTCAGTGGATGCCTATAGTTTAAAAAAACTGCAACACCTGAAGGTAATTCTTATAGTTGGGTTGCTGGGCTCGCTGATAGTAGTATTGGTAGCTGGTTGGGTGTTTGCAAAAGAAGCCCTGCGGCCAATAACCAAAGTGGTTAGCGAAGTGGAAAAAATCACAGCATCGGACCTTCACATGCGTCTGAGCGATGCCGATGGTAAAGACGAGCTCTCGCACCTGGCCCAAACCTTTAACAAAATGCTGGAGCGCCTCGAGCTGGCTTTTGATATGCAAAGCACTTTTGTATCCAGTGCATCCCACGAACTACGCACACCGCTTACCACTATGATGGGTGAACTGGAAGTAGCTTTAATGAAGCCCCGCACACCCGAAGAATACCAACGGGTACTACAGTCTACCTTAGAAGATGCGCGCCTGCTGACAGAACTTTCCAATGGCTTGCTTCAGATAGCCCAGGCAAGTATAGACTCCTCTAAAATAGAGTTGGCTTACCTTAGGTTTGATGAAATTGCGTGGATGGCCCGCGACCAGGTTATTAAGCGCCGCCCGGATGCACACATCGACATTGATTTTGCAGAACTGCCCGAAGATGAGGACAGGCTTATAGTTAATGGCAACGAAGCTTTATTACTCATTGCGATGGTGAACGTGATCGAGAATGCCATTAAGTTCTCACCCTCGGGTAAAAGTGCTACCGTGCGCATCATGATCGGTAAAAACGATGTGAAGTTAGTCGTGAAAGACCGCGGACTGGGAATACATGAAGAAGACCTGAAACACGTTTTTGTGCCTTTCTTCCGGGCTGATAACGTGCGTAATATAACAGGCCACGGCATTGGTCTGCCGTTAAGCGAGCGTATTTTAAAGTTACACCGGGGTACTATAGAAGTTCACTCTAAAATTAACCAGGGCACCGAAGTAACGCTGACTTTACCACAGGCTTACGGAATTATTTCTGCCCGTTCCTGAATTTTAATCTCTTTTTAATCTCGTTTTAATTCCAACTTAATACCGCAGCTATAGCTTTGTTGCTTAGGTGAGACTAACAGCTTTCGTTCCTTCCCTTACAGATCATCTGTGGGGCGGGAGCGATCGTTGTCTCTTCATGAGATTAAAACAGTTTATGAAATCAGAAACAAATAAGAATACGCGTTTTTCCACGCTGGCCAAAGACATCCCGGCCGGATTGGTTGTTTTCCTGGTGGCGCTGCCACTTTGCCTTGGTATTTCGCTGGCGTCGGGTGCACCGCTTTTTGCCGGTATCATTACAGGTATAATTGGTGGTGTGGTTGTGTCGTGGCTTAGTGGGTCTTCCCTGAGCGTAAGTGGCCCCGCCGCCGGACTGACCGTTATAGTGCTGAATGGTATTGAAACGTTGCAGACCTATGAGGCATTTTTGCTGGCTGTAGTGCTGGCAGGGCTGTTGCAGTTAGTGCTGGGTTTTTTAAAGGCAGGTGTTATTGGTCTTTACTTCCCTTCGTCGGTTATCCGGGGCATGTTGGCCGCCATTGGTCTTATACTTATCCTGAAGCAGATACCGCACTTTTTGGGTGCCGACGAAGATTTCTTTGGTAGCCTGAATTTTATACAGCTTGATGGCAATAACACGTTCTCCGGAATCACTAACGCTTTTTCTGCTATTAACCTGGGCGCTTTTATAGTTGGACTTGTTTCGCTGGGTATTCTTTTACTTTGGGATACCCCTGCATTTAAGCGTGTAAAGCTGTTTAAGTTTATACCGGGTGCACTTATAGTTGTACTCTCGTCAGTTGGTATAAATGCGCTGTTCCTTAACTTTTACCCGGAACTGGCCATTTCAAGCAGCCACCTGGTAAACCTGCCCATCATCTCCAGTTTCCAGGATTTTGGCAACGAACTGCGCTTACCTGACTTTGCCTCCTTTACCAATCCATCGGTTTATGTGGTGGCGTTTACCATAGCTATAGTTGCCAGTTTAGAAACATTGCTTAGCGTAGAAGCTGTCGACAAACTGGACCCGCACAAACGACGCACGCCAACCAACCGGGAGTTAAAAGCGCAGGGTGTAGGTAACATGCTGAGCGGCCTTGTTGGTGGTTTACCAATGACGGCGGTAATTGTGCGTAGTTCAGCTAACATAGTAGCCGGCGGCGAAACCCGGTTGTCAAGCTTCTTTCATGGTTTGTTACTGTTACTTTCTGTGGTGCTGATGGCCGGTTTCCTGAACCAGGTGCCTTTATCTGCGCTTGCCGCGGTGTTGCTTATAGTTGGTTTTAAACTTACAAAGCCAGCATTATTTAAGGGGCAGTTCAAGCTAGGCTCCGAGCAGTTCATTCCGTTCATCGTTACTATCCTTGCCATCTTGTTCACTGACCTGTTGGTAGGTATCTGTGTTGGTCTGGCGGTAGGTATCTTCTATATTCTGAAAGCAAACTATAAGTCGCCTTACTTTTACCACGAAGAGGAGCAGAAAGACAAAGCACTTATCCGCATCAAACTGAGCGAGCACGTATCGTTCCTTAACAAAGCCAGCATTGTGCTAACCCTGGACCATATGCCAGCCAACAGCCACGTGATCATCGATGGTGAGAACTCAGAGTTTATAGATTACGATGTGCTGGAAGCGATACAGGAGTTTAAACAGACTGCTCACGAGCGTAACATCGTAGTGGAAGTACTGAATGTGCCCGCAGTAACGGCCATGGAAGTACACTAACACCTGTTTTAAAGTAAGTTAGCAGTGCATATTATAACTGAACTATAGCATGAAAAAGATATTAGAGAACAATAAGAAATGGGTAGCTGGTAAACTGGAGGAGGATCCGGATTATTTCAACAAATTAGCCCTGGGGCAGGAGCCACGTTATTTATTTATAGGCTGCTCCGACAGCCGTGTACCATCGTCTGCTATTACGGGTACTGGCCCAGGCGAAATGTTTGTACACCGTAATATTGCCAACCTGGTAGTGCACTCCGACATGAACCTGCTTTCGGTACTCCAATATGCCGTGGAAGTGCTCAAGGTAAAAGATATTATAGTTTGCGGCCACTATGGTTGTGGCGGAGTAGCGGCTGCGGCCAGCAACAAACAGTTCGGGTTGATAGATAACTGGCTTCGTAATATAAAAGATATGATGCGTCTGCACGAACGCGAAATGATGAGCATATACGATGAGGAAACCCGCCTGCGCCGCCTTGTAGAGTTAAACGTGATCGAGCAGGTACACAACTTGTCCAAAACCTCCATCATCCAGAATGCCATGCTAACCGATAACCCTCCGAAACTATACGGTCTGGTGTATGACCTGAAAGAAGGCTTGTTACGCGACCTGAATGTAGATATAAACTCGTTTAAGCGTTACGAACACATTTATAGTGTAACTGAAGAAAGTGAAATGGTTTAATTCTGCACCAATCTGAACCTGAACAGAAAAGCCCCGGTTTATGGCCGGGGCTTTTCTGTTATATGGCAGTTGCTGCCTGCGAATGTATTAGTAGAACAGGTAGCTCAGCATCAGGAAAATAGTAGAGTTACGACGCTCCTGGCCTACAAACGGACCTTCATCATCAATATTTTTCAGGCCGCCTGTGTAACGTACCTCCAGGCCAATGTTGCTGGCGCCACGGTAACCGATGCCGGCTGCATAACCAAGGTCAATGCTATAAGGGTGGTCGGTTATATCGGTTTTGGTAGATACTGTAGTATTGTTGTTAGTAGTTTCGGTTACACGTTTTGCTTTAACCATGAACGATGCCTGTGGACCCAGGTCGAAGAACAGACCGCCAGCCGAAACATGGAGCAACACCGGAACATCTACATAATTTAATCTGAATCTGTCTTCGGTGCTCGCTGCTTCTCTTTGGGCTCCGCGTGAGGTATAGATCGCTTCCATCTGTATCCCGATCAGTTCGTTAATGTGCTGCTGATAAAACAAACCGGCCGCATATCCTAAACGGTGATCATAATCTTTCGCGTCATCGCCTTTGAAATTTGAATAAGTTCCGCCAGCCTTAATGCCAAGCTGTTGTGCCGATGCAGCAAATGTGAGGGAGAAAAAGCAAAGCAATAGTACAATTTTCTTCATGAGTATAATTTCTAATAGTTCTTTTCTAAACTGCTGCAACGCCTGAATGAAGCAATGCAAGGCTTGCATAATTTTGAATTTTAAGGGCAGCAAAAGTGCAAATAAAAAAGCCTTGCTGCAATATATCAGCAAGGCTTTTTTTGTGGAGTTTCATCCACTATTCAAATGTAGTAATTACCATTGGTACCCGTATGTATAACGGGGCCGGTTGTAATTTCTACCACTCATAGTCTCTGCGCGAAGATGATCCGTAAGAGTAGGGAGGTCCGCTATAGGTACCTGATGATGATCTGCTGCTGCTCCCATAGCGGTTGTAGTCGCTATCGTGCTCGCGGTCACGCATCTCATCCATTCTTCTTCTGCGTTCTGCTTCTTCATCTCCGAACCATGATTTTATCTCATCACCGGCACGGTCAAAAAAGCCTCTGTCTTCGTCTCTATCGCGGTAGCCTCTGCTATAGTCGCTCATGTTGCGGTCTCTGTCGTAGCTGCCAGTGCCATAGTTTGAGCTTCTGTCATAGTTGCCTGAACCATAGCCTGTAGTACCAGTGCTCATGCTGCCATAAGAAGTGCCACGGCCATAGTTGGAGCTACCATAACCTGAGCCATAGTTAGATGTGCCAGAGCCATAGCCGGAACCAGTGCTGCCATAGTTTGATGAACCATAGTTAGAGCTACCTGAGCCGTAACGGTTGCTGGTGCCATAACCAGATGATGAGCCATAGCTCCTGTTTCTATTGTAATCATCATCGTCTGTCATGCGGTCCCATGCATTTGAAACACGATTTTTGGTACGGTCCCATGCATTTTCAATTTTGTCGCCGGTACGGTCCCAGCTATCGCGGCCGCTTCGGTCGTAGTCGCTTCCGTAGCGTGAGCCTGTAGTACCCATGTTTCTATTATAGTTTGATGAGCCATAGCCAGAAGACGAACCATATCCGGAAGAGCCATAGCCTGATGTGCCATAGTTGCTGCCGGTAGAGCCAGCTGAGCGGCCATACGTAGAGCCGCTGCCATATCCTGAACCTGAACTATAGTCGCGGCCAGAACCTAAAGTAGAGCCTGTTCGGTTAGCTCTGTTTCTATAATCACTGCTACTGCTATTTAAATTGTCGGAAAAGGAATTACTTGACGAGCCTCTGGACTCAGTTCGATAATTGTCGTTGTACGGGTTGTAACCCGAGTTTTCATAGCTTCTCATAGATTTTTTGGGTTTTCGATTAACAAAAAATTCAATTATAAATGCTGCCGGGCTTATGCCAATGCAACGTGTTTTTTTACGGCTCATTTAGCATTTAGTTATCAGAAAAGCACCAGGTAAGGCTGGCTAACGGGCAGGGTGTAATTATAAAATTTGTACTGCAAGCACCAGATTTTCTATAGTTATGCAAGACAAATCTGGTACTGATTTTATAAAACAAGAGCTGTTTTTCTCCTCTTTAACCCAGGCATTAACAGTTCTTTATGCTGTGTTTTGTATGTATTTGCACTATGAAAATAATATAGTTTGTTTTGTGTAGTTTTTAAAAAAATAATCTTGTTCTTAATTGGCTGTAAATTAAATGGTTTGTACTTTAGAATCACTTTAACAGGGTGCGGGCTTGAACTAATAAATGGTATTTTTTAGTTATAAGCTCATTGAGTAGATTAACTTTTAGCCAATATTACCATGAAATTGAAAACAATGCTGGCCGCTATGCTTGCTATAGTTGCCTTATCGGGTTGCGACGACCTTCTGGAGGAGGATAGTATGGCGCCAGATGGCTCTAACCCGAGCTTAACCATTAACAACCCTACCAACAACCAATCGGTAAGCCAAACAAAAGGACTCCGCATTTATGTAACAGCTGTGGATAAGGATGCTGTAAAAGTAGATGTTTCTGTAAAAGGTGATGAAACAAGCTTTATAACTTACAGCAAAATGTCGCGCAAAAATGTTGTTGATTTTGATACGCTTGTTTCTGTGGAGAACCTGGCACCAGGACCATACAAAATAGTGGTTCGCGCAACAGATGGCCGCACAAATGTATCGGAAGAGCAGGTGAATTTTATAGTTAATTAAGGCAAACAGCTTTACACATAAAAAAAGGGCAACTATAGCAGTTGCCCTTTTTAGTTGCCACAATAGCTAACCAGTTTAGAACTGGTATACTACCTGCCACTGGTCATTTATAGCCAGCGAAGCCTCGAAAGCGTTGCCGGTCTTGTGTGAGATAAAGCCTTTTATCTTCCCGGTTTTGCCTTTGGTAAGTAACGTAGCGATCTGTTTTTCAGAAAGTGTTTTTCCTCCTATCTCAAAAGGCACCTTAAACTGGCACCCTTCCCGGAAGCGACTGCAACCATAAGCTGTACTGCCTTTCAGCAATTTGCCTTGCTTACAGCGCGGGCAGGTCGCGAATGGGTCTGCGGCTTGTTTCTTTTCAGCTACTTCTACTTGTATCTGTTGGTCCTTCAACTTTAAGGTTCCATCAAAGCTGTTGCCATCTGCACCTTTTAATCCTTTTATAGTTGGTGTTTTGCCTTTGGTTAGCAGCGCAGTTACCTGTTTCTCGTTCAGGGGCTTTCCAAACTGCTCTATCGGAATTAAAAAACGACAGCCATCTTTGTACCGGATACAACCATACGCTGAGGAACCTTTGACAATATAGCCTTGCTGGCAGGCAGGGCAGGAGCCAAGTCCCTTGGTTGGTGCTGCTGGTTTATCTTTTGCCGGAGCGGCATTCTTTGCTTTTGGTGCAGCAGAAGTTTTTGCTGATGAAGTGGAAGATGCCTGCGGTTCTATTGTTACTGTTGCAGTATCGTATTTTACTTCCTGCACCAGGCTGATCACAAAGTTCTGGAGCTCCTGCAAAAAGGCTTCTGCTTTAAACTCGCCCCCTTCAATCTGGCGCAATTTCTTTTCCCACTGCCCGGTCATCTCCGCCGATTTCAGGGTCTGGTTCTTTATCACACCGATCAGGTCGATGCCCATTTGGGTTGGGATGATCTTCTTTTTGTCTTTGCGGATGTACTGGCGTTTGTAAAGCGTTTCGATGATGGCAGCGCGGGTAGAGGGGCGACCGATACCATTTTCTTTCAGGGCATCTTTCAGCTCTTCATCTTCCATCTGCTTGCCGGCAGTTTCCATGGCGCGTAGCAAGGTAGCCTCGGTATATTCCTTCGGCGGGTTGGTCATTTTCTTCTCCAGTAACGGCTCGTGCGGACCATGTTCCCCTTTATCGAAATGCGGTAATACACCGGTCGTTACTTCTTCAGCTTCACCCTCTTTAGCGGGAGCGTCTGGTTTTATATCTTCAGCCCCATACAACACGCGCCAGCCCGGCTCCAGAATCTGCTTACCCCTAACTCTGAAAGTATAGCCAGCCGATTCTGCATTCACAGTCGTGTTACTTACGATACAATCCGGGTAAAAAGCAGCTATAAAACGACGGGTAATGATATCATACACATCGGCTTCGCGGCCATACAAACTATTGGCAGATGCGCCGGTAGGTATGATGGCGTGGTGGTCAGTTACTTTATTATTGTTGAATACTTTCTTTGTCTTCCGGATCTTGTCCTGTAGCAGTGGTGCAACTTCATTTCTATAGTTGTCAAGGCCCTGCAATATGCCGGGTATCTTCGGGTAAATATCATCAGGCAAATACGTGGTATCCACACGCGGATAGGAAACCACTTTTTTCTCGTACAGGCTTTGTACGGTCTTCAGGGTCTCATCGGCAGACATGCCCAGTTTGTTGTTGCACTCAATCTGCAGCGAGGTAAGGTCGAAGAGGTTACGCGGTGCTTCTGTTCCTTTATTGGTCTCGACGTCGGTTATAGTTAGCTCAGCCTGTTTAATGGCCTCCATTATCTTCTGCGCATCTTCCTCTTTCTGGAAACGACCGTTGGTACTGGCAAAGGTTACATCGCGGTAAACAGTTTTCAGCTCCCAGAAAGGCTGCGGCACAAAGTTGGCGATCTCGTGGTGGCGGTTTACCAGCATGGCCAGTGTTGGCGTTTGCACACGGCCTATAGATAAAGTTTGCCGGCTGCCGTTCGCATACTTCAGCGTAAACAGGCGTGTAGCATTTAAACCCAACAGCCAGTCGCCGATGGCACGGCTTTTACCGGCCTGGTACAGCGAGTCGAACTCTGAACCTTCGCGTAGTTTGGCAAAACCCTGGCGTATGGCTTCTTCCGTAAGCGAGGATATCCAGAGGCGTTTGAATGGTTTTCTGTATTTGGCTTCGGTTAACACCCAACGCTGTATTACTTCTCCTTCCTGGCCGGCATCACCGCAGTTTATTACTTCTTCGGCATTATCAAGTAATTGTTTGATGATCTTGAATTGCTTCTGCACGCCGCTGTCCTGCATCAGTTTAATGCCGTATTGTTCCGGCAGCATGGGAAGGTCGTGTATGCTCCAGCGTTTCCATTCGGGGCGGTAATCGTCTGGTTCGCGCAGGGTACAGAAGTGCCCGAACGTCCAGGTTACCTGGTAGCCGTTACCTTCAAAATAGCCGTCTTTCTTTGTTCTGGCACCAATTACGTTGGCAATTTCGCGGGCCACACTCGGTTTTTCAGCAATGCAAACTTTCAAGCTCTTGTATCCTTTCTGGTGTTACTATAGAATTCAAATTTAACGCTTTTATGCGGGAATCGGTACCTTTTAACTAAATTGCACGCTCAAATCAGGCCACATTTTTACCCATGAAAGTAAGCGGTTTTACCTTTGTCCGGAATGCCATCAAGTATGATTACCCTGTGGTGGAAGCCATTAAGTCTATACTTCCCATCTGCGACGAAGTGGTGGTAGCCGTTGGTAATTCCGAAGACGATACGCTGGGCCTGATCCGAAGCATAGATTCCCCAAAGATCAGGATCATCGAAACCGTTTGGGACGATACCCTGCGACAGGGTGGCCGCGTGCTGGCCGAAGAAACTAACAAAGCCTTTGCTGCCATCTCGCCGGACTCTGACTGGGCCTTTTACATTCAAGGCGATGAAGTGGTGCACGAGCAGTTTCTTCCAACTATAAAAGCCGCTATGGAGCAGTATAAGGCTGATGCAAAGGTAGATGGCTTGCTCTTTAACTATAAGCACTTTTATGGCTCCTATGACTATGTAGGAGAGTCGACACGCTGGTACCGCCGCGAGATACGGGTAGTGCGTAACCGAAAGGACATTTACTCTTACCAGGATGCGCAGGGCTTCCGGAAAGGCGATAACGAGAAGCTGAATGTGAAGCCGATAGATGCCTTTATCTACCACTATGGCTGGGTAAAAGACCCGCGCGCCATGCAGGGCAAACGCGAAAGTTTTAACCGCCTGTACCACTCCGATGAGTGGGTGGAGAAGAACATTGCCACCGTAGAGGAGTTTGATTATTCGGGTGTGGACGCACTTGGACTTTTTAAAGGAACGCACCCAGCCGTAATGCAGAGCCGCATAAACCGGGTAAACTGGAAATTTGATTACGACCTGAGTTACAGACGATTTAGCTTAAAAGATAGGATCAGAATGTTTGTGGAAAGTATAACCGGTTACCGCCTCTGGGAATACAAGAACTATAAGATCATTTGATTTTAGGCAAAACAAAGTAATTATTTCGTAAACAACCCAAACCAAATAATTGCACTGCAGGTATATGCTATCAAATATATACCTGTCTATGCACTCCAGAAATCCCTTCTATACTTTTATTCATAAATTTTTGCTGTTGCTGCTTGCCCTGCCCATGCTGGCCTGCGAAAAGTTTGAATACAGCCCTTACGAAGTACGCCTCGACGATGATGAAATGCAGATAAACCAGCGCAACATCGAAAAAATACAGGCGCTCAATATCGCTGCTTCTGATACCCTCCGCTTTATACTTACTGCCGATACGCAGGGCTTTTACGAGGAGAACGAGATACTTGTAAACCACATCAACCGTAATTTTCCGGATGTAGATTTCCTGTTACTGGGAGGAGATATAACCGATTTTGGGTTAGTAAAGGAATTTACGATGGTGCATGATGAACTGAAAAGACTGAAGATGCCTTATGTGGCGGTAGTTGGTAACCACGATGCGATCAACAATGGCAAAGAGGTGTTCCAGGCCATGTATGGTAAATTCGATATCAGCTTCACAGTAGCCGGCAAAAAGTTTGTTCTGCTTAATACCAATCACCTGGAGTTTGACAAACAAGTACCCGACCTGGTGTGGCTTGAAAATGAACTGAAGGATGCGGCCAACTATGAACATGTGTTTGTGATGTCGCATATTGCACCTATCAGCAACGAGTTTGGTCCCCAAAAAGCTGAAATTTATGAACGCCTGCTTAGCCAGTATAATGTTAGTTTCTCGCTGCACGGCCATAACCATACCTACCAGTTTTATACCCCCGAAAACAGCATAGTCCCTCACCTTATAGCCGGCTCTACCGAGAAGCTGGAATACATTGTTTTTACAGTAATAGGAGATAAGGTGTCCTTTGAACGCGTTAAAATTTAAGACATTGAAAGCGATTATAAAATACCTGCTGCTTTTACTTCCCCTTTTAGGAGCAGCCTATACAGCCAATGCCGGCACCCTGCCAGACAGTACCGATACTGAAAAACGCAAATGGTATGCACCTGATGCCCTTACTCTACAATATGCTGGCAACCTTGGTATGTTCTCAGGTGGTGTAAACTATAGCTTTGTGCATGATAAACTGAATGCGGAATTTTTATATGGCTATATTCCTCGTTTTGATGCGGAAGAGGCATTGCACCTGCTATCATTTAAGGGTATTTACAAACCATTTAAGAAAGTGGAACTCGGGAACGATTATACCCTGACTCCGCTTCGCACTAACCTGGCGGTAAGCTATCATTTCCGGAGCCAGTTCTCGTCTTCGTGGGACAGTTCCTATCCTGAGAATTATTACTGGTGGATAAGTAGTTTCAGGTTGACAGGTGGGTTAGGTACAGCTATAAATAAGCGCATTGATGTTGGCAATTTTAAAGAGATCAGTTTGTATGGCGAGGTAGGAACCTATGACCTTATTGTAACATCGGCAGTAAAAGATAAGACTGTTACAGCCTGGGATATCATGAGCTTTGGGATTGGCACCAGCCTTAGTTTTTAACTTTTAAACAATGCAGCCAGCCGGAAAATATATTGTTATAGTTGGGGTAATTATAGTTGTTGTCGGGTTGCTGATTTGGTTTGCCGGCGACAAGATGAACTGGTTTGGCAACCTGCCCGGCGATATAAAAGTGGAGAAGAAAAACGTGCGTATTTATTTTCCGATCACGACCATGCTGCTTCTGAGTGCGCTGCTTTCGTTGTTGCTGTGGGTGTTCCGGAAGTTCTTCTAAACTATATCGGTTTTAAGGTTTAACTATAGTTTCCTATCTTGGCAGGGCAAAATGAGCCTTCATGTTTCCAAAGTTTAAACCGCATAAAGACGTTATTGCCATATTGGTAATGCTGATTGTTTTTCTGCTGCTTTGGTTAATCTTTTAACCTGATATGTTTTTCCTGCTATCCAAGCTGCTACATCTGTTTCTGATGCCTTTTTTATGGGTATTGCTGTTTCTTTTCCTGGCCCTGTTCCTGAAAAAACCGAAATACCAGCGAGGCTTTTTGCTGACGGCTTTAACTATACTGATCGTTTTTTCTAATCCGTTTTTAGAGAACGAAGCCTGGCGCGCCTGGGAAGTAGAAGCAACTCCGGTTAAAGAAGTGGGCCATTACGATGTAGCCATCATCCTTACCGGTATAACCGGCTACCGAGAAGATCTGCCAGACCGCATACACACGCACAAAGGCGCCGACCGTTTTCTACACCCATTGCAACTATACCGCTTAGGCAAAATAGAGCAATTCCTGATTACAGGCGGAGATGGACGCATAACCGGAACGGCTGTGCCCGAAGCAGAACAGATCGAAAAAGTACTGCTGATGGCTGGCGTGGCCGAAGAAGATATTATTACCGAAAGCAACAGCCGCAATACATACGAAAACGCTGTAAACACAGCAAAACTACTGGCAGAACACCCGGAATGGAAAAAGCGCCTGCTGGTAACTTCAGCGTTTCATATGCGCCGCTCTGCAGCGTGCTTTAAAAAAGCAGGCATAGAGACTGACGTCTATAGTACAGACTTTTACTCCGCCCCGCGCTACCTTACCCCCGACGAAACTATAGTTCCGAATGCAGGCTCGCTTAGCAACTGGCACCTGCTCATTCATGAAATAGCCGGTTATATGGTGTATAAACTGATGGGATATTTATAGTTTAAGAATTAGAGATTTTAGGAGTTAGAGAGTTATAAGTTTTTTAAATCATTGAATCCTAAACTCTTTAACTCACTAACTCCTCAACTTCTTACCCTACCCAGATACTTTTCTGATTCACAAACTCACGGATGCCTACATAGGACAACTCACGGCCGTAACCGGATTTTTTGATACCACCGAAAGGCATTTCCGGTGAGGAGGCAACCATGGCATTCACAAACATAGCCCCGGATTCTACCTGGCGGGCAACTTTTAAGCCGCGTTCGTGGTCTTTAGTCCAGACGGAGCCGGCTAAACCGAAGCGGGAGTCGTTTGCGATGCGGATGGCGTCGTCTTCGTCTTTGGCAACAATAAAAGCGGCTACGGGGCCAAACATTTCTTCGTCGTAAGCAGGCATGCCGGGCTTCACATTGCTCAGGATCATCGGTTTAAAATACGCACTGTCCTTGCCTTCGCGGCCACCTTTCAACACAACTTTTGCCCCTTTTTTTATTGATTGCTCAACCTGTTCCTGTAGTTCTTCTGCCAGGTCGGGGCGTGCCATCGGGCCGTAATCGCAATCGTCTTTCAGTGGGTCGCCGGTTTTGAGAGCTGCCATCTTAGCTTTTATCTTATCCAGGAAAGTATTGGCAATCGTTTCTACAACTATAAAGCGCTTGGCAGCAATACAACTCTGGCCCGTATTCACCATTCTTGATTTCATGGCGTTCTGAGCTGCCAGTTCCAGGTCCGCATCAGCCAACACTATAAATGGATCGGAGCCGCCTAATTCGAGAACTGTCTTTTTAATCTCTTTTCCTGCTGTGGCCGCCACATGGGCACCTGCTGCTTCGCTTCCGGTTAAGGTTACTGCTTTTACTGCCGGATGACCGATCACAGCATCCACTTCTTTAGAGCCTATTAGCAACGTATAAAATACATCTTCAGGGAAACCAGCCTTACGGATGATCTCTTCTATGGCCAGCGCACATTGGGGCACGTTTGAGGCATGCTTTAGTAAACCTGTATTGCCAGCCATAAGCGCAGGAGCCAGGAAGCGGAAAACCTGCCAGAACGGGAAATTCCAGGGCATAACGGCTAGAATAACGCCTAGCGGTTCATAAGCGATCAGGCTTTTTTCTGCTTTAGTTTCTATAGTTTCATCCTTCAGAAAGTCTTCTGCATTTTCAGCATAGTAGCGGCAGGCAAGGGCGCATTTTTTAACTTCAGCAATACCGTCTTTCAAAGGTTTTCCCATTTCGAGGGTAATGATGCGGCCATACTTTTCTGCATCGTTATCAAGTATGCCGGCACATTTTTGCATCAGTTTGGCGCGTTCTGCAAAAGTGGTTTTTCGCCAGTTTCGGAATGCTTTATCAGCAGATTCAATTTTCTGTTCGACCTCTTTTGAAGTGTGCGGTTCAAATGTTTTTACCACCTCGTTGGTGGCCGGATTCATAGTTTGGATGGCCATAGTGTCGTGTTAATATCAAAAGTAAATATACGCAACGCCAGTCTTACAGACTACAAACTATAGCGATCTGAACTATAGTTTATGACAGTAATCTATAGCAGCCGTTCGGTATTTTTTAAGTTATAGTTTAGTTTTCAGTAATGGCTGACGTAGATTTACATACAGGTAACAGCAAACAATACCGCTTGTTGCCGCTTTATTACAGATATGCAGTTATAACTTATGGAAAAGACCTATTACGACCCGGCCGACCTGAAAAAGTTTGGCGATATAACACAACTTCAGCCTGAAATGGGCAACAAGTTTTTCGATTATTACGGTGAAGTGTTTAAGGAGGGCGCACTGACAGCCCGCGAAAAGGCGTTGATCGCACTGGCGGTGTCGCATGCGGTGCAGTGCCCGTATTGCATTGATGCCTACACGTCGGATTGTTTGCAGAAAGGCGCTGACGAAAACCAGATGATGGAAGCAGTGCATGTGGCGGCAGCTATAAAAGGCGGTGCGGCACTGGTGCACGGCGTACAAATGATGAACAAGATCAAAGAACTTACCATGTAATTTATGGCGCTTTCGGCTACATCGCTACACAGGCAGAAACACGAATTATCAGAACCGGCTTACCAGCTTACGGTACTGCAACAGGGCGCGCAGTTCCCGGAGTTTGCAGCACAGTTACAGCAGCATGATTTATACCCGCTAAAGCCAACGGGCGCAACTATACTGCAGGTGAATGTAGGCAAAATGTGCAACCAGACCTGCCGCCATTGTCACGTTGATGCAGGCCCGGACCGTAAAGAGATTATGACCCGCGAAACGATGCAGCTGTGCCTGGATGCGCTGGTAGATTCTCCCGACATCACAACTATAGATCTGACTGGCGGTGCACCGGAGATGAACCCGGACTTCAGGTGGTTTGTAGAGGAATTGTCGAAGCTTGGAAAGCAAGTTATAGTTCGCTGTAACCTGACCATTATCCTGGCGAATAAAAAGTACCACGACCTGCCGCTTTTCTTTAAAGAACATAAGGTGCAGGTAGTATCGTCGTTGCCATATTTTGCTGCCAGCCGTACTGATGCGCAGCGTGGCGATGGCGTGTTTGATAAATCGATTAAGGCGCTGCAATTGCTGAATGAAGTTGGATATGGCAAGACTGGCTCCGGTTTGCAACTCGACCTGGTATACAATCCGTCTGGCGCATTTTTACCTGCTGCACAACAGGCTTTAGAAGCGGAATTTAAACGAAGACTGAAAACTGGCTTTGATATCGATTTCAATAACCTTTTCTGCATCACCAATCTGCCTATAAGCCGTTACCTGGATTACCTGGTGCAAAGCGGCAACTATGAGAGTTATATGGAGAAACTGGTTGATGCCTTTAATCCGGCTGCCGCAGCCAGTGTCATGTGCCGGAATACGATCTCGGTGGGCTGGGATGGTTATTTATACGATTGCGACTTCAACCAAATGCTTGAGTTGCACGTTAGCCCAACTGCCCCGCAACACATCCGCGATTTTAACCTGGCAGCACTTAACAAACGAAACATCATCCTGAATCAGCATTGTTATGGTTGCACAGCCGGAGCCGGCTCCAGTTGCGGCGGACAAACCGTTCCTTAACCTATAGTTGATTCATGCCCAAAAGAATACTTTTTTTAGTTGTTTTTATAGTTGCAGCCATTGTTTTCACAGACCTGGGCAAGCACTATAGTTATAGTTTACTCACCAATATTGTTTCAAACCAGGCGGTACCCAACATCGATCCTGAAGAGCTATATGCTTTAAAAGAACCCTACATTTTGCTGGATGTACGAACCCCTGCAGAGTACAAAGTAAGCCATATAAAAGGGGCAAGGCTCGCGAACTATACTACTTTTCAGGTTGATGATCTGGCTGATTTACCCAAGGATGCGAGGATCATCGTTTACTGCTCTGTTGGGGTGCGCAGTTCCAAGGCGGGATTGCAATTGCTTGAGGCTGGTTACAAAGATGTGGCACACTTATATGGCGGTATTTTTAACTGGGTAAACAATGGCTATCCGGTTTTTGATGCCAATGGCCAGACAAATCGTATACATGGCTATACCCGCTTCTGGGGTTACTGGCTAACGGAAGGTGTTAAAGTGTATGGAAAATAAAAGACTGCTGTTACTGTTTGTGCGTGCCCCCGAACTGGGCAAAGTTAAGACCCGCCTGGCCGAAGCTGTTGGCCCCGAAGTGGCACTCGAAATTTACATTCACCTGCTGCAGCATACCCGCCAGATAACCGAAAAACTGGACACTGACAAAGCTGTTTATTTTGCTGATGCTATAGTTTATGATGAACTATGGCCTAAAGCGATTTACCAGCATCATTTGCAAACGCAGGGAGATCTTGGCCAGAAAATGCAGGCTGCTTTTGAGGACGCTTTTGCAGAAGGCTATAGTTCGGTGGTGATCATCGGGAGCGATTGCAAACAACTGACACAGGAAATTATTGAACAGGCTTTTGATGCCCTGCAGACGCACAAGGTAGTGATAGGCCCGGCGCTTGATGGCGGTTATTACTTGCTGGGCATGAACAAACTATACCCGGAGCTTTTTCAAAATAAACAGTGGAGTACATCAACCGTTTTTGCAGAGACCTTATACGATGTGGAGCGGCTGCATTTATCTCACAAACTTATGCCGGAACTGTCGGATGTAGACCATATGGAAGATGTGGATTTTGACTGGCTGGCTGAACCTGAACTATAAATTTGCACTTTCATAGCCATACACATCATTCCTGAACTGTACTTTGCCATTCTGGTCTACCCAGGCTGTCTGGTATATAATGTGGAGCGGCATTGGTTTCCGGATGCGCAGGTACAGGTTACGATCCCACCTGGCTAATAATGCTTTCGCTTTCTCTTCTGTCTGATCTGACCGTTGCTGCAACAGGTATAACGCCAGCTCATAAGGTTTCTCCAGCCTGATGCACCCGTGGCTGAAATCGCGCTGTTCGTATTTAAACAGTTCTTTTCGGGGCGTGTCGTGCATGTATTGGTTGGCCTTGCTGTTATACAGAAATTTTAGCTCCCCCAACTCATTTTGTTTACCAGGCAACTGCACGATCTGGTAATTGAAATTGCTTGCATTTACTTTGTGCCAGTTCACCCGCCACGGGTTTATCTGCCTGCCATCCAGGTATACGCGCATGTTGCGTTTGTACAGGTAGTTGGGGTTCCGGCGAAGGATAGGTACGATCTCGTTCACGGAAATAGATTTAGGCAGGTTCCAGTTCGGGTTTACAACTATACTCAGCAGCTCTGTTTTATTCTGATAGGTAGGAGAACTTTTCTTGCCAACTATGGTGCGCATCTGCAACAATACTTTACTGCTATCAGCCAGGTATAGGTTAAAGGCCGGGATGTTGATGAAAATGGCTGGGAATTCGATATCAGCACAAGCAGATTGCCAGCGTTGCAGATTAACCTGAAGCAGTTTAAGCCGCTGAGATGGCAGTACATTTATGGCAGCTATAGTCTGTGGGCCTACAATACCGGTAGCTTTAATTCCGTGGCGTTTCTGGAAATTTATAGTTGCCACCACCAACAGCGAATCATAGACCGAAGTAGAATCAAGGTGGTCTAGCTGAAGGTCTTTGGTGAGTAATAGGTTGTGCTGCAGTTTGGGTACAGCCACGTTAGTATCGCCGGGGCTCAGGCGCAGGTCTGTCGGTAAGGTTTTCCAGTCGTTTACATTCGCGATACAGGTGTATAGTTCTATGGCCTGTTGCATCAGAACTGTTTGCCGCTCCGGGTTAAGCCAGGCTGGCTCCACCAGCTGCGCCGCACCCCGCAAAGGGAGCAACAACAAAAGCGCTGTTGCAAACAGGTAATACATGATTGAAAAGGAGAGAGTCCGTATTTTTGTCTACGGAGTTACAGGTTTATAGTATAGTTTTGCCCTGATAACCTTTTACTTAAAATTCGGTTATCAAACCAACTGTACTACCAACTGCTTCCAGTCACAACAAATTAGCTACATGCACTTTATCAAGCAATATAGTTTAGGTTTTATGCTTTTCATGCTGGCCGCCTGCTCTACCCCGGATGCAACTGATCAGAAAGCCGATAAGGATAGCTACGCAACTATAAAACCGTACTTTAAAACCGACTGGGCGATGAATAAACTGTGGGATGATGGCTTGGCAGAAGTTGCGATCTATGATGCGGAAAGGGTAGTGTACGGCAATAATCGGGAATTCGAATTCGCCATGATCACGGTAAAAGAGGATTTTAACCGCGAGTACAACGTTAAAACCGACAACTATACCCGCAATGACCTTTTCCCGGTGATGAAGATAAACCAGCTCTGCCGCATCCCTACGGATAATTACCCTTACCATTACATGACTTCCGTGTTCGTAAACCGCCAATATCCCTGGGATCTGCATAAACTTACCACCTCGTCGCAGGAGTGGTGCGGCAACACGTTTAAGTCTATCACCAGGGGGCGGAATTTCATACTGAACTATAGTTCTTATTTTGACGGGCAAGGCGAAGGCACCTGGCAGCTTTCTACTGAGTTGTTATTTGAAGACCAATTGCCGTATAGTTTGCGTGCGCTTCGTTTTGAAAGCAAGCCGACCTTTAACGTAACTATAGCCGAAACACAGCAGACTAACAAAGCAGCACAGCCGGAAGAATATAACGCCACTATTACAGCCACCGAAGCAACTATAGAGGGCAAAGCGACATGGCTGGTAAATGTGCAGCTGGCACCAAACAAAGTAAACCAGTACTGGTTTGCTACTGCATATCCGAACACATTAATCCGGCAAAAAACCTGGGATGGCCGTACACTGGAACTGAAAAAAATAAGCCGTTACGCCTACTGGCAAGGAAATTAAACAGCATAATATGTCAGCAACTATAGCTAAAAGCACATTACAATTTTTAAGCGACCTGAGCCGTAACAATACCCGCGAATGGTTCGCCGAAAACAAGCCGCGTTACGAAACAGCCCGAAAAGATTTCCTGGGTTTCCTTGATGAGATGCTGAAGGAGATGGCGCATTTCGAGCCTGTCGCCAGCACCCAAACAGGCAAGGATCTGGTTTTCAGGATCTACAGGGATGTGCGTTTTTCAAATGACAAACGACCGTACAAAGCTCATTTCGGGGCGTACGTGGCCGATGGTGGTCGCAAATCCATACTTCCGGGTTACTACTTGCACCTGGCTGGCAACAACAATTCTTTCCTGGCCGGCGGACTCTGGATGCCACCGGCCAATTACCTGAAAGCCGTGCGGCAGGAGATCGACTATAGCCTGGATGAATTTAAAACTATAGTGGAAGCGCCGGCCTTTAAAAAGAAATTTGGCGAGCTGCAGGGCGAGCAACTGAAAACCACACCAAAAGGCTACGACAAAGAGAACCCGGCTATCGAATACCTGCGCTTTAAAAGCTGGAACGCCGTTATGCCGCTGTCCGATAAAGTAGTCCTGGGAAGTGATTTTTTGGAAGTGGTGCTGGATGGATTTAAAAGCCTGAAACCTTTTAATGATTTCCTGACAGCCCCATTAAAAGAGATAGGAGAAGACTAGGCTACTTCAGGTTGGCATGGCTGCGGCGCTGGCGGTACAGGTATACTTCTACCAACAGCCAAAGCATAACGATAGTGTATTCCAGCATAATGAGGGCAGTGTCTTCGGAGTAAATGCTGGTGCGGTAGGCGCTGTAACTTAATATCGCCAGTCCCGACCAAACGACTGCAAACCGGAAAGCACTAAGTGTTGTTAGCGCCACAAGTGTTGTGATGTACCACGGGTGCACGGTAGTAGCCAGCAGCAGGAATACAGTAAGTGCAGCAGCCATGTAACCAGCAAGTCTTCTCACAGAGCCCAGTTTTTTTACCGCAGCCATCGGCACAACTATAGCAAACGTAGCCAGCGAAAGAAGTGGCCCGATTATGGCAATCTGGTTATAACCTGTTAGTTGTAAGCCAACCCATCTGAGCAGGTAATACACGCTTGCATTAAACTCAAACCGTTGGAAGTAAAGGTTCACGCTAGTGGCAATATGCTGTATCACCTCCAGGTTAATCAGCGGGAAACTAACTACTATAAGCGTGAGCCCGACAGCCGTTAAAAAATAGAAAAACTGTCGAGTACCCAGTTTGCGCCACATAAACGGTAAAAACAAAAGCGGCAGTAACTTAACCCCAACCGCAAGTCCGAAAGCACAGCCTGCCCATACCACACGCTGGTAAAAAAGCTGGTACAATCCAAGCAACACAAAAAAGATCATCAATGCCTCAAAATGCAGGTTGCCGGTCAGCTCCAGAATTACGAGTGGGTTTAGTGCATACAACAATACATGCCCATCAGATAAACCCATTTTGCGCAACAGCCTCAGCAACAGGAAAATGTTAAGCACCTCCGCTACCAGTATTATTACCCGGATAACAACAATACTGCCGGTAATGCTGTAAGGGGAGAGCTTGGCAGAAAGCCAGAAAACGGCCTGCGCAACAGGCGGGTAGACACTATAATAGTTGGGGGAGTTGAGTCGCTGGAAAAGTGCCTCATTGATACCGGAAACTATAGTTGCGCCTTCCTGCACAAAATAGCCAGGCAGGTACAAATAAGGATTTATGCCTGCAGACAGCAACCGGCCATCCCAGATAAACCGGAAATAATCGTCGGAAAGTAGGGGAGTGGCCGGCAGCAAGATTAGCCTGAAAAAGATAGCTGCTGCTATGCCATGCCAGAGCGGTACACGCTGGTTTACTACATAAACATACCCCGCAAAACACACTGCAAACAACAATACCAGTTGCGCGAAATTATCGCGGGGCATAGCATATCCCAGCGCAGCATACATAACCGCCGAAACGCCCAGTACAACATAAGCAGCTATAGTTCGCTTTTGTGAGGTCATGCTTTTTTATGATGCACTAAGGTATAAAAAAACACCAGACCAAAGCCAGTTGCCAGCATAATATGAAAAGGAAGCAAGCCATAGTCCTGCAGGTGAAGGCCAAGCCAGATTGCCCAGGCAAAATATAAAGCTAGCAAGCCTTCGAGCCACGTAACCACGCTAATGCCGGGCAAGGTGTAAAGTTTCTTTTTCCAGCTGTCATGCGCCTGCACAAGGTTGTATTTCGGAGTCCGGATAAAAGGTGTTTTTCTTCCTGCATATCCTTCCAGCACTGCCACACTATTATGCAACGACATACCCATCGACATGGTCAGGAACAGTAGGAAATCAACTATAAAACGAAAGCCAGCCTTGCCGGAAGTTCGCCGGTTTGCCGACACCCAGTAAAACGCAAACAATGCCAGAAAGCTAACCATAAAAAAAGCGCCCAGCTTAAAAAACCAACCCAACTGCGGATTATTCTCTTTTATAAAAAGTATTGGAACTGAAAGAATAGCTGTGAGCAACACACAAACAAACACGCTGCTGTTGAGCAAATGGAAAAGCGCATGCAGTTTGGCATTAATGGGCTCAGGAGATCTCAGGACCTTCGCTATGTGTTTACGGGCAGTTTCGGCGGCTCCTTTGGTCCAGCGGTATTGCTGCGACTTTAACCCGCTCATTTCAGCGGGCAATTCCGCCGGCGATTCGGTTTGCTCCTGGTACACAAATTTCCAGCCTTTCAGCTGTGCCCGGTAACTCAGGTCCAGATCCTCGGTAAGGGTATCAGCTTGCCAACCGCCGGCATCCACTATACAGGCTTTGCGCCACACACCGGCCGTGCCGTTAAAGTTTATAAAGTAATTTCCGTAGTTGCGCCCTTGCTGCTCCACCGTAAAATGAGCATCCAACCCAAACGCCTGTAGTCTTGTCAACAGTGAGTAATTTTTGTTCAAATGTCCCCAGCGCGTTTGCACTACGCCAATTTCAGGGCTAGTAAAACCAACTATAGTTTGCTTCAGAAAATCTGGGGAGGGCACAAAATCTGCATCAAAAATAGCGATGAACTCGCCGGTTGCGGTTTGGAGGCCATGCTGCAATGCGCCTGCTTTAAAGCCGGTGCGGTTGCTTCGTCTTACATGTTCAATTGTTACCCCCTGTTGCTGCAGCAAGGCTATCTTTTCAGAAATGATGGTAGTGGTATCGTCTGTAGAGTCATCCAGGAGCTGTATCTGTAGTTTGTCTTTTGGGTAATCGAAAGCGGCAACGGCATCTATCAACCGAGAAATAACATAGCGCTCGTTGTAAACGGGTAACTGTACCGTTACAGTCGGGCAATTCTGAGGAACTATAGTTGGGTTTTGTATGGGAGTGCGGGTAAGATATAGCCACGTAAGGTGCAGTTGCACCAGGCTGTAACAGAAAATGAAGGCCAGGCAAAGACTATAAATCACCACTACTATAGTTGCTACCAGCGTCATCTGTTGTGCGGTTACATGTACCTAAATATCGTGAAAATAATTTTATAGCCAGCCAGCACCGTGCCTTTTATAGTTCCGGATACTTTAGAAACCCCGATACGCTTGCGGTAAGAAACCGGGACTTCCACGGATCGCATGTTTTGCTTCGCTGCTTTGGCTTGCATTTCCACTGTCCAGCCATAGGTGCGGTCCTGCATATTCAACTTCAGCAGCGTATCCAGCTTTATAGCCCGGAAAGGCCCGAGGTCGGTATACTTTACACCGTAAAGCAAACGCAGCAGTTTTGTAGCCAGCCAGTTTCCAAACAGTTGCTGCGGCAGCAACGAGCCGGCCTCTCTTTTGCCCAGCACCCGCGACCCGATCACCATGTCAGCAGTTCCGTCTACAATAGGTTTTAAAAGCAGATCCATTTCCTGCGGATAATCCGAGAAATCACCATCCAGAAAAACAATAATGTCCGGGCGGGTTTCTGCTGGCTTTGCAGCTGCATAGGTAATTCCCTTCATGCAGGCATGGCCGTAACCGGGTTTTGGTTCGTGCAATACGGTGGCTCCGGCCTGGCTTGCTGTTTCGGCGGTGCGGTCGCTGGAGTTGTTATTCACCACGATCACATCCGTTACAAATTCCGGGATGTCAGCCACAACTTTACCAATAGAGTGTTCCTCGTTATAAGCCGGGATAATGACGTTTACGCGTGCCATAGTTCAGGTTGAACTGCAAAGATGCCCATTTATACTTAGTGATACCAAAAACCGCTTTACCTTTGCTATTATTTATTCCATTACACACACGTTGACAACTTTTACAGCAGCAGTTTGTTTAAGTATGGCAAACAAGTAAATACCAGATGAGCGAAAAAGTTAATATTGGAGATAAGGCTCCGGATTTTGAATTGGTAAAACCCGATGGTGGCCTGTTCAGGCTTAAAGACCAGCTAAAGGATAAAAACGTGGTACTGTATTTTTACCCGAAAGACAATACGCCCGGCTGCACCAAACAAGCCTGCGAGTTTAGGGACCAGTATGAAGTTTTTAAAGAGCACGACGCCGAAGTAGTGGGTATTAGTGGAGACAGTGCCGACTCGCATGAAAAGTTTGAACAAAGCCATCGCCTGCCTTTTGTGCTGCTCAGCGACAAAGGCAACCAGGTTCGCAACATGTTTGGCGTACCGCGTAAGTTCGGCATCATTCCCGGTCGTGTTACTTATGTAATTGATAAGAATGGCATTGTTCGCTACATCTTTAACTCGATGACCAAACCACTGGAGCATGTGAAGAATGCACTTGAAGTGCTGAAAGACATAGAGAAAAAGTAATTATAAAAGAGAAGGCCTGCTGGTAGTCAGCAGGCCTTCTCTTTTATAATTCAGCTTTAGCTTAATAACCGCTTAGCGTACCAGTGTAAGCTTTTTGTTATTGTAGAAATCAACGTACAGGAAACCGTACTCCTTATTAAAGAGGACAGTTTTTACACTGTTGAGCTTTACGCTGTCGGCATTGATCTCATATACATTATTATAAACGTTGCCATCTACTTCCAGGGTCTCATGGGTTGGATTGTTTTGATCTAGTACCCAGTCACCAAGGTTATCTACAGCAATCTTAACTTGAAGGCTGTCCGGTCGTTTCAGGATGTAAGTAAAAAGTCGCGGATATCGGCCTGTTGTATCTGAAACTTCGCCAAGTACCTGGGTGTCCAGTCTTTCCATGCATTCATCAGAAAGAGAGATGCCTTCGCCGGGAACATTCTGGCCAAGGAAGCCCAGAAATTTATATGATCTGATCAGCGTGTCTCTTTCATCCTTGTACACAGGCTTATCTCCGATTTCGTAAACCAGCCATTCGGTTTCTGCTTCTGTTGGGTAGGTAATGGTAGGGTTCTCACACGATTCGCAGGAGTAAAGGAACAAGCTGCCAAACAGTAAAGAGAAAATGGTAGTAACAGTTCTTTTCATGGGTGATAGTTAGTTATAGGAGATGCAAAATACGGTATAATCGGCTATAAATGAAATATTTTACAGCAAGGTACAAATTTTACATAAACAACATGTTGCAACACCGTTTCGGGAAAGAATCAGACGTGAAAACTATAGATAGCTGCCTGAATTAGCAACTGAAGGAAGGATAATAAGCAAAGGGCACAAAAAAACTGCCGGCTTACAAAAGCTTCAGCATAAAAAGTATCATCAACACTACCCAACAATCTACTTTTTCCGCTATGTGCTCCGTTAACCGGCAGTATATATTTATAAGTATCTCTAGTTTATAGTTACAGGCTGAGGTTTAACTTTCGGGCGCAGTACCAGCCATATAAACGTGCCGGCTATAGTACCCGAGAAAAACGTAAAAACTGTAACTACCCAGCCATTAATTCCGCGCAACTCTGCATCATGATATACCCAGGTTAAAATAAAACCAAGCAGTCCGATGTATATTAAAAAAGTTGCCAGTATCACCGCTGATGTAATATAAGGCATCCAGAATTCCATGTTTGTAACAGTATTAGTTAAACAGCAACAGCGTTAAAAATTGCACTGTTGTTTGTAAGTTAAACTAGGTAGCAGAATTAATGTTTAGGACATTTTAAAGAATGTAATAGGAATGTGAATATTGTGCAATAAGATTCATTGCATTATTCTATAGTTGGCGGGTAGTATAATTGAATTGGTTGCCAGGCATTAGAGTTTGCCTGAGGCTATAGTTACTGTTCTGTTGCGGTTGACTGGCGATGAGCCTGTATGACTTTCTTGAACAGGTCGGTCAGGTAATCGCCGCCCCATTTTCCGTAAAAGTTCATGTCGCGCACCTCGTATTCATCTAACATATAGTGCCTCGATGGGGTGAGGTAGCCCATGTAGCCCCCATTAAAACCGGTAACCATCAGCTTGTTGTTCTGTTGTGCGGTCAGTTGTTCAAGTTCTTTCATATACTCCCCGGAGTAGTCGGCTGGGGCGCCTAAAAACAGTACATCACCAACCTGCAGCGAGCTTACAAAAGACGGGTAATTGCCAAACAAACTATAGAACAGCCACGGCGCCAGGTGGTAGTTATCACTTATTCTGAACTCGGGGGCCGGTAAAGAAAGGGGCAGCCTGCTGTAGCCAAGCGTGTTTGTATAATGCATTTCTATAGTTGGCAACACCGGAATTATAGTTCGGGACAGTTGCGTACCCAGCGAATCTACACTTCTGAAAGAGTCTTCGTGGTGATAGACCGGCCTGTGACTGGCAACCGCTCCCGCCGTAAAAGCAGCAAAATCTACTTGTGTTTCTAAAGCATCTACAAAAGCGCCCGGGTAATCTCTGGAAAGAATTTGTTGTTTTGAAGGCAACACCGTTGCATGCGCCGAAAATGCTGCCAGCACAGCCACATCGCCATCACGTTGCTCAAACCGCATAAACCGAACTGTTGTGTCGCGTACGCTTTCTTCGCCATTTAAGCGGTTGCCAACCAGGTGACCGGCATAGGTTTTTCCATAACCTACCTTCGCAATTTCGGCATCGGCTCTGGCCAGTTTTATACTTTTGATGATCTGGTCTGTTGTTTTGTTTAACTGCTCCTGGCTATAGTTGCCGGCCATTACCCAACCCATCAGTTTTTCGCCCCAGCCGCCAAAACTGGTGTGCGTGTGTGTAGCCGACAGGTATAGTTGCTCTGGTTTTAGGCCGACTTTCAGGCTTGCATCATTAAGCGCAGCCGTTAAGGTCATAGGCGTAACCAGCATATCCAGAACTATAAAATAAGCCTCCTGTTTGCCGTTGTTGAAAGCAAACGTGCGCACATAAACCGAGTCGTGTACCGAAGTGTATTTTTTGCCTAGGCGTTTACCATAACCTGCCAGCGGAAAGGGCGGGGGAGGCGTAATGCTCAGTTTTGCCCAACCGACTTTCAAGGTGTCACCCTGCAATATTACAGGTTGCTGCTTTTGCAAGGTATTTATAGTTTCTTTATAGTAGGCGGTCTGTGCATACGGCGTAACATCGTTTTTACGGATAGCACAGGCCAGCAGCAACAGCAGCGGTAGCACGAAAAAAAGCGCTTTACGCAGGAATCTATAGTTGGGTCTCTTCTTCAAACAATGCAAGTTAATACAATTTTTTAGCTCACTTTACAGGCACTTTATACAATTTTCCGGGTGAAACAAGTTTACGGTTTGGCATTTAAACTATAAATTTGGCTTTCTGATGATCCGGTAATGGCTATGTGTGCACGAAACTGCGGGTAAAGGCGCCGGATAAACGATAACAGACATTTATTTAAACTTACTTACTAAACTGAGCTTATCAGTTACTTGATTATGGAGTTCAATATAAACCATTTACTTAAGATCGCCGGTGAGCTGAGCATCACGATCAAACAGATCGAGGCGACAGCTACCTTGCTGGACGAGGGTGCGACCGTGCCTTTCATTTCCCGTTACCGGAAGGAAGCTACCGGCTCTTTAGATGAAGTACAGGTTGCTGCCATCCGTGACCGTTTGGAGCAGCTACGCGAACTGGACAAACGCCGCGAAAGCATCCTGAAATCCATACGTGAGCAGGAAAAACTGACCCCTGAGCTGGAAGAGCAGATAATGGCTGCAGAAACCATGGCCGTGCTCGAAGACATTTACCTGCCTTACAAACCGAAGCGTCGCACCAAAGCAACTATAGCCCGCGAAAAAGGACTGGAGCCACTGGCGCAGCGCCTGTTTGAGCAGGAGAATTTTGATGTGGAAGGCGAGGCTGCCAACTATATCTCGGAAGAGAAAGAAGTTAAAGACACTGTTGAAGCCTTAGCCGGTGCCCGCGATATTATGGCCGAGTGGATGAACGAGAATGCCGAAGCCCGTGCCAGCATGCGCCAGCTTTTCGAGAAGAAAGGCGTGTTCAAGAGCCGTGTAATGATGGGCAAGGAAGAAGAAGGCCAGAAGTTCAAGGATTATTTTGAATGGGAAGAGCCGATCGAGAAAGCCCCATCGCACAGAATATTAGCCATGCGCCGCGGCGAAACTGAAAATGTACTGATGCTGAGCGCCCAGCCTGATGATGAAGAAGCGCTGACCCGCCTGGAAGACATGTTCGTGAAGGGCAACAATTCGGCATCGGAGCAGGTGAAACTGGCTGCCAAAGATTGCTACAAGCGCCTTTTAAAGATGAGCATGGAAACCGAAGTACGCCTGAGTTCAAAAAAACGTGCCGACGAAGAAGCCATACGGGTATTTGCCGATAATCTGCGCCAGTTGCTGCTATCATCTCCGCTAGGCCAGAAAACGGTATTGGCCCTTGACCCTGGGTTCAGGACTGGTGTGAAGACAGTTGTATTGGATAAGCAAGGCAAACTACTTCATAACGAAACCATTTACCCGCACACAGGCCAGCACAAAGAGCAGGAAGCAGCCCAGACAGTTCGCTACATGGTTACCCGCTTCGAGGTAGAAGCCATTGCCATTGGTAACGGAACCGCCAGCCGCGAAACCGAAGCCTTTGTAAAATCTCTGAAACTACCTGCTTCGGTAATGGTTGTAATGGTGAACGAAAGTGGCGCTTCTATTTACTCTGCTTCGGATGTTGCCCGCGAAGAATTCCCGGATCAGGATGTAACGGTAAGAGGCGCTGTTTCTATTGGCCGCCGTTTAATGGACCCTCTTGCCGAACTGGTAAAAATAGACCCGAAAAGCATAGGCGTAGGCCAGTACCAGCACGACGTAGACCAGTCTGCTTTAAAACACTCTTTGGATGACGTAGTAATGAGCTGCGTGAATGCCGTGGGTGTGGAAGTTAACACTGCCAGCAAGCAGTTGCTGACCTATGTTTCAGGACTTGGGCCAGCTTTGGCACAAAATATAGTTGAGTACCGCAATCAGAACGGACCATTTAAGACCAGAACCGAACTGAAGAAAGTTGCCCGTTTAGGTGATAAGGCTTTTGAACAGGCAGCCGGTTTCCTTAGAATCCGGGATGCAAAGAACCCGCTGGATGCATCAGCAGTGCACCCGGAGAGTTATCCTATAGTTGAGCAGATGGCGAAAGACCTGGGTGTAACCGTGAAAGACCTGATGCAGAAAGACGAGTTGCGCAAACAGATCAACCTGAAGAACTATGTAACCGATACGGTAGGTCTGCCAACCCTGCAGGACATCGTGAGTGAACTGGCCAAGCCGGGCCGCGACCCGCGCGAAACTTACGAAGCATTCAGCTTTACCGAAGGCGTGAACGAGATAAAAGACCTGCGCGAAGGTATGAAGCTGCCAGGTATTGTTACTAACGTAGCTGCCTTTGGCGCCTTTGTGGATATCGGTGTGCACCAGGATGGCTTGGTGCATGTGAGCCATTTATCAGATCGTTTTATAAATAACCCGCATGATGTGGTGAAAGTAGGGCAGAAGGTAGAAGTTACAGTGCTGGAAGTAGATGCCAGCCGCAAGCGTATCTCATTGAGTATGAAAGGCGATCCTGCTGCTCCAAAACCAGCAAGAGACGGGGGCAACAGAGATCGAAACAACAAAGCCGGAAACAAGAAAGAAGAAGAACCGATGGATGATTTCCAGGCGAAACTAGCCAAGCTGAAAGGCATGTTCAAGTAAGCTTATAGTTTATACCTGCTATAGGAAAGAGCACAACTTTATAGGTTGTGCTCTTTTGTTTATTGGTAAGCATTGCTACATACTTGCTGTAGGAATTTATTTTAAAGCATTAAAGTCTAACATATAAATAGTTGAATATTGAAATTTTTTATGGATGTTTGTGTACATTCCTTCAACTAAGTTTTTATGAAAATGAAAAAATTATTACTCTCTTTTGGCCTTTTGTTTATGGCCGTAGGAGGCACTATGGCACAAGAAAAGGGTAAAATCAGACTGGGTGCTGGTGTAGTTTATGGTACTGAAGCTAGTCTTGGTGATGATAGTGATAATAAAGGTGGTATCGGTTTCAATTTAGGTGGCGAATATTTTATTACAGATAAAATATCAGCTGCTCCTAGCTTCACATATTTCATGAAGTCGGAAACTGAATTCTTAGGTGGTAAATTGTCAGGTCAGCCATCATCACTCAATTTGGATGGTAGATTTTATACCGGTGATGGGGATATCGCTTTTTATGGACTTGTTGGTCTTTCTATGGGATTTGCCAAAACAGAGATGAAAGATAGTGAAGTTGTTGAAAACAGCTCAGACTCAGATAACAAAGCTGGTATTAATGTTGGCGTGGGTTTAGTTTATCCAATCAACGAAAGGATAGGACTTAATGGGCTGGTTAAGTATAATTCACCGTATGAACAACTTGAAATTCAAGCTGGATTTACTTTTACATTGAATTAACAAGTATCTATTTTAAAGTTTATAAAAAAGGCCCTGCTTTCACAGGGCCTTTTTTATTGCCACGAAAAGTTGAATCAGGTCAGATCAAAAATAACAGCCATAGCTTATACCTGATACTAGGGTTTTAAACGTTGATGTATTCGTATGCAAAGCTGCGGTTTTGCATATAGCTTTGTTTTAAATACATCATTTTGATACATTACTTTTTACCCTTTATGAAGATCAGATTTTTCCTTGCAATGCTGTTTGTACTAGGTCTTGGATTTAATTCAATGGCACAAACAATTTCTGTTGGTCCCCGCCTGGGTGTAAACTTTGGTACTCAGAAAGTACCTGGATCAGAGGACAACTTTGCAAAAGACTGGAACGACAAGGTGGAAGCAAGTACCGGCCTGCAGATTGGTGGAGTAGCAAATATAAAATTCAACGAAACATTTTCTGTTCAGCCGGAGCTGTTGTTTACCCAGAAAGGCTACAAATATGTAAGTGACACTAGGACGGTAACTGGAAAGTACGATTACCTGGAGCTACCTCTATTGGCTAAGATATCGTTTGGTGCACCCGATTTTCAGGGCTTTATAACGGCAGGGCCAACATTCGGGTACTGGGCAAGCGGCAAAGACACTTTTAAGATTGGCGGAAGAGAATTTAGCGAAGACGTTGATTTTGACGATGACTTGACTGAGAACCGTACAGAAGTTGGCGGTAGCATTGGTGCCGGTTTTGCGGCTTACCTGGGTGCCGGATCCCTGAATTTTGACTTACGCTATGGTGCTGGGTTTACAAACACGTTCGAATCTGATGAGGATGGAAAATTAAAGAATAGCGGTTTCAGCGTGTCAGTAGCTTACCTGTTCGGTCTGTAATCAAAAACTGAAACCATACATTTGAGAAGGTCTTGCTGAAGCAGGGCCTTTTTAGTTTCCGTATACTTATAAACTATACCTGGTGCGTTGTTTGTTTGGTGTAGTATAAACCATAATCCGATGAACTATAAACGAATAACCACTTGGCTGGCTATAGTTGTTTTCCTCTCTACATTTTCGTGCAAGCAGGCCAGCGATCTGAAAGCATTTACCGAAGCCAACTATAAACTGCAGGGCATTGAAGATCTGCGCCTGAACGGAGTGGATGTAACTGATAAACGCACACCATTTGATTTCAGAACAGCCGAAGGAGACAGTCTTTTATCTGCTTTCACGACAAATAACCTGAGCGCTACCACCACTCTTTTCCTGGAAGTTGAGATGCAGGATCCGGAAGTAGCCCGCTCGATGCAGATCACCAACCTGGAATGGCAGCTTTTAGTGGATGGCAAAGAAACCCTGACCGGAAACGTGGATGAGCCTTTGAATTTACAGGATGGTCTGAATGAATTGCCGGTAGTATCTACGGTTACGCTCGCCGAAGTAGAAGGCCTGCAGAACTATGAAGGCTTTTCCACTTTAACAACCCTGATCGCAAAAGGCAGGGATGTGCGCGACAGGCTGGTTTTCAGGATAAAACCAACTATAAAAACACCGGTCGGCAACGTAACCTTACCCGACTATATCACAGTAGGCCAACCGGCTGGCAGCTGACCCGGCAGAAAATATAGCTTCTGTAAATTCGTTAAACTAAATAAGTTGCAGGAGTATAGCGGAGCGTTTTTTGGCAACAATCTTGCTTATAGAACTATACCGATCTGTAACTATCCGGCTGATCTAATGAAGAATATGATGAACTCAACTATAAAAAGACTAACGCTGGCGCTTGCTTTACTTGTGGCGCCGGTCCTGATCAGGCACTCGTCAACTGCTACTGCTTCTACCGTAACAACTACTAAAACAGTTGGTGCCCGTGATATTGTGAAAGAGATAATTGATGTGGTTGGCTTAAAACCCCGTTTCGAGTTGCGTGCTGCCAATATTGAGAACGCTGCTGCCGTAATTTATAACGGTGAAAGATACATTTTATATAATGAGGATTTCCTGGCAGCTATAAACAATGCCGTGCATACCGACTGGGGCGGTGTAAGCATTTTGGCGCACGAAATCGGGCACCACCTGAACGGGCATACCCTGAGCAGAGCTGGCAGCAACCCTGCAGACGAATTGGAAGCAGATGAGTTTTCAGGGTTTGTTTTACGTAAGATGGGGGCAAGCCTGGCTGAGGCACAGGCTGCGATCAACCTTCTTTCAGAAGAACATACCTCAGCTACGCACCCGGGCCGTAGTTACAGGTTGGCCTCTATCAGCAAAGGGTGGCGCAACGCCGACTCGCAGTTAATAGCCAGCTCGCAAGGCCGTCAGCCAGACCGCAACGAGATCGTTTCACGTCCGGCCACCAGACAACAGACACAGGTGCAACGTGCCTCCCTGGACAGCCGCAATATCCTGAGCCGGGTACATTTTTCTTCTATTCCAAATGAACAGTTTTATGTGACCAAGGGCCTGCAACTGGTATATGTAACCGGTAACAGCGCCCGGGTGATCGGTAAACTTACCAAAACAAATAACCGCAATTATCCTTACTATTTCGAGAGCGATCATATACAAACGCTTTTTGTAACAGACCGGGGAGCCGTAGTAAACCAACAGGGAGAACGGGTCGGATACCTTACCTAAACTATAGACAGCCACCCTAAAGTGGCTGTTTTTGTTTCAGAGGAATACTATAGTTTGTAGAATTGCAATTTAAATGATCGTATAAAGTGCTTATAAGCTAAACTATAGTTCGGGCTGTTCAAGCTTTATACTTAACTTTACTTTATGATGAATACCACAAAACTGAATATATTCTCGCTGGCTGTATGGTTGCTGATGCCGCTTTTTATAGTTGGCTGTAGCACCAAGAGCGATGTAGATGCTTTTAAAGAAGCGAAATATGACCTGGCAGGTATTGATGCCGTGAACCTGAACGGGGTAAGCCTACTAAATAAATCCGATATCAGTGATTTTTCTTTCTCAGAGGCCAGCAGGCTTTTCAGCGCCGTATCCAGCAATAACCTTGCTGCTACCTCTACATTAGGCCTGCAGGTAACCCTACCGGAAGGCAGTAAAGACAGAACCATGACAGTTAACCAATTGAAATGGCAGCTACTGGTAGATGGCAAACAGGCTGTAACAGGACTGGTAGACAAACCGGTAGAGCTGAAGGACGGATTGAACACCATAACTGTATCCTCGCTGGTGAAGCTTGCTGAAGAACAGGGACGTGTGGACCTGAACCAGGTATTGCAGCTGGCATCGCTTCTAAATCAGAATGGTGGTAATAAGCCGGCCGTCTCACTACAGATCAAGCCAACTATACAGACCTCCATTGGTCCTTTGGAGCTGCCTGCGTACATTACAGTAACTAAGTAATGTACTATTTGTAGATGAGATTTAAAATTTTGATAACTTTTTAAAAAACCTGCCGTAGCATGGCACATTCCTTGCAATAGTTGTGTTAGACACATATAACCAACTTAAAGCCTAAGGAAATGAACACAGATGTAAATATAAGCCGCGACCAGCTGTCTATAAACAGTACTGTTAAAAATACAATGCTGAACGGATGGGTAAAGATGGGAAATGTAATTGCCCAGACAGATAGAATAACAACAGAAATTGCAAGCGACCCTTTCAAGAAATTCAACTCGCAGCTGGCTATTCGTGGCCAGAGAAGCTGGGTACGCTGGTAGGTTATTGTTAAGCAAGGCTGTTGTTTTATAACGCGCCTTGTGCTTAATTTGACCTTATGATATATAGATTATTACTCGGGGCTTTTTTAGCCCTACCCTTGGCCGGACTTGCACAGCAACCTTTGCTGCAGTCCGGCCAATTGCTTAAAGACGTTCGCATACTTTCTGCCGACTCGCTTGGTGGCCGCTCAAGCGGAACAGAAGGCAGCCAGATGGCGCAGGAGTACATTATAAAACGCTTTAGGGAAATAGGCCTCAAAAGCTATAACGACAACTATAAGCAGCATTTTAAAATAGCAACTAGGAACAGTTCTGATCTAGAAGGTACAAATCTGGTAGGCTATATTCCCGGCAAATCAGGAAAAGCTATAGTTATAACCGCTCACTACGACCACGTGGGTATCCGGAAGGGCGAGGTATACAATGGTGCCGACGATAATGCCTCTGGTGTAGCTGCGCTGCTGGCGGCAGCCACCTACTTTAAGAACACTACCCCAAACCATACCCTTATTTTTTTAGCTCCCGATGCCGAAGAAAAAGGTCTGCAGGGCGCAAATGCTTTCCTTAATAACCCGCCTGTACCGTTGCAGGATATCCTACTGAATGTGAACATGGATATGCTGGGCATTAATGCGAAAGGCGAACTATACGCCAGCGGTACCTATCATAACCCATCCTTTAAACCCCTTCTGGAAAAAGTTAAGCCACGTAAACACGCTAACCTTGTGCTGGGCCACGATAAACCGGAGCAGGGCCACAACGACTGGACCAATCAATCAGATCATTACCAGTTTCATAAGCGGCAGATACCATTTATCTATTTTGGTGTAGAAGATCATGCCCATTACCACAAACCCACTGACGAGTTTAAACAGATCAACCAGCAGTTTTTCCCGGATGCGGCTGCACTCGTTATCGAGTTTATAGTTCTGGCCGATCAGAATTTAGACAAGCACCCGGATATAAAATAAAGTTGAAAAGGATATATTACATTATTTTGATATAATGATGTAATTATCTTTTTTTGCTTATCTTTTTATAGTATCCAGCGTAGATTAAAACACGCTATTGGTACGTTATGGCTTTAAGTGCTTATGCTTTAGAGTATTGCATTTTTCTAAGCATGTAGCTACTATCTTTTCTAACACTTGCACCCTTAATAACCTGTGTTTAACATGAACAGGATTAGTATAGTCTTTTTACTCTTACTCTGCCTTGGTTTAGCATGGTCTGATGCTATGGGGCAATCTGCGTTGCGTAAGCGTATGCTGGAAAGCAAAGTTCCTGAGCGTGGCGTAGTGGTGCTGGGAACAGCCGGTGTAGCTGCCGTGCGAAGCGATATCTGCGGAACACCGGATTGTAACGAATTCAGACCTGTGTTCGGGATAGGAGCCATGTACAAGTTCGACCCGATCTGGTCTGCCAGCATTAACCTGGATTATGTTAAACTTGGCGCCACCGAAAAAGACCCGACACGTCCCCGAAATCTCTCTTTCAGAACGGATGTAATTGAGCTCACCGGCTCTGTAATGTATAATCTACTGGATGGCTATAGTGGCTCCGGTGGCTACCGTTCGTCCCGTAAGCGGTTTGTGGTACCGTATGTTAAAATGGGTGCGGGTATCATTTACTACACAGCTACCTCATACCCGGGTACCGGCAGTCTAGACGAATCTCAGACAACATATGACCCTGAAAGAAAGTACCCGGCTATTGGGATAGTTGTACCTTTTGGCGGTGGACTACGTTTCCGCTTTTCAGACCAGATAAGCATCGCCCCGGAGCTTATTTATAACCTTACATCCAGCGATTACCTCGATAATGTAGGCCCGCGCCTTGCGCCTGGCAACAGCAAAGACCATTTTGGGTTAGCAGTTATCAGATTTATGTACACACCAGAAATTAAAACCAATATCTTTACCCGGAAAGCCCAGACGGGCAAGTAAGTAGCCGACGTTTTTAACCAGAGTTATTTGGTGCCGTAGTGTAACTATACGTTGCCTTGCCAATCGGCAGGGCTTTACTTGTAACAGAAACACTATGAAAACAACCGATAACAATAATAAACTTTGGTGGCTGGCAGCAGGCGCCGGTGCTTTAATGGCGGCAAGAGCTGTGTACCGTAACCTGAATGCCTACGATTTTAATGGCAAGGTAGTGCTGATAACTGGTGGCTCCCGTGGCTTGGGTCTGGTAATGGCACGGCAACTGGCTAAAGAAGGAGCGAGGCTGGTACTTTGCTCCCGTGACGAAAAGGAATTGGAAAATGCACGTTTTGAGCTGGCTGGTAAAGGTGCCGATGTGTTGGTAATGAAGTGCGATGTAACGGTAGAGCAGGAGGTGAGCGAAACGATTACGAATGTACAGAACGAGTTCGGGCCGATTGATGTGCTGATAAACAATGCAGGTGTGATACATGCCGGGCCGGTAACTGAAATGACGGTCCAGGATTTTGATGAAGCTATAAAAACACATTACTGGGGCCCGGTTTATACTACGCTGGCCGTTTTACCAGCTATGAAAGCCCGTCGCGAAGGACGTATCCTGAACATTGCATCTATAGGCGGAAAGATAAGCGTGCCACATTTGGTGCCCTATAGTGCCAGTAAATTCGCTCTTGTTGGTCTATCAGAAGGACTGCGTGCGGAACTGGACCAATATAACATTACCGTTACAACCGCTACACCGGGATTGGTGCGCACAGGTAGTCCGCGCCATGCGTTTATTAAAGGGCAGAATGAGAAAGAGTATGCTTTGTTTAAGATCATGGACTCGAGTGTGCTAACATCTAACAGTGCCGAAGCTACTGCTAAAAGTATCCTGGATGCGCTGCGCCACGGCGATGCCCAGGTAACGACTACTTTTCCGGCGATGTTTGGCGAGTTTATACATGGCATCTCACCGGCTTTTATGACCTCTGTTTTCTCGGTCATAAATAAGTTTTTACCCGGTGAAGGTGGTATAGGTAAGAACAGGGCAACAGGCGCCGAGAGCGAAACCGACCTGTCGATGTCTTGGCTGACGGAGCGTACCCAGAAAGCTGCCATGCAGAACAATGAAATATAAAACCAAACTATAAACTATAGCAACCACCCTTAACGCTGCGCAGGCAGCCATAAAAGTAAATGCAGATCAAAAACAAACAGAAAGTATATGACGGTTACTTTAAAATGTATGAGCTGACCGTAGAGCAGGATGGCCATACATTTAAGCGCGAGCAATTTGACCGAGGCACTGCCGTAGCCGCGTTGGTGCATGACACTGAAAAAGATAGTTTTATTCTGACCAAACAGTTCAGGATAGGATCGGAATCAGAACTGATTGAAGTTGTGGCCGGCATGATTGACGAAGGGGAGGCTCCGGAAGTGAGTATTAGACGGGAGATAGAAGAAGAGATAGGCTACCATGTAGATCAGCTGGAGCATTTGTATACCTTCTTTTCGTCGCCGGGAGGTACTACCGAGAAAGTACTTTTATATTTTGCCGAAGTAAGCAAGCAGCATACCGACGGTGGCGGAAAAGCCGATGAGCACGAGAAGATCGAAATTGTGGAGTTAAGTGCCAAAGAGTTCCTGGAATTGCAAACCCCGGATGCCAAAACGATCATTTCTCAACTATGGTTTAAGCTGAAGCAGAAGTAACAACTATAGCATATAACTATAAAAGGCCGGTCAATCAACCGGCCTTTTATAGTTTGTTTTTACTCAACTTCGTTCAGCATGTTTCGGGTATCGGCGGCACCTTCCAGGGCCAGGTATTCGGCCTGCAACGTTCTGATCTTTAACTTATCGGATGTGCTGATCTGACCTTCTATCTGTCCGCGGCGCTCATTCAGTTTGCTGTACACATGGTCTACATAATCCCAGTCTCCTGGTGTCCAGCTGCGTTTTTTAATGCGGACCTCACTCATAAAAGTTAAGTAAGCTTCGCGAATGCTGGATGGGCCTATAGTTGAAATATTTTGATAGTCGCGCAGCAGTTTTTGTTCCCATGTTTTTACCAGAGCCGGGTCAAGTGGCTGGCTTTGGCGACGTTCCTGTCGTGCTTCCCAGGTTTCGTAGCGTTGTTTCAGCCGGCGGTATTCTTCCTTCGATTCCGTGGATAAGCTATCAAAATTACGCTCAATGTCCTCGTTCATGCGGCGGAGCTCCTCTTTAGTTTCAGGCCAGTTCTCACGGATGGCAGTATCGGTTCTGTCAGCTTTTTCGTTCATCCAGCTGCGCAGCTTTTCCAGTTTATCTTCGGTAGTTTCGCCGGTGGTGGCAACTATAGTTGTATCTCTGTCCCGGTCGGTAGCATCTCCTTCCTCTACAGTTCGGGTTTGTTCGCAGGCAAACAGGCCGGCAGAAAATAGTATGGCAGCCAGCCAGTTCATCGTTTTATTTTGCTTGTTCATGTCGGTTTGGTTTTAGTGCAATTGTTCGCCTCAACTATCATACGCAATACCCAATTATCCAGATACTTTAATGTAATGTGGCAATCACTTTTCCTTTCCGGATACCATCACCATACCTGAAATCCTGGTTTACGGTAACCGGCAATCTGCCCCGTGCCTTCAACTCACCGAAAGCTACCTGTGCCGCAGCCTGCTGTGCATGAAACAATGGCTGATACGCAACTATAAGCGCTTCGCTTTCTTCAATCCCCGGGAACTGGTTGATGGCATAAGCATTATCAAAAAGTACAGTTACCGTTTTCTTATCTCTGATGATGTGGCGAACCAATGCTTTTGCTTCTGGGGAATAGCCCATGTTGTTACTAGGCCTGATGCTAGGCCCGTAAAGCGACAGCAATACCACATCATATTTCCGGAGCTGTTTTTGAAGTTTAAGAATCTCTTTTTTAGTAGCCTTACGCGATATGATAAATTCCTTTGTTCTGGCATACTTATCGGCCTCACGCTGGAAAACTGTAGTTCTGCGGGCACCTATTGATACGGTAGCGATACGGGTTCTGCGACGTTGCTTAACAGGAATGATCTTTTTGTAGTTACGGAGTAAGGTAATTGAAGCTTCCGCCAATATACGGTTGGTACTGTCTGCGATAGGTGGGTTCAGGTCTTCGTAAAGGTTGTTTAACTCTATGGGTTTATAGTTGTCGAGGCCCAGCCATTGCTTGGCAGCCAAAACACGACGGCATTTCAGGTCTATTTCCGCTTGTGTAAGGTCCCCTCTGACTATGGCTGCCTTTATAGCTTGTATGGCTTTGGGCACATTATTCAGTCGTTCCAGTATATCGTTTCCGGCCATCAGGGCGCGCACTTCCGCTTCGCCAGGTTCAAAGTATTTGGTAACGCCTTTCATTACCATGGCATCTGTAAATATCAACCCTTTAAACTTAAGGTGATTTTTAAGCAGCCCTGTAACTATAGGTTTGGATAGGGTAGATGGCAGAAGCCTGGCGGAATCGAGCTTAGGGATGTGCATGTGAGCCACCATGATACTGCCGATCCCATATTTAATTAGTTCCTTAAAAGGATATAGTTCCAGCGAATCGAGGCGCTGCCTGTCGTAGGGTATAATGGGTAAGTCGTAATGCGAGTCCACGTCGGTATCGCCATGGCCCGGGAAATGCTTTGCTGTGGCCAATATCTCGTTGTCCTGCATGCCCTGCATATAGGCCAGGCTTTTGGCTGTTACATCCAGGCGGTCTTCGCCGAAGGCGCGGTAACCAATAATAGGGTTGGCAGCATTGTTATTGATATCGGCAACGGGAGCAAAGTTTACGTGCATGCCCAGTCGCTTGAACTCTGAAGCAACCTCAGCCCCCATCTGGTAGATCAGGCCGTTATCCTCAATAGCGCCCAGCATCTGCTGAAACGGGTATTGCACCGTACTGTCCAGGCGCATGCCCACACCAGTCTCAGCGTCCATCGCGATCATAAGCGGAACCTTTGCTGCTGCCTGGTACTTGTTGGTTAGCTTAGCCTGCCGTACTGGTCCTCCCTGGAAAAATATGATACCCCCAACCTGGTACTTTTTGATTAGCCGCATTACATCAGCCTCATACTTTGGGCCCTTATCTGAAAAAGCCTCTACTATAATAAGCTGCGCAATGCGTTGTTCCGGGGTAAGGGTATTAAATACCGAATCGACCCAACGCGAAGACGGATTTTCAAGCGCCTCTATTATTGAAGCCGGTCGTATGTAAGGTACATGTTCTTCAGGGGCATAATTTTCTTCCTGTTGGGCATGGCGGCTCGCGTCGGAACCTTCGCAGTTCCAAAGCAAGAATGGCAGCACAAAAAGCAGTAAATGATAAAATGGCTTAGCCGCAGGGTGGTAACGTAAGCAACGCATAGTCGAGTAAAACACTTCTGTACTTACTTTTTATCTCAGATTAGGTTTTAACTTGTCTGTAATTTTAGGTAAAACAATTGTTTTGCAGGGGCTTTTGATTTACCTGGTATAGGTTTATTACGCAATTTTGGCTACTTTTTGATCTGCAGAAACACATAACTATAGCAAATGAACACAGGGACCGGAATACTGGAAAGCACAGAACAGGAAAGCAGCCGGTTTGCCTATAGTTTTCTGCCGGGGCTGTTATTTGTAGTGCTGATCTGGCTAGTACATTTGCTGGCATACCTGACCGACGCAGACCTGGCATTTCTGGGGGTATATCCGCGTAGCTTTTTTGGCTTGACTGGTGTGTTCCTGAGCCCGCTCATCCATGCCGATCTGAAACACCTCTTATCCAATACTTTTCCGTTGGTGCTGCTTTCGGGGTTTATACTTTTTATACACAGGCGAGAAGGGGCAAACGTGATCGGGCTGGTTTATATCCTGAGTGGGGTATTTACCTGGTTTATCGGGCGGCAGGCTTACCACATTGGGGCAAGTGGGGTAGTGTATGGTATGGCTGGTTACCTGCTTTTCAGAGGATTTATAACCCGCGACCGTGGTGCGCTGGCCGTGGCCTTTGCCGTGCTGTTCCTGTACAGTGGTTTGTTCTATGGCTTGTTTCCGAAAGAGGAGCGCGTATCGTGGGAGGGGCACCTGGCCGGCATGTTTGCCGGATTAATAGCTGTGATCATCTACGGGCAGCGACCTTTCAGGAAAAGGAAGACTTCGGATACAACTATAGCCATACAACCAGATATAACGCAGCGCCATACCAGCAATACATTTGTGCCTTATTACATACACTATACTATAAACTATAGTACGCCCAATGCAAAAGATACTAAGCCCTTTGTGTATACCTTAAAACCTGATACTCAACCTGGCCAAAAACCAACCCTTCTGCAGCATTCTGCGTCTGTAAAGGAGCGGAAAAAAACCTGATACATGACCGAGCTTCAAAAAAACAGTAATACTGACCATCAACATAAAGAAGAAATTAAAGAAAGCAAGTGGCCTATGATCATTACTGGGCTTATAATTGCGGCCCTGGTTAGCTCTTATTTTATTTTTCCTGAATTTAAACAAACTATAAACGAAGGCTGGCAGGTGCTGACCAGCGGCGATAAGCAGCGCATATCGGAGTGGGTAAGCCAGTTTGGTTTCTGGGGTCCGTTTTTTATAGTGCTGGCGATGATTGCCCAGATGTTTTTGCTGGTTGTAAATGTGGTGCTGCTGATGCTGGTGGCCATTATTGCATATGGACCAGTATGGGGATCTGTTATTGCAGTGGCGGCCGTTCTGGTTTCGTCAACTATAGGCTATATAATTGGTAAAAGTGTAGGCGAGGCAGGCGTAAGCAAACTGATAGGTGCAAAAGCAGAGCGCAAGGTTTCTGAGTTTATGGATGAATATGGGATCTGGGCGATTATAATTGCGCGTATCTCTCCGTTCCTCTCTAACGATGCCGTCAGTTTTGTAGCTGGTTTTGCCACCATGCGCTACTGGCAGTTTATACTTGCAACTATAGCCGGAATTGTGCCGCTTACAGTGTTGCTTGCCTGGCTCGGCGAGAACAATCAACGCCTTAAGACCGGACTTATCTGGGTATCGGCTGTAAGCCTTGTTTTGTTTATCGGGTATGTGCTGTATGATAAATATTACAAAAATAAATCTGCTCCTAAATCCTAGATAAAGACCTGTTTTAAGCTTTGTTTTTGAAGGCATATTTATACAATTAATGCATTCATAGAGTCGGGGTATATGTGAGTCAAACCACTGAAACCCTTGCATTAAGAGCATTACGTAGTGCGCTATATATAGCTATAGCTATGTTTTTATAGTTGTATCATTTTTTAGGAAATTTATAAGTATAAATAATTATTAAAAAAGTACCTTTTTATCAATTCCAGCCTATAGTACTATAACCTATATCCTGAAGTGTCGTTTAAGCGGTTTGTTGTTGCCAAATCGATGTTTCACTAAAAGGATTTCTTATGATTAGGTACAAAATACTTGCGGCTGTGTTTTCTGTTATAGTTGCCGTCGCCGAAGAATTTTCATTACTGAAGTTAGAACCTGCCTCCTCAAATATAGAAAGTGAAGAAAAATGGCTCGCAATTCCTGAACCCCCAAGAGCCACTCCGATACCTCTCCCAACCCTTAAAGTTTCCGCTTCTGTTTACCACCCCGAACCGCACCAAACCGATAGTACTCCCTTTATAACTGCAGATGGTTCCAGAATAAACCGCAGAGATCCGGGCAAGCACCGCTGGCTGGCTGTATCACGTAACCTGCATGCACGCTGGGGCGGCGATCTGGAGTTCGGAGATTCTCTTTGGGTCTCCGGTATTTCTGATGATCTGGATGGCTTGTATATTGTGCGTGATGTGATGAACAGGAGGTTCCGGAACCAGGTTGATATATTGGTTGGCCGGAAAGATAAAGTAATGGGTTTCTGGAAAAATGTAGGCATTGCCAAATTTGAACAACCAACCCAACGAAGCGCAGCAGTTGCCGTAACCAATTAGTTAACTCTTAACCGGGTATTGCAGCACCCAGCACCTGCCCGGCTTACAAGCAACTATGCAGCAGCAGGAACGGTTACAGCAACAGGAAGCAAAACAACTGGAAAGGGAGCGATACAAACTCCTGAACCGCTTACAGCACACCCTTGAGGTCCCGATGGTAGTGCTGGGAATTATCTGGCTGGTTTTACTGGTCATAGAGCTTATCAGAGGGCTTTCACCTATACTGCAGTACATTAACACCACGATCTGGATCATCTTTATTCTTGATTTCATTATCAAGATCATCCTGGCACCCCGTAAAATTGAATTTTTAAAGCATAACGTACTAACAACTATATCGTTGGCAGTACCTGCATTGCGTGTTTTCAGGCTGGCACGTTTGTTCCGGGTAATGCGCTCTGTCAGGGCAGTGCGCGGGCTAAGGCTGGTTAAAGTGATCGGTTCTATTAACAGGGGCATGCGGAGCCTGGGTAATGCCATGCAACGCCGTGCTTTCGGGTATGTATTAACGCTGACACTTATTGTTATTGTAGCAGGCGCAGCCGGAATGTATGCCTTCGAAAATAATCATGGCCTTAATACTTACGGCGAAGCACTCTGGTGGACAGTTATGCTACTGACCTCTATAGGTAGTGATTATTTTCCGGTTACTGCTGAGGGGCGTGTGCTTTGCTTTTTGCTCGCCGTTTATGGGTTTGCGGTGTTTGGTTATTTTACGGCAACGCTCGCTACCTTTTTTATTGATAGGGATGCTGAAAGCTCAAAAGGAGAGCTTGCCGGATCCAAGCAGGTTAAAGCGCTGCAACACGAAATAAAAGAACTGAGAGCCGAACTGCAGGCAGTTTTAAAAAGCACTGGAAACTATAACCCCCCTCAGCCGCCACCGCAACTATAAGTTAAGTTTGATGAAACGTAGAAAACACTTATTTTAGAAGTGTAACTATACCATACTCATGACCAGAGAAGAAGCCAGAACAATACTAACCCAGATGACAACCAGCGAAAGCCTTTTGCGCCACGCCCGCACCGTAGAACTGGTAATGGAAGCCTATGCTACAAAACTTGGAGAAGACGCAAAGAAATGGGCCGTTACAGGCATGTTGCATGATGCAGATTACCAGGCTTTCCCGGAACAGCACCCGAATGTTATTGTAAACCTGCTGCGCGAACGAGGCGAGGAAGAAATTGCGCACGCCATCTCAGCGCATTACACGCACTGGGGTGTTTCGTATGATACTTTGCTGGATAAAGCATTACTGGCTTGCGATGAACTGACTGGTTTTATAGTTGCCTGCGCGCAGGTCAGGCCGCAGCGGCTGGAAGGTTTGGAGCCGAAATCAGTGATAAAGAAACTGGGTCAGAAAAGTTTTGCCGCCTCTGTTGATCGGGACGAAGTTAGGATTGGCGCAGAGCTGTTTGAGGTTGATATGAAAGAACACATAGCCTTTATTATTCAGGTGCTGCAACAAAACCAGGTCGAACTGCAACTACAGCCACAAACTGGGGCACAGGTATAAACGAAGCGGGTCTGGAGCCCGCTTTTTTATTGCATATAGTCGCTCAGTATCTCGAAGCCTTCTTTTTCATCTTTGGCTTCTACCACTTCGTTTATCACAAACTGTATTTCCTGTTCCGACCAGTTTTCCTTTTCGGCAGCTTTTACAAACACATCTATAGCGGCATACCTGTTGCCAGTAGTTGGTAAAGCAGCCTTCACTTTCTTCCGAATTCTCATACCTATAGTTTTACAACCCAAAGGTACAAAGTTGCTGGTGTAATCTGAAATAGGGTAAAGTTATAGTATATGCTAACCAACTCTTTATAGTTACCTCCGTTTTACAAAAAGCAACGGAAGTAGCGTATGGAGAAAAAACTTTACACCTGGGACGAGCTCCAACAACTCAGCGAAAATAATATCATGATTTACCTGGCTCCAGTAATTATTGGGCTGGTTATAGTTGAGTTGCTGATAAGTTATTACAGGAACCGGAATTATTACGAAAAGAATGATACGCTGGCGGCACTCGGTATCGGCTTGGGAAATGCGGTTATAGGGATCGGGTTAAAGGTGTCGTTGTTTGCGATCTCGATGTGGATCTATAGTAAGGTGCCTTGGGCAATGCCTCGCGCGTGGTGGGGATTTATAGTTTGCTTTGCAGCCGTGGATTTCTGCCGGTACTGGGCGCACCGCATATCGCATGAGCAACGGTTCTGGTGGGCAACACACGTTACGCACCACTCTTCCACTAAAATGAATTTCCTGATATCGCTCCGCACCAGCTGGACTGCTCCTTTAAAGTTCGTTTTCTTTTTACCTATTCCCTTATTAGGAATCGATCCACTTACTTTTTTTATTTGCCACCAGGCTGCAGTGCTTTACCAGTTTTTTGTACACACGGAGTTAGTCAAAAAGTTACCGGCACCTATTGAGTATATTTTTGTAACGCCCTCACATCATCGGGTACATCATGGTTCCAACCCCGAGTACATCGACCGTAACTATGGATCCACCTTCATTATCTGGGATCGGATATTCGGTACTTTTGAGCCGGAAGTAAATCAGCCGGTTTATGGTTTAACTACTCCTGTAACGTCTTATAATCCGGTTTACCTGGTTTTTCATGAGTGGGTAGATATAGCGAAAGACGTAGCAAGATGCCGCTCGTTTTCCGAAGCATGGAAAGTGCTCTTTAATCCACCGGGCAGTATAGTTATTAAACGAAACAAGCAGCAAGAAGAGATGAAAGTAGAAGTGATGAAAGCCCCAAAGCCGACTTTCGCTAAGGAAAAGGTTTGACTTTGTAGTTATAACTATAGAATCGCTCCAGCGCTGTTTCTACTAATTTTCTTATAACTATAGATCACTGTCAAACAAAACAGGCAGCTATAGTTAGCTGCCTGTTTTGTTTGATGTATATTGGGTTTCTATTAAACTGAGAAGCTATCTCCGCAACCGCAGGTACGACTGGCATTCGGGTTATTAAAGTAAAAGCCTTTACCGTTCAATCCATCAGAGAAGTCAAGTTCAGTGCCAGCCAGGTAAAGGAAGCTTTTCATATCAACCACTACCTTAATGCCTTTATCTTCAAACTCCTGGTCCATTGGCTTCACTTCATCATCAAAGTCAAGGTTATAGGAAAGGCCGGAGCATCCGCCGCCTGCAACAGATGCGCGCAAACGGAACGTGTCATCTAACTGCGCATCGTGCTTCAGTTTAATAACTTTCTCTTTTGCTTTATCTGATACTGTTATCATAACTATAAATCTTTAAGATACCGGGTTCATTACAACACTGAAAACGGTAATAGTGTTCATGTCGCGGCCAAAGTATAATTTATCAAGCGCCTCGTACATATTACGCGCCCGGAAGTAGGATGTATTCAGTTCCTTGTCGCCGCGCGCCATCCACTGTACTGTAAAAGAACTTTCCTTATCACGGTAATTCTGCACATACTCCCACATTTTGCGGAGTACATCCACGCGATCATAACCAACTTCTGTATGAAACAGGAACGACTGGTTGTGACGCGGATTTACCGTGATCAGGTCAAGGCGAACCTTGTTGTCCATTTGGCGAAACTCAAAAAGCAGACTGCTGCCGCTTATTCCTAAGTGGTTCTCAATCTGCTTCTGAATGCGTGCACTCTCAACGTGCACATCTGTCTTCGACTCCATTCGTGAGTCCGGGTTTCTTAGTGGTGAGACTTAGGCATTTCCAATGCTGGAAGGCCGTTCTTAACTCTATAGTCGTTGATAGCAGACTTAATTGCATCTTCCGCTAACACAGAGCAGTGAATTTTAACAGGCGGTAATGCCAGTTCTTCCACTATATCCATGTTGTCGATAGATAATGCTTCGTCAACAGACTTACCTTTTAACCACTCTGTTGCAAGCGATGAAGAAGCAATAGCAGAACCACAACCGAACGTCTTGAACTTAGCATCCGTGATGATCTGGTTCTCATCTACTTCAATCTGAAGGCGCATTACGTCGCCACACTCAGGTGCACCAACAAGGCCGGTACCCACATTGTTCTTCGCTTTATCAAGCGTACCAACGTTGCGTGGGTTGTTATAATGATCAATTACTTTATCTGAATAAGCCATAGCTTTGTTTAATTACTAATTGTTAATGATGAATGACTAATATGTTCTGAGCAATTATTCATTACTCACTATACATTATTAATTATCTTAATGGTCTGCCCACTCAATAGAGTTGATGTCAACACCTTCCTTAAACATCTCCCAAAGCGGAGACATTTCGCGAAGTTTGGCAACTGCTTCTTTTACGTGGTTGATGGCATAGTCCACTTCTTCATCAGTAGTAAATCGGCTGAAACCGAAACGCAGCGAAGAGTGAGCCAGGTCATCACTTAAACCTAACGCTTTTAATACGTAAGATGGCTCCAAAGATGCTGATGTACAGGCGGATCCCGAAGAAACTGCGATGTCTTTCACACCCATCATCAGGCCTTCGCCTTCTACATATTTAAAAGAGATATTGGTAACGTGTGGCAAACGGTGCTCTACAGATCCGTTCACATAAGACTCTTCTATAGTTAAAAGCTCTTTTTCTAAACGGTCGCGCATTGCAGAGATACGGGCTGTATCAGCTTCCATTTCCTGCTTGGCAAGCTCGCAGGCTTTACCTAAACCAACTATACCAGTTACGTTAAGCGTACCAGAACGCATACCACGCTCGTGTCCGCCACCGTCCATCTGGGCAGTAACTTTAACACGTGGGTTCTTACGACGCACATAAAGTGCACCAACTCCTTTAGGGCCGTACATTTTATGACCAGAGAAGGCCATCAGGTCTATTCCGTCAGCTTCTACATCAACCGGAATTTTACCTACCGCCTGCGTAGCATCTGTAAAGAACAGTACACCATGCTTTTTAGCGATAGCAGAAATTTCACGGATCGGCTGGATAACACCAACTTCGTTATTGGCATACATAATAGAGATCAGGATCGTTTTATCCGTGATCGCTTCTTCCAGTTCTTTCAGGTCGATAAGACCTTTTTCGTTCACTTTCAGGTAAGTTACCTTACCACCAAGCTTTTCGATGTGCTTGCACGTATCAAGAACAGCCTTGTGCTCGGTAGTAGCCGTAATAATATGGTTACCCTTGGTCGCGTACATTTCGAACACACCTTTAATAGCCAGGTTATCAGACTCAGTAGCACCAGAAGTGAAAATGATCTCTTTTGGAGAACAGTTAATAAGCGAAGCGATCTGCTCGCGGGCGTAATCAACAGCTTCTTCAGCATGCCAGCCAAAAGCGTGGTTACGTGATGCGGCATTACCAAACTTGTTTGTCAGGTAAGGCATCATCGCATCCAGCACGCGTGGGTCAAGCGGGGTAGTAGCGTTGTTGTCTAAATATATCGGAAATGTTAGCATAGCACTTATCTCTTTTAACTCTGCTACCATAACAGTTGGCAGAATTGATTAGTTTTGATTCGGTGCAAAAATACTAAATTTTACTTACTTAGACTAATTACAAATAAAAAATGAAGAAGGTTGAACACATTGGTATTGCCGTTAAAAATTTTAGTGAAGCAAACGGGTTATACTATAAATTACTTGGCGTAGAACCGTATAAAGCAGAGTATGTGGAGTCGGAGGGAGTAAACACGTCGTTCTTTAGAGTTGGCGAAACTAAAATAGAACTACTGGAAGCTACCAACCCTGATAGCGCCATTGCAAAGTTTATAGAAAAACGTGGAGAAGGCATCCATCATATCGCGTTTGAAGTAGAAGATATTGTAGCAGAAATGGAGCGCCTGAAACAGGAAGGTTTTATTCTGCTGAACGAACAACCAAAGAAAGGCGCTGATAACAAACTGGTTTGCTTTGTGCATCCTAAAAGTGCCAACGGCGTGCTGATAGAACTGACACAGGAAATACGATAGATTGTTAAATTGCTGGATTGTTTAATTGTTAACTCACCTGATAGTTTAACTATAGCAATTCAACAATTAAACCATTTAACAATTAAACAACTGAAACTATGAAAGACTTAGTAAGGGAAGTGCAGGCAGCTGAAGAAGAACTGCTGATGGGCAATGTGATCCTGTACCCGACTGATACGGTTTGGGGGATTGGCTGCGATGCGCAGGAAGCCAAAGCAGTACAAAAAGTCTTCAAAATAAAAGAGCGTGACCCATCAAAATCGATGATCATTCTGGTAGCGGATGTAGAGATGGTGAAGCATTATGTAAAGGAAGTGCCCGATGCGTTTGAGAAGATGCTGGAAGAACAGGATAGGCCCACCACCTATATTTTTGAAGGAGCCCAGAATTTACCGAAAGAAGTAGTTGCACCCGACGGAACAATAGCTATCCGTGTCGTAAAGGATGATTTTTGCCATAAACTTATCCGCCAGCTCGACAGGCCATTGGTTTCTACATCTGCTAACCTGAGTGGAGGTAAATCGCCGTCTAAGTTTGCAGAGATAGATGAAGAATTAAAAAAACGGGTGGACTATGTGGTACGCTGGCGACAGGATGAAGATATGGAGGCTAAGCCATCACGCATTGTTAAAATAAACGCCAACGGCAAAACAGAAACAATACGGGAGTAAACTATAGACAGGCAATTTTCTGGCATCCAACAACAGGCTAACTATAGTTTGGCTCTTATCCTTTGCCTAATTGTCTTTTGTCCTGCTAAGGTGCTTTCGATTTAATACCTTATTTTTGCGCCTCAGGTGTGGCAAAACCACCTGAGGCTTTATTTTTTGATGGAAACTATAAAACTGCCCGATAATCCTGTTTTTGATGTGGTGGCTTCTGCAGCGGCAGAGCTTGGAGTAGATGCTTACGTGATCGGTGGCTTTGTGCGGGACCTGGTGCTGAAAAGGCCATCCAAAGATATTGATGTAGTTTGCATCGGGGATGGCATTGCGCTTGCCGAAAAAGTATCACAACAATTGCCGCATAAACCTAAAGTAGCTGTCTTCAAGCATTTTGGAACAGCCATGCTCCGCTATAATGATTGGGAAGTAGAGTTTGTAGGCGCCCGCAAAGAATCTTATAGAGAACACTCGCGCAAACCCGAAGTAGAGCTTGGTACGCTGGATGATGACCTTAAACGGCGCGATTTTACCATCAATGCCCTGGGCATCAGCCTGAACAAAGCCAACTATGGCCAACTGATCGACGAGTTTGATGGCCTGAAGGATATGAAACGGAAGATTATCCGTACGCCTTTAGCGCCTGGCATTACTTTTTCAGATGACCCGCTGCGCATGATGCGCGCCATCCGGTTTGCTACTCAGCTTGGTTTTGACATTGACCCGGATACGTTTGATGCCATAGCAGATAATAAGGAGCGCATTAAAATAGTATCTCAGGAGCGCATTACAGACGAACTGAATAAGATCATTCTTGCGCCTGTGCCGAGCTACGGTTTTAAACTGCTTTTTGCTTCGGGTCTGTTGCATCTCATCTTCCCGAAAATGGTAGAGTTGCATGGCGTAGAGACCAAAAACGGCAACTCACACAAAGACAACTTTTACCACACGCTACAGGTGCTCGATAATGTGGCGCAGGTTTCGGGTGATCTGTGGTTACGCTGGTCGGCTATATTACACGACATAGCCAAACCCGACACCAAACGCTACGCTCCAAAAGTTGGCTGGACCTTTCATGGGCACGAAGACCGCGGTGCTCGCATGGTACCCAAGCTTTTTAAAGACCTCAAACTGCCGCTTAACGAGCACATGCGCTTTGTTCAGAAACTGGTGAAGTTGCATTTACGCCCGATCGCGCTGGTAAAAGATACCGTTACAGATTCAGCTATCCGAAGGTTATTATTCGAGACTGGCGATGATATAGACGCACTGATGGCACTGTGCCGCGCCGATATTACCTCAAAAAACGATGTGAAAGTAAAGCGTTACATCCAGAACTTTGATAAGGTAGAGAAACGCCTGATTGAAGTAGAGGAGAGTGATAAACTACGAAACTTCCAGTCCGTGATTACCGGCGAGATCATCATGGAAACCTTCGATCTGAAACCATCTAAAACAGTGGGCGACCTGAAAGAAGTGCTGACCGAAGCGATACTGGAAGGAAAAGTTAAAAACGAATTTGATGAAGCCTATAGTTACCTGCTACAGGTAGGTGAGCAAAAAGGCCTTCAGGTTGTAAATAAGAAGTCCTTATAAAGAAAAGGAGCGTAGCTGTAAAATACGCTCCCTTTTTTATGTTATTCTCTCGTACATCGGATAGCTTTTACCAGCTTTACAATAACGCTTCCTTTTCACTATAGCTTATATTCTTTCTCGGGGCAGAACAAAATATTTTCATATCTCATACTATAGTTCCCTAAGCTGATGGCTGTGCCTTGGAGTAATTTTAACCTATAGTTTAGCTTCTGGTTGGCAATAAAAAGTAAAGGGAAATGGTAGTTAGAGGGAAGTAGTTGCTGCTTCAGCTTCTCCCTGGGTTGGGAGAAGCCGTGCAGAATCATCAAACAACTAAACAAGGGTGATACTTAAATAACGTGTTAAATATCAGGTAAAGTATATAGTTTTATTTTGTACTGAGGCTGTGTTATAAGCGGACTAAATCTGGTAAAAATGATTCAGCCCGCTTTTTTGTTTGTAAAGCTATAGCCAATAGTTTACTGGCGTTCTACTTTGCTGGCACCATCAGCATTTATCTGCTTACTGGCCGGGTTGCCTTTGTAGCAGATACGGCTTGCACCTGATGCATCGGCAGTAAGGCTGGAAGTAGCATATACATCTATTTTGTTGGCTCCGCTTGCTTCAACTATAACATCGCTGGCGCGCAACTGGTCGGCGTTCACTTTGCAGGCACCGGCAGCATCCAGTTCAAAACGGTCGGTAGTACCCGTAAATCGTGTGCTTGTGGCTCCTGCAATGTCGGCGCGTATAGTTCTTGCTCTTACATTAATGGCTGCTTGTACAGCACCGGCAAGCTCAAGGTCCAGCTCATTTGTGTTAATACCGATCACATCGGCTTTAATGGCTCCACCTAGTTCCAGGCCATTTAACTCAGGCACAGTAATCTGTATCAGCACCGGATCGCGGTCTTCAAATAAATTGAAAACTTTGTCTTCCGATTCTATAGTTAGCTCGCCGCCATTTTCATTTACTTCCAGTTTGTTGATATCGCGCTGGTTGCCACGTACGGTTACCTGGTGGCGGTTGCCTTGCTTTATCTGCACATGGAATGGTCCGGCAATGCTGATGCGGTCGAAGTTCTCGTAAGGAAAAGTTTTCGTGTTCGAGCCATAATCTCTTTCATTGTCGAGTACGCTTTCGTGATCGCCGATCTCACTGGCTTCGAAGTCAGCAGTGTTAAGACCTTCGCCTGGCTCTTCAGTGTCTAAAGTATCGGTGGCACAGGTAATACACTCCAGCATATCGCCTTTTGCTTTCCAGGTGTTTCTAACGATCTTATCATAACCGTAATCCTGGTCGAAAGTAGCGCTTGGCAATAAGTACACAAACTCACGAGTTAAGCGGAATGGTTTATCCTTTGGCAATCTTAGTACGATGGTCAGGTCCTGATCGCGGAAGCTGGCACCTTTCTTAAACTCATAGCTGTTATCAAAACGTAAGGTCGAATCCTGCTGCACCACGCGGTAAGTTACCATACGGGCGTTATTTTTGGCATCTTCTTCAGTTCGTCCTTTTGCTTCAATCTGTTGAATTACTTCGATGTTGGCCCCATTATGTTCACGCACATCTACATACAGGTTGTTGTATTGCAGGTCCATGTCATAGGCATCCAGCACGCTTACACCTGCAGCAGGAATAGTCTTCGTGATCGTTATTTCCCCACTGCGTTTAAAGTTACCGCTATAAGAGATAATGGAGGCAATCATAACTATAAGTGCCAGTACCCAAACTCCGAACAACGACCAGCCCACGGTAGGGCGCATAAAGAAGCGTTTAGCAAGTAAGCCGATTGCAAGCAGCATTAAGAACAGAAGGGGGATTAGGCCTACAATAAGACCTGCAACCAATCCGAATATGGGAAATCCACCTAGCCAGATAGTTGAGTCAAACGGCTCCATTTGCATAAAGGTGTTATCGTTAACCCAACCCATGCCATGAAAGAACGCAGCAAAAAGACCAACTATAAGCGACGCAGAAACCAGTAACAGTATAATGCCGGCAGCAACACGGATCAGCGCGATCAGGAAACCGAGCACCGGGCCTAACGCTTTGCCTAACCAGTTTATGATCTGGGAAATAAGGCGAATAGGCAGTAAAATGATCTTGGCAAGCGTATTTTCCTGGCCATACTGGTCTTTCATGTTCAGGTTATCTTTCAGGGTCTGCTCTATTCCTGCCAGTGTAACCGGGTTGCCCTGCATCTGCATGCGTTCTGTAAGCGTTACCGCTTCGGGTACCGCTATCCATAAAACTATGTATAACAGTAACCCGAAGCCGCCCAGGAATATAGAGACAAGGAAAAGGATGCGGACAACAGCCACGTCAACGCCAAAATACTTGGCTATACCGCTGGCCACGCCACCTAATTTCTTATCGTCAGGGTCTCTGAAAAGCCTTTTTACATCTGTTTCAGGTAACTCTAAGCTCTCAGGCATGGCAATCCACAACACAATGTATAGTATAATGGCAGCCATTGCTGAAATACCCGCAGATAATACACCTAGCACTACAAACAGGATAAAGAACAGGCGAACCCATACTACATCCAGGTTCAGGTAGTTGGCTATACCAGCACACACGCCACTTACTACTTTGCGGTTTATGTCGCGGTATAGTTTTTTAGTGCCCGGTGTAGTGTAAGCCCCAGTTGCCCCTGCAGCACCTGCCGCACCGCCTGTTTTATAGTTAGGAATCTCTTCCTCTTCCGGCTCAGACACTTCGAACTCTGTAACATTACCCATTCTGGCGATCAGGTACTGCACATCTTCCTGCGAGATAACCTGTTTGCCAGCAGAAAGCCGTGCAGAAAAGATCTCCGCAATTCGCAGCTCTATATCAGCAACTATTTCTTCGTGCCCCTCATAATTCGAGAAGTACGTGCGGATAGAAGCCAAATATCTGCTCAGCTGCTCGTAGCCATCTTCTTCTATATGGAAGATGATGCCTTGTAAGTTGATGCTTATATTCTTTTTCATGACTAATTAGCTTTCTTGTTTTGAATAATGAAGTCGGTGGATTCTACCAGTTCCTGCCATGTGTCGCGGAGTTGCTCCAGAAAGGCCTTGCCGGTTTCGGTGAGGGTGTAGTATTTGCGGGGAGGCCCTGATGTGGACTCTACCCAGCTATAGTCGAGAAGCGACGCGTTTTTGAGGCGGGTTAGTAATGGGTAAAGGGTTCCCTCCACAACGATCATCTTGGCTGCTGTCAGCTCTTCCAACATATCGGACGCATATACTTCACCACGAGAGATAATCTCAAGGATGCAGAATTCCAGAATTCCCTTCCGCATCTGCACTTGTGTGTTTTCTACTTTCATGATGGTGATGTTTATAATGATGAAGCAAATATAATATAAGGTACTATGTAAAGCAAGGTACTGTTTAAAAATAATTACGAAAGTTTTTTAAAAGGGTTAAGAAGTCGGAAAAATTTATATTTTTAAAGTGTATTTTTGTCTTTAAAATATATTTGCCGGAAACACAACTTATTTTTTAAAAGTGGTGTTAGTGGATGAAATCAGGTAAAATGGTTTTAATTGGGAGCACAAATCTGTGCTTCTATAGATATTTTCGATCCGATAGTTTTGGCCTATGCACAAAATTACCCTTAAGTGCTTGCTGGTAGTGTTGTTGCTTGCTTTCTGTATTAATGCAGAAGCGCAGGTTTCTGCTCCCAAGTATAGTAATGAGTTTTTGAATGTTGGTGTAGGAGCACGAGCCTTAGGTATGGGTAATGTGCAGGTTGCCATCACCGGCGACGCTACTTCTGGTTACTGGAACCCGGCCGGTTTGCTTCGCCTCCCCGACAAGTATAACATAGCCTTGATGCACTCCGAGTTGTTTGCCGGTATAGCCAAAAATGATTTCGGAAGCTTTGCCATGCCGATAGATACCAACAGCGCACTGGCAATTTCTGTAATAAGACTTGGTGTAGATGATATTGCCGATACCCGCCGCCTGCAGAATGAATTTGGCTACATACAGTATGATAGTGTAAAGTTCTTTTCAGTTGCAGACTATGCCGTGCTATTGTCGTATGCCCGCAGAAGCAATTTAATTGAAGGCCTGCAACTGGGAGCGAGTGCTAAGATCATTTACCGTAACGTGGGTAATTTTGCCAATGCCTGGGGATTTGGGTTAGATGCTGGTGCACAGTTACAGCGTGGCGACTGGCAGTTTGGTATCATGGGTAAAGATATAACGACCACTTTTACCGCCTGGACGCATAACGTAGAAGAACTGGAAGATGCCTACGCCCAAACTGGTAACGACCTTCCGGAAAACTCAGCAGAACTTACCTTGCCCCGCATTATAGTTGGCGCCGCACGTAATTTCCAGATCAATGATAAATTCTCCGCACTCGTATCTACAGATATAGACTTTACTTTTGACGGTAAACGGAATGTCCTTTTAAAATCTGACCTGATGTCCGTTGACCCGCACATTGGCGTTGAACTGGTGTATGCCAGATCAGTATTTATCAGAGGCGGGTTAAGTAATTACCAGCAAACTACCCGCTTCGACGGCAGCACAGCTTCACAGGTACAACCTAATTTCGGGGTTGGTTTCATTTCAAACGGCTTTAACCTGGACCTTGCACTCTCACGCATGAGCGACCGAGAGAAGAACTCCATCAACAACGCCAACACGTCTTCGGTTATCATCTCTATGGGTTATTCTTTCAGATAAGGTTTTTGTGATCATGAATATATCCGCCAACTCAAAACGCATCTGTCTGTTATTCCTTTTTATAGTTACTATAGTTACCGCACAGGCGCAAACCAACTATGGCAACGAGTGGATAAACTATGAGCAGACCTATCATAAAATAAAGGTTACCCAGACCGGTATTCACCAGCTTGATTACGCCTATCTGAGTCAGCTTGGCCTGGAAAGTGTAAATCCGCAAAATCTGCAGTTGTTCCGAAGAGGTAAAGAAGTAGCTATACATATAGCTGGAGAACAAGATGGTAAACTTGACCCACAGGATTACCTGGAGTTTTATGGGGAACGCAATGATGGTGCGCTGGATGCCGAATTATATAAAGACCCGTCGCATCAGCCTCACCAGTACTATAGCTTATATACCGACACAGCTGCCTATTTCTTAACATTCTCTACAGTTAAGGGGAAGCGCATGCAGCAAAACAACCCTGCCATAAGTGGTAAAACACCTGAGCCTTATCATTTGCAGCAGGCTTTGTTCATGTATACTAACAAGTACTACACTGGCAGGACCTACAACGATAACCGCATGCCCTGGCTAGATGCAGGTGAAGGATATGCCTCACATTCATCCAGATATCCCAAAACTTTTACTAATAGTGGAGCGAGCTTGCTCACAAATGTGGTTACTACAGGCCCGAAGCCTCAACTAGAATATGCCCTGGTAACTACAAACCCTATGTTGCATGAGTTTACTGTAAAAGTTACCAGCGGAAGTACACCGAAGCTGCTTGAGCATTTTCGTGTTTATGGGGATGATTTTGCAAAAAGTAAAGCTACATTAGAGTTTACTGATTTTACATCTTCAGGCCAGATCTCACTCTATATAGAACGCGTTGGACCGGATATAACTGCAGACCAGGTTGGCTTTGCATTTGGAAATGTAACTTATCCTCAGGCTACAAATTACCCTATAGGGCAACCCCAACTAGTATTCTATACTGACCCTGCCCGTGGCCAATCACCTTATTATGAAGTTAAAAATAGCCCAGTAACATCAGTCGCATACGATGTTACAGACCCGTATAATGCAGTGCGTATAGCGGGGTATAGTGCAAGTACAGGTAAAGGCTTCGTGATTGATGGAAATTCGATATCTCGTAAAGTTTTAGTTGCTGATGTTTCAAAATTATGGAAACCAACCCGGACTGATAAAAATATTCGTTTCAGGAAAATTACTCCCTCAGCACATAACTATATTATTCTTACCAATAAGCGCCTGATGAAAACGGTGTCAGGCGAGAGTCTGCGTGCACCGGAGGCTTATGCTGCTTACCGTGCATCTGCTGCAGGAGGAGGTTACGATACGTTGTTAGTTCATATGGATCAGGTGACAGACCAGTTTCATTATGGTGAATTTTCTGTAAACAGTATCCGTAGGTTTATGAGCTTCATGCTCAGTTCGAACAGGGCTAAACATCTTTTTATACTTGGTAAAGGCATAAAATATGGAGCTGCAGAGTACCAAGAAACTTATGGAGGCAAATTTAGCTATTACCACATTGGAGGGCGCCATGCTAAAGTGCATGAAATAGACCTCGTACCTACTGGTCTTGCTCCAGTTTCAGATGTTTTCTTTACAGCAGATTTTAAGAATAATTCATTTTCTCCCGAAGTTCCGACTGGCCGTCTTGCTGCTACAAAAGCTGAAGACATTGTTAACTATCTCAATAAATTAAAAGCATATGAAGCCTTGCCTGAAGGATTGCCTTGGCGTAAAAATATTTTGCAATTAGGTGGAGGTAGTAATGTATCGGAAATAAACCAGCTAGCGAACTACCTGAAGAAATATAAAAACATAGCTGAAGGTCCTTTCCTGGGAGCAAAAGTAATTGAGAAATACCGGCAAAATGTAAGCGAAGTTGTTGAGAATATAAATGTTGCTGATGAAATAAATACAGGAGTTTCATTAGTGACTTTTTTTGGGCATAGTTCGCCAAGTACAACCGACCTGGATATAGGATTGGCATCAAGTCCTGTAAATGGGTATAATAACAAGGATAAATACCCGGTAATCTTAATGAATGGGTGTAGTACTGGTGATGCATTTATACCTAACAACAAATCGTTTGGTGAAGACTGGGTTAATACACCTGATAAAGGGGCTATAGCTTTTATTGCACATGCTGAGTCCGGATATCCGTATTATTTAGATCTCTACTCTACTAATTTTTACTTTACTGCATTTCAGGACCCGGCATTTTATGGAAAAACATTGGGCGAAGTTCAGCAGCAGGTAATTAAAAGAACTTTGCAGGATAATCAAGGTGAAATTACCAGGGCAATGGTTATGGAAATGGTACTGCAGGGTGATCCTGCTGTTAGAGTTTATAATCCATCAAAACCCGATTATGTTGCTGTTGAAAGCGAGTCTGATATAGAAAGTGTTGTGGCGGGAGAGATTTTAACCGCTTCTGCTGAAAAGTTTAATCTGTTTTTAGGTGTACGCAACTGGGGTAAGGCACTACCAGACTCAGTTGGCGTAACAGTTAAAAGAACTCTTGCAAACAATACTGAACTTGCACCGGAGTCATTTAAAGTGGCTCCGATTTATAACAAGGACAAAATTGTACTTGAGATAAATAATTCGGGAGTGGCTGCCCTGGGTATGAACCGTTTTGAAGTTACTCTTGATGGTGATTTTAAATTTGATGAGCTAGATGAAACAAATAATGTGGCCCGTTTCCAACACTTTTTCCCAGCAAACGGAATAGTAGCCTTAGCTCCTGCAAAGTTTAGTATAGTTAATAGTAAAAATGTAAAGCTGGTTGCACAAACTACGCTCTTGGAAGAGAGCAGGCAAGGCTTCTTCCTTGAAATAGATACTACCCATCATTTCAACAGTAATCTCAAACGCTCCTTTACCACCAACAATACCCTGATCCCGAGCTGGGATGTGAATGTTGCTGATGTAGGTAATTTGCCGGATAGCACAGTATATTATTGGCGGGTTCGCTTTCAGCACTACGATGATGGGGAAGATACCTTGTATGCTTCAAGTTCCTTCAGGGTAATTAACGGATCCAAAACCGGGTGGTCACAGAGCCATATTGGCCAGTTTAAGACCATAGAGCCAGATAAGGTGATTATTAGCGATTCAAAACCGCATTTTAGTTTTATACCTGGTGTGACTGATATATCAATTAAGACAATTGGGGGAGATTCAAGATATAATAATCCAAATCGTGGACATGGTTTGTTTTTAAATGATAAGCAGCTTTTAGGAGTACCATGTGATTACCCGGAGAGCAGCACTGTATCCAGGTTATATATGGTGGTGATTAACGATAAGACACTGGAACTTGTGCGAGGGTTACCTTATGCCGTATCCTGTAATGGGACTGAGTTTGATTACCTATATCAGTTCCGGGATATGAATAATGCTGCCGTTCGTGCTAATGTAGAAACCTTCCTGAAACAAGTGCCAGCAGGTTATTATGTAGCGGTAATAAGTATAAATAAAGTGCCGTTTGAGGGTTTTACAGAGAGTTTAAGAAATGAATTCAGAAGCATAGGTTCTAAAGAAATTGGAAACCTGAAAAATGGACATCCTTATGCTCTGGTAGGTAGAAAAGGAGCAGAACCAGGCGCTATGTATGAAGCAATTGCAATAGTTGGCGACCAAACCATCCCTACAAAACAGGAAATAGCCTTACGGGTAACTTTAAAATCAACGCAACAAGCCGGCGAAATTACCTCTCCGGCAATAGGGCCGGCTTTGAGTTGGGGAACAGTGCACCATAACATAGAGAAGTATAAAGCCGGCAATGATGCTTATACGTTGCGCATAATCGGTATAGATAATGATGGGAATACGAGCGTATTGAAGGAAGATGTAAGCATTAAGAGCCTCGACATTTCCGCAATTGATGCGAAACGATACCCTTTTCTAAAATTGCAGGCATCGCTATCTGATGCAACTGACCGTTCTGCACCGCAACTGGACCAATGGATGGTGTTATTTGAAGCAGCACCGGAAGGCGTAATTCGACCTGATTTGGTAGATGTGAGCTCAGCCATAATTACCGAACAGGCTAACAAAGGGAAGATAAAAGTGCCAATGATATTTCAGAATGTTACTTCTTCTGCTTTTAAAGATTCGCTTGTAGTAGATATTACATTAACTGGAGATGGAATAGAGCCGATACATAAACGTTTAAAACTTGCCCCTTTGGCTGGTAATGCTTCGGCTACCTTTACCTATGAGCTAAATACCCATACTTTAGATGGTAACTATAAGTTAAGTATGTATGTAAATCCACGTTTACAGCCGGAGCAGAATTACTCCAATAATATTTATGTAGTACCATTTAAAGTTAAGTCAAAGTTACACCCAATAATGGATGTGACTTTTGATGGAGTACATATTATGGATGGTGAACTGATCTCGCCTAGCCCCTTGATTAGTGTAACCGTAAAAAGTGAGCATAAACAGGCATTCCTGGAGGATACCAAAGGTATGTTTATAGTTTTGGTTCATCCAAATGGCGATCAGAAAGAACTTATTTTAGATAAAAATTCAACTGACCTAGATCATATGGAGATCTTTCCGGCTACAGAAAAGAGGGATTTCAGGGTAGAGTTTAAACCGAAAAAACTTGAAGAGGATGGACTTTACCGAATGGAAATCCGTGCTAAAGATGTAGCTGGCAAACCTTCAGGTATTTCACCTTATCGAATTAATTTTGAGGTAGAGAATCAGTCAACTATAACTAACTTCTATCCGTTTCCTAATCCGTTCTCGACCAAGACAAACTTCATATTTACTTTAACTGGTGCCACCATACCTGACCACATTAAAATACAGATCTTAACTATAACTGGCAAAGTGGTAAAGGAGATCATGAAGGAAGAACTCGGGCCTTTGCGTATTGGTAACAATAAAACCGAGTATGCCTGGGATGGCACCGACATGTATGGTGATAAGCTTGCGAATGGTGTATACTTGTACCGTGTAGTTGTCAGTAGAAGCGACGAGATGATGTACCATAAGCAGAAGTTCGGTGATAAAGCCTTTAAGAATGGTTATGGCAAGATTTATATATTACGCTAAGCTATAGCTGCATATTGGTATTAAGATCAGATGTTTCTAAAATCCAAAATACAAACTATAAATCCTTGAAAACAGAACAGGCAGCTAACTATAGCTGCCTGTTCTGTTTAACTCAATAACCTTAGTTATTATTCTGTTCATTATATCGCGTGCCCCCCTGTGTGCCGGAAGCGGGGAAGGTTTGGGCTTCTTTCGGAACACCCATTTTCTCTTCGCGGCGCTGCTGGTACTGCGAGAATTGTAATGGGGTTAACACATCTTTAATTCTTGAAAGCCGGGTTTCAGTGATTATCTCCATTTCAGAAGCTACTTTTTTGGGGTTACTTTTATGTTTTTTCAGCACTTTGTCGGCTTCCTTCATGCTGGTCAGGTTTATATCGGCCACCTTTTTTGTTTGCTCAGGTGTTAGACGCAGGTGCTTGGCCATACCAGCGGTAATATCGGCGGCGCGCTGCTCTACCGGCTTTGGAGCCGACTGTGCAGATCTCGGGCTTTGCGCAAAGGCGGTTATGGTTGCAAAAACAAATACAGCTGCTAAAAGTGCTTTTCTCATATCTATGTCAGGTTATTTCTGTGGTTACCATCTAAGCAAGAACTGTTCCGTTCCGCTATCTGTCAGGCTTTTTAAACAAGCTTAGCTAAACTATAGTTTCTGTTGTACTTACGATTCGCTATAGAAGAATACTTTGTAAAAGTGCATGCCCCGTTCTTCATCATAGCCGCGCTCTACATATTGTTCACTTTGCTCCGGGTTATAACCACTAAACTTGATCTCGATCTGCGTATCCAGTTTAATAAAGTTGCGGAACTTGCGTTTCATATTACGCACGGTACTCTTATTTATTGTAAAGCCCTGTATATCTTCTAAGTTGCGCTCTTCTGCAAAGTTCTGGCTATAGTTCTTAAAGCGCTCCGCCGACTCCGGTTCGTCTATTACACTACTGGTAAAGTCTTCCAGGTCAAAGGTCTCATTCTTCGAGAAATAATCTACAGAGCGGGTTATAAACTCAATCTGCTCTTTCTTGCTTTCGCTTTTGGCAAAAACTTCTTCCGAAAAATCTTTACACATGTTCAGTACCGTTCTCGTCGAGAAGTTGGTATCTTTCAGTTCATCAACATGCAGGAAATCATCTTTCCAGAACTGGGCATCGGTGCTGTTGGCATCCACCATTTTTACGCGATAACCATCTTCAGCTTCAATGTTATAGATCATGCAACCTTTGTCAACGCCTTTCAAGTTTACGCCGGCATGGTAATCAATGCTCAGGTCATCGTGGCTGTCTTTAAAGGTAAGGAACGTGTCTTTATTCTCTGATTTAAAGATACCGATCGCGTCTACTTCTTCGTCGTTTATAATGCAGCCTTTAAAGTAAGCCACGTATAGTTCGCCGCTCTTTACTTTAGGATGGTCCGATTGCTCATACAAATGGTTGAGGATATGAACAGAGTAAGTATGAAACTTGGCCGGCTCGTTAAAGATAAGCGTTGCGTAAGCAAACATTTCGTTCAGGGCCAGGTCGGAGGTATGCGTAAACCGGAAAAACTCTTCCTGCTTAAACGGGGAAATAAAGTAGCGTAACAACAGCTCGTTCAGTTCTCCATCGTTCAGGTCAACCAGGTCCTGCGAGGCAACCACACCTTCTTCTTTCGACTTATTTCCAACTCTATGTACTGCCAAACGCTGCAGCCTTACCTGTATCTTATCGCTCATGTATTCTCTTAACTGATATCGGACCGCAAAGGTATTATTAATTGCTGATTGTTGAAGTGCAGATTGTTCCTTTAGGCCTACATCTTTTCGCTTTTCTGTAAAGGACTTTCTATAGGGGATAGTACTTTACATTTCAGTACATACTCAACTGTAATTGCTCAAACAACCACTCCTTTTTTCAAGGAAGTTATCACTCACGATCTCCATCAAACTATAGTTACATTACTTTTAGTTGATTTATTTATTTGTAATTATCTGTTTTATAGTGTGTTAATATTTGTTGCTAATTACTTGTCATCCCTTTGTACTTTTCTGGCATGGTTTTTACTTAATCAGAATCAGAGCCGCGCAGCTTATCAAACTACAGAATTTTAAACTAAGGGGATCATGAAAAAGATATTTTTACTCATAGCCGTAGTGCTGGGCTTTGCGGCTACAAAAGTAAACGCACAACAAGCACAACCTATCCGTTTCGGAGTTAAAGTTGGCGCAAACTTATCAAACTGGCAGGGTGAAACTGTAAACAGTGCACAGAACCTGATCGATCTTTCGGACGGTAACGTTAACCGCAAAATGCGCGAAGGGGTGCATGCCGGATTATATATAAGCATACCGGTTGGGCCGGGTTTCGAAATTGAACCGGGGCTGCAGTACTCTCAGAAAGGTACGCGCTTAACAGGTAAATTGCCTTGGGTAGAGACCGAGTTCCTGAATGCGAACATGACCATCACTAATAAATCAGAGTACATTGAGCTGCCGGTACTGGCGAAACTATACGTAGCAGAGGGCTTCCATATTTTTGCAGGACCACAGGTAGCGTACCTTCTATCAAACAAAGTGCAGGCGCAGGCCAGTGTACTTGGGTTTAATGCTTTTAACCGTGAGTGGGATATGAAAAACGGTTTCCGTGAGTTTGATATGAGTATAGTAGGAGGGGTTGGTTACAAATTTGCAAACGGACTTAACCTGAGTGCCGGCTATGATCATGGCTTGAATACTATCGATGAGAATGCAAACTTCGAGACGTACAATAGAACATTTAAGGCCTCAGTAGGTTATACTTTTTAGTGAGAGTGAATTGTTTAGTGTTTTGGTGATTGCAACGGGCTGCTATTTTTAGCAGCCCGTTGTGTTTTCATACTATAAAAGGCCGTTTGCTATAGTTGCAAACGGCCTTTTATAGTATGGAAGTACTTATAGTTTAGTGATGGTGATGATGGTCGTGGTCGTTGGGTTTGCTGTTATAGTTGGCAAAAGCGCCTAATGCAAAAAATAACGCCCAACATATATACAGCGCAGAAAAGTTGTGAATGCTTTTCCCGATAAGCGCAAGTATAAGATGCGCCAATAAGGTCATGACCAAGCCTGTAGCAGCTACAAACTGGTAAGAATTCATTTCTCGCGGGTCGTATATCTTTGATAATTTCATCCAGGTTTTGCGTTTCTTTTCTGTAACAGCGCTACTATAGTTTAGGTGCCATAGCTTCGTGTTTCTGCGCAAAGATAGCGATTGATGATGGGTAAGTTATAGCCGGAAGTTCAACTGCATATAATTTTTGCACTTCTGTATTTATCTAGAATCTAACTAACTATAGTTAACAGGTCTGTAAGAATAAAACTATAGTTGCATAATTATGTTAAGTAAATGATGCTACCCGGGAACAAGCCCACTAACTGAGCGTATATAAGGTACAACATTTAAAAACTGATTATGGCAACTGAAGAAGAAAACATACAAAATACACCAAGTAGTCCGAAGAACGTGAACAGTGAATTTAACAAACGTGTATCTATGGGCAACCACCCCGATCCGTCGGCGAAACGTAATGTAGGACCAGGTGGACAACTGGAGCGCAGCGGACAAAAAGATAAACTGGAAAATCTGCACATACAAGGTAACGAAATAACAGGTTACGGCGCCAGTGATACCAGCAAAAGTGTAGAATATCTGGCACAAGGCCCGGGTTTTGAGTTTGAAGGCAGCGATACCGCCATGGACGATGACCTGAATGGGATCAGAAGCAACGATCAGCCGCTTGGCGCTAAAAAGACCAAACCGGATGACTCTGACCATAGCCGCACCTAAGCATAACTTTTAGTTAAAAACGGGATCCTAATGCAGGTTCCCGTTTTTGCTTTTACAACCTGGCGTACAACTATAACCGAATTTTTATAAGTTTGCCTGTACCCGATCATTACCTATTAAAACTGACCTGATGCCTCAGCAAAACCAACCACCTGTGTTTTACAAGTTACATATCCGGAATATGGTGTGCCCACGCTGTATTAAAGTAGTATCAGAAGAGCTGGAGAAATTGCAGTTACCTGTGCAGGGAATTACACTGGGAGAAGCCACTTTAACCACTGAGCCCAGCCAACAGGAACTGGTAATGATAAAACAAAAATTAGCAGCAGAGGGATTTGAGCTACTGGAAGACCCTAAAGCCGAACTGGTAGAAAAAGTAAAGATAGCTGTCATTAACCTGCTACGGTCCGGTAAGGTCGAAGAACTGCATGTAAACTTATCTGATTACCTGTCGGAACTATTGAACAGAGATTACAATATGCTTAGCGCTTTATTTTCAGCGGCCGAAGGAGTAACTATAGCCAGGTACATGGTGTTGCAGAAAATTGAGATGGCAAAAGAGTTGCTTGATTATAATGAGCTTAGCCTGAGCCAGATCGCTGATAAGTTAGGCTATAGTAGCGTGGCGCACTTATCGAACCAGTTTAAGCAGGTGACGGGGCTTACACCATCAGAGTATAAAAAGAGTAGTGCCGTAGCACGAAAACCGCTGGACCAACTACAGTAGCAACTATAAAAAAGAAGCCTCAGATAATTTATATGCTGAGGCTTCTTTTTTATGATCTTCTGCTAAGAGCAGATAAATTCTTCTTTTATAAAGCTGAGTATTTCAGGGGAGAGCGGTTTAGAGAAAAAGTCTTTTACTTCTTTCAGGCTCTTTGCCGATATAATGTCTTTTCTGTCTACTGCCGATGATAGCATGAACAGGCAGCAGTTCTTGGTCACCTCTTCAGGTATCTGCTTATATTCTTCAATAAAGCTCCAGCCGTCCATGCCGGGCATGTTTATATCCAGGAAAATTAGATCAGGGAAAGCCTCTGGTTGCTGTACAGCCGTATTCTTCAGGTAATCCAAAGCGTTTTCAGCCCATTCAAAACTTTGTACTTCTTCTGCAAACCTTTCATTTTTGATGATGCTTTCACAGACAAAGTTGTTGATCTGATCATCATCAATCAGTATTACCTTTTTCAATATATTCATCTACTACACTACTCTTTAAAAAGTAAACACTGAAAATGGTGCCTACCCCAACGCTACTATCAACTGCCACTTTCCCTCCAAGCAACTCCGCCTGGCTCTTTACCAGGTGTAAACCCAGGCCTTTGCCTGCAATATTTGGATGGAATCTTTTGTATAGTCCAAAAACCTTGCCTTTTTCTTTTTTAAGATCAATTCCAAGGCCATTGTCACTGACTTGCAGACAAATATAGTCATCAATGGCAAATGTTTTAAGGTTTATGTGCAGTTTTTTAGATGTGTCCCGGTATTTAATAGCGTTAGAAACCAGGTTATGGATGATGCTTTTGAGATAACTTCTGATCGTAACTATAGCGGGGGCTGCTGTAAAATCGTGTTGCAGGGTAGCCTCAGCATCTGTTATCTCATCTGCCAGGCTATCGGTTACGTGCTGAAAGATCTCGTCGAAATAAATTTTTTCTTCAGCGTCATGCAGGTCGTTTCGCATGGCAAGCAGTTCGTTCAGGTCGCGGATCGTGCTGTCGAGCAATTTGGCCGACCGGAACATGTTGTCTACAACGCGCAGGTTGATAGGTGCTGCCGGGTTGGTGCTATCATAAATAGAGGTCAGGCCAAGTATATTTGCAATTGGTGCACGCAGGTTATGCGACACGATGTAAGCAAACTGCTGCAGGTTTTGGTTCTGTAGCTGTAGTTTTTCCGTTAACTGAGCCTGCTTTGTTTCGGCCAGTTTATTTTCAGTAATATCGGCTACGGAGCTATCCAAACGCAATACTTTACCATTGTTATCCAGCATCGGAGACATACGAAGCATCATCCATCGTAATTCGCCGGCGCGTGTTATGATCCTGAATTCCTGTTCAATTTTATGTCCCTGTAATGCCTCGTTCACAAACCGGTTCCGGAGCATGGGCAGGTCATCTTTATAAATGATGCTTGACCATAGGTCATCATCGGTAAATTCATCCTCGGTGTAGCCTGTAAGTTCGTAGCACTGCGGGCTAATATAAAAAATGCGGAGGTTAGCATCTGCTGATAAGATGATCTCAGGAATATTTTCTATAGTTGACTGGAAACGGTTCTTGGTTTCAGTTATTTCGCGCTCACGTTCTTTTTGCTCCGTAATATCCTGGGTCGTGCCTACCACCTTTATCACTTTTCCCTCCATATCCATTACAGGCTCCATAATATGGTACAGGTACTTCTGAGTGCCATCCTGTAGTATTACCCGGTGCTCCAGCGTTACGGTTTGTTTTGTATCGATCACGCGTTGGTATTCCTGCAGTGCAAACTCTTTATCGTCCGGGTGGAAAAATGCGAGGATATTATGGAAAGTAGGGCTGAAATTTTCCGGAAGTTGATAAATGGCATACGAGTTTTGCGACAGTTTCAGGATATTTCGCTCCAGGTCGTGTTCCCAGCTTCCTACTTTTGCCAACGACTGAGACCGGATAAGCTGTGCCTCGTTGTCTTTTATCGCCTTTACAATATTACGCTGTTCTGATATATCGTTAATGCTTAAAGCCACCGCTATAGTGTCGTTAAATTTAGTGAAGACCGGGCGGTAAGAAACTTCAAACCACAAGTTTCCACACCCTGTTTCGTAGGACACTGTGTTGCCCTGCAGCGCTTTCTGGTGGTCCTGTATGAGTGATTGCTGTTGCTCTGGTGCTGTATAATCCAGTATGCTCTGGCCTTCTTTCAGTTCCTCAACCTGTAGCCTGTTTACCTCTTCTGCAGCAACTTTATTAAAAGATAAGATCCTGAGGTCTTTATCGAGCAGGTATATAGCTTGCGGCGAACTGTTCAGCAATGCGGTAAGGTTCGCTTCACTTTCAATAAGGTGCTGCTGAGCTTCTTTCTGGGTCGTAATGTCTATCAACGTTCCGTTATAAAGCACGGTTCCGTCTTCTTTCTCGGTTGGCAAACTATGGCCCCTTATCCAGATCCATTTATTTTCAGGAGGGCTCCACATTCTCAACTCTTTCATCCAAGGCGAAAGCGTTCTGACAGACTCATGGATGCTTTCCCAGATGGATTCCAGTTCGTCAGGGTGCGCGGCCTCAAAAAGCAATTGTGGGTCCCGGTAAATATCTTCGGGTGTAACATCATACAAGTTTAGCAGACTACCACTGATGAACGGGAAACTAAAATTCATCTCCTTATCTATCTGGAACTGGTAAACGGCACCCGGAACACTGGAGCTGATTTCGAGCAGTTGTTTTTCACGTCGCTTCAAATCCGAGATCGCTTTTACTCTTTCATCAATATTAATGGCCACTACCACTCGTGGATTAATGTTACCCTGCGCAGGAAGCCCATGCGATTTTATATCAACATAAAAGGTGCTGCCATCTTTCCGTACATGTTTCCAGTTATCAGAGAAACTATAGTTTTCACTAAGTCCAGGCAATAGCTTTAGCAGTTCTGCTTTTTGTTCTTCCGGCTGCAGGTCCAGTATAGTTAGGTTAAGAAATTCATCACGGGTATAGCCATATTCTTCCAGGGCAGCCTGGTTTACTTCCAGCACGCGCTTGGTCTCGAAATCAAACACCCACATGGGTATGGCAATGTTCCGGAACAGCGACCGGTATACTAACTGGCTTTCATTCAGGGCGTTTTTTAGTTGTTGGCTTTCGCGCTTTTCAGAACTAAGCACAGCATTGCTGAAAAGTATCTGGGTTATTACTTTCCGGATAAAAATGGCAGCAAAAGTTGTAACTAACAGCGAAGCAAGTAGGAGGAGGTTATAGTTGCGGATGGTGCTATCTATAGTCTGAAGTGCCTCATTACCTCGCAAGCGTGTATTAGTGCTTATTGTATCGCCCAGTATGTTCAGAAATTTTTGCTGACGATGGTAAGCTGGTGTCAGTTTAAGTGCTTCATACAGTTCATCCTGCCGGCCCTGGCGACTTAAGCTTATAAGGTGGCTCAGCATCTCCGCATACTGGCTCCGCTGATCCACATATTGCTGCAACAGTTGTTTTCTGCTTTCAACTATTATAAGGTCTCCAAGCTTTGCCAGGTCTGTATTTATAGTTGCATTTGTTGTTTGTATTTTTTGCTCGAGGCGGGCCATAGTGGCAGCATCGGTTGCGTTCATGTGTTTCAGGGCTGCGTTGTAAACAAGGTCTTCTTTGTTATGCAGGCTGTTTATAAGCTCCAGCCTGAGCAGCGAGTCAGAAACCATTTTGTTATAGTTCTCCTGTACTTCACGGGCTGTCAGGTAAGAGTAGGCACTTATAGTTAGTAAGGCAATTGCCAGTATGGCAAACGCGATCGCCGTGTAGCGTGTGCTTATCTTTTGTTTGTTATAGAGTTCGTTTTCGTCTTGCCCGCTGGTCATTACCTGAATTGGTATGGTGTTATATTATATAAGCACTGGTTTTAAGATTAAGACAGCCTTCATCTGATTTAGTAAACAGGTTAAGGTTATCATACTTTAAAACTCAGGAGTAAGTTGGTATTATGTTTAAACATTAACATGACAGGTTTCTGCAATGGCGGTGTCCGTCAGTAAATAAAATAAGTACTAAATATAATAGCTGCCTGATTATGTTAAAACATTTAAAAGGCTGATGTGCAAAAAATAATCATAAAACCGGCTTTTCAGAAAATCTGTAAATGATAAAAACAAATCTGTAACAGCAGCCGGGGGTAGCGGTAGTATCTTTGTAGTGTTATAAATGAGAAGAAAAAGATGGCAACACTTACACATACGAATTATGAAAAAGCCACTTATCCGGTAGAAGGAATGACCTGTGCCTCCTGCGCATCGAGCATTGAAAGTATGCTGCGCGCTCGCGAGGGGGTGGCAGACGCAAACGTAAACTTTGCCGGCAAAAGTGTGCAGGTAACTTATGAGCCAACTATAGTTAACCCGAACCAGCTTCGCGAGACAGTAAAGGAAATTGGTTTTGATATCCTGATCGAGAACCAGACGCAGGAACAACTAGAAGAGCGCGAAGCGAAAGCAATACAAGACCTGAAGCTGAAAACTATAGTTGCCGGCGTGTTGGCGCTACCGGTTTTTATTCTGGGCATGTTCTTTCACGGACATTTTGCATGGGGTAACTGGGTAATGCTTTTACTTACTTCGCCCATCGTTTTATGGGCTGGTCAACGGTTTTTTACAGGTGCCTGGGCGCAGGCAAAACACGGCCGCGCCAACATGGATACCCTTGTGGCTCTCAGTACTGGTATCGCTTACATTTTTAGCGTTTTTAATTCAGTTTATCCTGAGTTTTTCCTGAGCCGTGGCTTGGAGCCACATGTGTATTTTGAAGCCGTAGCAGTAATTATTGCCTTTATATTGCTGGGGAAATACCTGGAGGAAGGGGCTAAGAACCGAAGCTCAGCGGCTATAAAAAAGCTAATGGGCCTGCAACCAAAAACGGTTCGAATACTACGGAATGGTGCAGAACTGGAAATAAAGATTGAAGAGGTGCAGGTAGGAGACAGGGTAGTGCTGCTGCCCGGAGACCGCGTGCCTGTAGATGGTGAAGTGGCAGCCGGAACAACTTATCTGGATGAAAGCATGCTGAGCGGTGAGCCGTTGCCGGTACAAAAACAACCCGGTGATAAAGTATTTGCCGGAACCATAAACCAGAAAGGCAGTGTGCAACTGATAGCCGAGAAAACCGGTGGTGAAACCATGCTGGCCCACATCATTAAAATGGTGCAGGAAGCCCAGGGTAGTAAAGCCCCTGTTCAGAAACTGGTAGATAAGATTGCCGGAATATTTGTGCCTGTCGTGCTGGGTATAGCTTTGCTGACTTTGTTGTCGTGGATCATGTTTGGCGGACAGGCTTACCTTACTGAAGGCTTTTTGTCGATGATCTCGGTGCTTGTAATTGCCTGCCCGTGTGCGCTTGGCCTGGCAACACCAACGGCTATTATGGTTGGTGTAGGTCGTGGAGCCGAAAGCGGTATCCTGATAAAAGATGCCGAAAGCCTGGAACGTGCTCATGAAGTAAGTGCTGTGATACTGGATAAGACCGGAACTATAACCTTAGGTAAACCAACTGTTACGGATGTGGTGTGGTCCGATGAAGCGGCTGAAACAAAGCAGTTGGAAGAATACTTTTATGCGATGGAGGCTCAGTCGGAGCACCCGATAGCCCAGGCAGTGTATAATTACTACAAAGAAGCGGGCGCACAGGTGAAACAGCCTGACCACTTTAATAGCCTGACGGGCATGGGTATCGAAGCTGACTTTAAAGGTACACGCTATTATGCCGGTAACCATAAATTGCTTCAGCAACATGGCGTAACTATACCGGAAGAGCTGGAGCAGCAAACTATAACATTGCAGGAAGATGCCAAAACCGTGATTTATTTTGCTGATGCGAAGCAGGCGCTGGCTGTATTTGCCGTATCTGACCCGATAAAGGAAACCGCTGCACAGGGTATAAAAGCGATGCAGGATGCCGGCATAGAAGTGTACATGCTGACCGGTGATAACAAACAAACAGCAGCTGCCGTAGCCCGACAGGTGGGTATAACGAACTTTAATGCAGAGCTAATGCCCCAGGACAAAGCAGACTTTGTGAAGCAACTGCAGGCTGAAGGCAAACACGTAGGCATGGTAGGAGATGGCATAAACGATGCCCAGGCCCTGGCCACCGCAGACCTGAGCATTGCCATGGGACAGGGCACCGATATTGCGATGGACGTAGCCGGAATAACCCTGATGCGATCAGAGCTCACGCAGGTAGCAGCTGCCATAAAACTATCGAGAGCAACCGTAAAGACCATACGACAGAATCTGTTCTGGGCCTTTTTCTATAATGTCATCTGTATTCCGATAGCGGCCGGTCTGTTATTTCCGTTCACTGGTTTCCTGCTCAGCCCCATGATAGCAGGAGCGGCTATGGCTTTCAGTTCGGTATCGGTAGTGGCCAACAGTTTACGTTTAAGAACCGTTAAATTAAAATAAGTGTATAGTTAAATAATTATATTAAATATGAAGACCTATAAATTTAAAACCAACATAAACTGCGGAAGCTGCATAAAAGCAGTAACACCACACATGAACAAACTGGAAGGTGTAACCTGGGAAGTAGACACCAATAACCCGGAGAAAATACTGGAAGTGAAATCAGAAACGGTAGATGCCGCAGAAATTAAGAACACTGTAGAGAAAGCCGGTTTTAAAGCTGAGCAACTATAAACTATAGTAACAGAATAAAAAGCAAAAGGCTGATCAGGAATGATCAGCCTTTTGTGTGGTAAGGGGAGTAGTTTCATTTTTGAGCCGGCCGGGCATGATCGCATAAAGGAACATGACTACCCCGATCAAAAGTAAACCTAAAGCTTCGCGGGCTTCTTCAATGTTCTTGATATCGCCGCCTCCAACTTCCAGGCCTTCATACTTTTCGGGCCACAGGTACATGGCACCAATAACGCAGGCTACTGTAACTATAGCTAAAACTATAACAGGCAATTTGCCATAAGCAGCCAGTATTGTTACAGCCGCAGCAACCAGGTAAATGATTACCCACACAGTAGCATCGGGGTCATTGTACTGCAAGCCGGCAAAGCTGATAAAAACTAATCCGAGTATTATTCCGATGATCTTCGTGAGCATAGTCTGGCTATAGTTTAAACTATATAGCTTTACTTGAATTTAAGCAAAAGGTTATAGTTAAACAAAGCAAAAAGGGTAGCGAAATGCCACCCTTTTCAATATGTCTATAGTTTAAGAACTACCAGGCCCACTCCGGACAGATGATCCGGCGGGTATTTCGGAGTTTAAAGCCCAGCACAACTTCGTGGCTTCCGGCATGGCCTGTACCTAACGGAGAGGTGCTGGCATCATAAGAATAAGCCAGGTCAAAAAGGTGACTGATATTCATACCAGCCATAGCTGCCACCGACTCGTTATGTCGGTACGTTACACCCGCCCAAATGCGGTTGGCATACATTACTTTAGCAGATGCATCAAACGAAACAGGGCTTGGCTGGGCCATTTTAACCATTACCGACGGGATAACTGCCAGGTCCGGAGTCATATCGATTCTGTAACCGGCTGTGGCAAAATAATGCTGCTGTAACCTTCCTTCTCTATCCTCCGGCGTAGTGCTGTCGATAATAAACTTACGCTTGCTTGGCACCAGTTGAGAGCCCGATGCACCAACATAAAAGTTGTACGAATATAGCCAAATACCCATGTTCAGGTCAAACTTCATTTCGTTTACACGGCCGTCATAAATTGCCGGGTCATTGCCCTGGGCTGTCGTTACAGTGCCTGGGTCCAAACTATACTGAATGATGCCTGGAGCTACACCAGCCGCTACACGTAAAGACCTGGTGATGGGCTGATGATAAGCATAACTAACGCTAAGGCTACCACGCTTTAAAGGACCGGTTTTGGTGCTGCTTGCCATGGCACCTATGCCGTGGTGCGGACGAATACGACGGTACTTGTTCGGCTTTTTAGTGCTTTCTTCTTTTGCATTTGTCCCGATGCGGCTGCCTCTGTAGGAACTACCCATGTCTTTGTTCAGGGGCATATGAAACGAAGCGTAATACGTTTGCGGGGCACCCTCCAGGCCAGACCACTGGTGCCTTGTTCCCAGTTTCAGGTCGGCATAGTTTTCTATGCCGGAAATGGCTGGGTTAAGCAGGTAGTTGTTGGTAGAGTACTGCGTGTACTGCGGTCTTTGCTGCGCCATTACCTGGCCGGCAAAAAGTAACACAAATCCCAGGGCTAAAAGTCTTTGCATATACGTTATTTAACTATAGTTATACTTCCTGTTAATGGTTTTTCGCTTGGCTCCAGTTGGATCACATAGTAATAAGTTGCCAGCGGTAATTCCTGACCGTTGTAGCGGCCGTCCCAAGGTGCCTGGTACCCATTTGACTGGAATACCATAGTGCCCCACTGGTTGAATACCTGTACTTTACAGTTCGGGTATTTCTTCAGGTTGGCAATTTCCCAGGTGTCGTTAATGCCGTCGCGGTTAGGCGTAAAGGTGTTCGGGATTTCTACAAAAGGGAGCACCGTTATCGTTACATCATCCGAGAATGTACATCCACCAGCCGTTGTTATAGTTACCGTGTAGGTAGTTGTCGTTTCTGGTGTAGCCACCGGGTTTGCAATGTTCGGGTTATTCAGGCCAATAGCCGGAGACCAACTATAGGTGTCGCCACCGCTTGCTTCCAGTGGTATGCTTCTGCCTTTAATGATCGTTTTATCAGGCCCGGCATCTGCCGATGGTTCCATTACGGTTACCGTAACCGGAGTGCGGTCGCTGGCACACGATAGGGTTACTTCCTGCACATAATAGGTAGTGGTATGTGTCAGAACCGGCGTGGTAAAGCTATTGCCTACAGTTAACAACTCACCTGAACTTGCCGATGCATACCATTCCAATCGGCCTTCTTTGCCGGTTGCCTTTAGCGTAACACTGCTACCAGAACAGGTTGTAACATTTTGCGCTATAGGTGCTAATGGCTGCGCATTTATGTTGATCACAACCGCGTTACTCACCAATCCTTCACACGACTCCGACGTCACAATTCTGCGGAACCATGTTTTCTGGGTTAATGGCATCGGGTTATAGTTCTGGCCATTGTTGGCGCCCGGCGCAGTAGTAAAGCCTTTGTCTGCACTTTCAGTGCTGTATTCCCACAGGTACGTATAGTTACCGCTGCCACCTGTTGGTGTAGAGCCGGTTAAGGTTGACGGCGCTGTTGCATAACATACTGTCTGGTTTGTGCTGATCTTGTTGTTGCTCATAGCAGGCTTCACCGTGATCATCACTTCCTGGCTATTGTCTGAACGCGGCCCTGAAATAACTACTCTTCGGAACCAGGTATCCTGCGTAAGGGCCGGCGGAGCATAATCCAGGCCGTTACTGATACCTTTTGCAGATAACCAGGTAGCGCCAGCATCCGAAGTTTTGTATTGCCACTGGTAAATGTAGTTGCCTTCGCCACCTTCCGGTATTGAGCCTTTCAATGGTTTTGGCGTATTGCCGTAGCAGATCACCTGGTCAGCCTGAATGTTGTTGTTCGAGATGCCTAGCGTGATCGTGATCTTAACCGGGTTAGAGGTGCTTTCGCAACCACCCGAGTACACACGTCTTCTGTACCAGGTATCAGAATTTAATACACCCGGAGCATAGTTCTTGCCATCGTTCAGGCCTGTTGCCGTAGTGTAATTTTTACCATCCGTACTCACTTCCCACAGGTAAGTATAAGTATTGTCTCCGCCTGCCGGTAACGAGCCAGTTAAAGGCGCCGGACGCTGCCACGCATAGATCGTTTGATCGATAGTTACCGTATTCCTACTGATCTGAGGCGATACGGTAACCTTAACCACGTTCGAAATATGCGAACACGCTCCCGAAGTAACTACTCTTCTAAAGAAAGTTGTCGTGAATAAAGCTTCAGGCTGGTAATCTTTATTTTTGCCATTTGAAGCCACAGGAGCAAAGTTTGCCGGTGAGTTTGATGTAGCAGATTGCCACTCATAAGTATACTTGCCGTCACCACCCATAGGTATCGAGCCTTTTAACAGGGTAGGAGCGAATCCTACGCACACCATTTGCTCTTCCGTGATCGTATTTTCAGTGATAACAGGATTTACATCGATCTTAACAGCTGCAGAAAGATCAAAGCATTTGCCTGATGTTACCTTGCGGCGGAACCAGGTTGGCTCAGTTAAAGCTGCCGGCTGATACGATTGGTTACTGTTCACGCCCGGAGCTGTTGTATAGTTTACACCATCGGCACTAACCTCCCATAAGTAAGTGTATGCGCTGATACCACCTACGTGCTGAGAACCCGTAATGATACCCGGTTTCTCGTTCTCGCAAACTATAGTTTCGGATGCTGTTATGGTATTGGCAACTATAGCCGGATGAACAATGATCTGAATAGAGGCACTTTCAACCTGAGCACATGGACCTGAAATAACCTTACGCTTGTACCAGGTAGTTTGAGTCAGTTTACCTGGCTGGTAATCCTTTGTATTGCTGTTTGGGATCTCCGTAAAATAGGTGCCATTCTCGCTGTAAGACCAACTATAGGTATAAGTGCCATCGCCGCCAGTTGGCGTTGAACCCGTAATCAAGACTGGCGTTTCACCTTCGCAAACAGCTTCAACTATAGTTAGTGTATTATTTTCCAGCGCAGGCAGCACTTCCACTTTCACTGCTTCGCTCACGTTCTCGGCACACGGGCCTGAAATAGCTACACGGCGGAACCACGTGGTTTTAGTGAGTGCAGTTGGCTGGTATATTTCTGAAGTAGCGTTGGCTATGGTTTTAAAGTCTGCGTCTACGCCTTCCGTTTTCTTCTCCCATCGGTACGTTATGCCCAGAACGTTTCCACCTTCCGGACGCGTTCCTGAGATCTGGTTAGGGATTTGGCCGGCGCAGATAGCTGCGGTAGGAGCGACAAGGCTGTTGTTTGTGATGTTCTTGTTAACCGTAACTGTAACGGCTGTTCTGTCAGAGCTTCCGCAACCATTGGCATTCACAGTTTCTACATAATAAGTAGTGGTAGCACTTAATGCTGGTGTTTCGAAGCTGCGACCACTAAAGACTGGTGTTGTGGCATCTGCAGCATCATACCAGTTATAGTTGCCAGAGGCTGTTACCGTAAGTGTTGCAGTTGTATTCTCGCAGATGGTAACAGAAGCTACAGCAGGTGCCACCGGAAGCGGAACAACTGTAATTTCAATAGCCGGAGATACATCCACGCACGTGCCGGATAACACTTCGCGCTTGTACCAAGTGGTAGTAGCTACCTTGCCAGGCGTATAGTTTGGCTTATTATTTATGCCTACCGCAGGAGTGTAAGTGCCATCAGCACCGGTTGTGCTCACCATCCAACGATACGAATAGTTGTTATCACCACCAGTTGGCTGGCTACCAATAAGTTGTGCTGCTTCTGTTCCGAAGCAGATCACCTGGTCTTTAGAGATACTGTTGTTAGCGATAACCGGATTAACGTGTATTTTTATAGTATTGCTGACGCTGGCACCGCATGGGCCGCCCGTAACTTCACGCTTAAACCAGGTCGTTTTAGTGAGTGCACCCACCGCATAGTTAACACCGCTGTTCTGGCCTGTTGCTGGCACAAAATTCTCGCCGTCGTTGCTCATGTACCAGCGGTAACTATAGTTGCCATTACCATTTTCAGGCTGACTTCCTTCCAGCACCTGCGGAATCGCGTTAGCACAAACTGTCTGCTCGCCAACTATGGTGTTATTGGAGATAGGCTTATAGATCGTGATCTTAACCGGCTGACTGATATGTACCTGACAGGTACCAGAAGTAACTTTTCTGCGGAACCAGGTTGTCTCATCAATTATTTCCGGGCTATAGTTCTGTTCTGTATTGTTGCCTGTGGCTGCAGTATAGTTTCCGTTTTCGCCGGTGGTGCTCATTTCCCATAAGTAACTATAGGTTTTGGTTCCGCCAGTTGGCTCGCTGCCGTTCAATTGGGCCGCTTTCGTTCCGATGCAGTAAGTTGTGTCTTCTGTAACGGTGTTGTTGGCAATAACAGGTGTTACACTAACTTTAACCGGCTCTGACACATGCGAGCAAACGCCCGAAACAGTTACTCTACGGAACCAGGTTGGTACAGAAAGGGCACCCGGTTGGTAATCTTTAGTTGTAGCACCTTCCACTTTACTAAAGCCTTCTGTTGCCGATTTTGTGCTGATTTCCCAATAATATGTATAGTTGCTGTCGCCACCAATAGGAGTAGAGCCAACTAGATTTGCAGGAGTCTGGCCGGCGCATATTTCAGCTACCTCTTCTATTGTGTTGTTAGTGATAACGTCCAGTACCGTTATAGTTGCCGCCGTTCTCGGGCTGATACAACCTTCAATAACTGCCTGCACATAATAAGTCTTGCTTTCATTTACAGCTGCAATACCAAATGACCTGCCCTGATGCAGCATCGTACCACCTTCAGCTACATCAAACCACTGGTAAATTGTAGCATTGCCCTGTGCCGTAAGCGTAGCACCGCTTCCCGGGCCGCAAAGCGTAACAGGAGCTACCGTAGGTGCTGGAGTTGCCGGACGAACCGTAACTTTTACAGGCGTTCGTACGCTGGTACAACCACCTTCTATAGTTGTCTCAACATAATAGGTGGTAGTAGTTTCAAGCGCAGGAGTTTCAAAAGTAGCACCTTCACCTAACAGCTTACCACCTGTTGCTGCATCGTACCAGGCCAGTTTACCAGCCGGGTTCTGTACCTGCAGCGTTGTGCCAAATCCAGGGCAAAGTATTGCAGGACTTGCTACAGTCGGGGCCTTAGGAAGTTCGTTTACTGTAACCGTTACCTGATCTGATGTAGCGCAGCTGCCTTCGCCGTAACTATAGGTAACTATAAATGTGCCTGCTTTGGATGGCGTAAACGTACCCTCCTCCGAAACCAGTTCAGTGCCACTCCATTTGCCGCCCGGTAAGTTGGCCGTTAAGTTAAAGCTGCCGCTGTTAAGGCAAACTGTAACATCCTGGCCGGCATCTGCTACAGGAGCTTCGTTTACCGTTACCTGTATGGTGCTATAGTTGCTGCAGCCTTTCGGGTCGGTGTAAGTATAAGTTAAAGTATAAACGCCTGTTTGTGTTGGTGGGGTAAATGTCCCATCTGCGGTTACATGTTCGCCGCTCCAGATGCCGCCTGCCGGGCTGCCCTGTAATTTAGTGGCTACCGGTCTGTTACAAACAATAATATCTGAACCAGCGCTAACAACAGGTAACGGGTTTACTTTTATAGTTATTTCTTTTGAGGTACTGCAGCCGGTTTCGTTATCATAACCGGTTACTGTGTAGGTTGTAGTTTCGGCAGGAGTAGCTGTTACGCTGGCATCTGTCGTAGCACTCAGTCCTGCTGCCGGCGACCAAACATAACGATCTGCACCTGTAGCTGTAAGCATAGCTTGACCCTGGCCAACGCATATTTCTGTTACATCAGCTGTGACGTCCACTTTAGGCGGCTCATTTACAATAATGGTAACAGTAGTTGTGCTGCTGCAACCTGTAGCGCTGTTTGTGCCGGTTATAGTATAGGTAGTGGTTTTGGCTGGCGTTGCTGTAACTGAGTTACCATTTGTGGCGCTTAATCCTTCAACTGGTGTCCAGGTATAGGTATCAGCACCGGTTACGCTTATAGTTGTGCTGCCACCAAGACATAATTCAGGTGTTGCGGCAGTCGCTTTCAGTTCCGGTAAAGCATCAATTCTGATTTGCTGCACAGCTGGTTCTGACTCGCCGCACTCGTTTAAAGCAACTACGCTAACAGTATATAAACCAGCTTCAGTAAACGCTATAGTTGGGTTTGCCGATGTACTGTTACCAGAAGCAAATTCCGTTGCATTGTCGCTCGTAACTGTCCATCTATAACCGGTTATAGTTCCCGACTGTGCATCGTACGTTGGCTTATGGGCAGCATTATCAGCTGTAAAAGCTATAGTTTGCGGGCCACAATACACCGCATTTTCAGGAAGTATAACAACAGGCTTACTACGCACCGTTATTTTTTCTTCCTTAATGCTAGCTGGCGCACACTGGTTCGTTGCGGTTAGCTTAATGGTATAGTCCCCTGCCTCTGTAAAGTTAAATGCAGGGTTTTCAGAAGTAGCAGATGAGCCATTGGCAAAGGCCCAGCCGGTAGCCGGGGTAACTTCCCAGGTATAGGTTAAATTATCGCCAGTAGAGTTATTCTGAACGTTAAAAACACTTGGTGTACAGTTGCCGGAAGTAGAAGGCTGTAATGTAAAGTTTGCTTTCGGAGGCTCGTTTACGATGATCTCTTTTTCTTTGGAACTTAGCGAACAGGTAGAGTTTGGGTCTAATGGCTTCACAACCAGTATCAGCTTGTATTTGCCGGGCTGTGTAAATACAACTTTCGGGCTTTTAGTATTGGCAGTACCAGAAACAAAACGCCATCCGGTTGCAGGTTCAATCGTCCACTCGCTCAGGTAGTTTTCTGTATTGTTAGTGGCGTCGTACCCACTCTTGGTCAGGTTCTGCAGGTTTATGGGCTGGTTAACGCATAACGATTCGCCACCACCTACTGCAAAATCGGCCTCCGGTCCTTTGGAAATACGGATACCCGAGAAGGTAGCGCGCGATGAGCTACACGGATTTTTCGCGAAACCTGTTAAAGTAAAACCAAATTCAGTGTCTTTTGATGATTCGTTGAAGGTATGTTCGATGTAGCGATCGGCTGGTAATTCGTTGTGCTTGTAGGTTATGGCTGGGGTACCATCATCGAACTGGAATGTGTAAACGGTTTCTGGAGAGTTGCCTTCTACGCCGGTAATTTTAAAACGGTAGGTTGCCGGAGCACACTGCGTATTGTTACCATCGCTGGAAATTCCCAGGCCAGGGTTACTGCCCACAAACATGCGTTTTACCGTTGTGGTAGTGCAGCCGTTTTCTCCTGTAACAGTTAGTGTAATGTCGTAACCGCCGGAAGCGGTATAGGTATGAGTTGCTGTTCCGAAGTTTTTACCGTAGGTGTCTGTCTTGCCATCACCCCAGCTAATAAGGTAGCTGTTGTTCGTTTCTTTGGTGGTAGAGGTATTTTCTACAGTCAGGTTAAACTTAAAATTAGACGTATTACCAGCGTAGCTGCAATAAGTAAAATCAAGTTCAGGGTAAACCGGGTCAGTAATGCTGGCATCCGGTGCGCCGACTATAGTTATAGTTTCAGAAGTGGCTTCGCAACCGTCGGCTGTGGTGGTTTTAACCCAGTACGTTCCGGGCTTGGTAACGCTGATGCTGGGGGTAGTTGCGCCTGTGGACCAGGTATAAGTTTTAGCTTCAGATGACTGTAGAACTATAGAATTTCCGTTGCACAGAGAGGTTCCTGTAGGAGTATTAATTACAGGTTTACAATCCTGGGCAGCAACACTGTTAAACCACATCCCAAAAAAGAGGACAAGGAAGGGCAACAGATTGCCTTTATGAAATGGCTGCATGGCTAAAAGTTGTAAAGTTTATTACAGAAGCAGTTTTTTAAATTGTATTAAAATAAAACAGATAGAGAAAGACCGTGCTTTCCCAATTTGTCCTGTAACCGGTAAGAGTATCTTGCTTTCATCAGCATTCGCCTCAATTGCTATATTCTATCCATCAAATTAACCCGATCAGTTTACATCAGGCTATAGTTCAGAACGAAATGAAATAATATAATCAGATCGTTTTAGAGAGTCATGTCGTGAATTGTAATTTAAAAGGTATTTTAAATCAGGTATCACGATGATTGGCTAACCAATTTTAAAAATAATTAGTTTAAACAGCCTGTTATTTTTTTCTAAATATACCTCGTAATTACTTATGTAACTTATTTATTATGTGATTTTTATTAAGTTACTGGGTTGGTCAGTCTAAATTTATATAAAGTTGAGTTGCTCATTTAAATTTACTGTAATAGTATAAATTGAACTATACTTATATTTTGTTGATTTGTTAGTGATTGTTAAACTATAGTAAGTTATAAATCCGGTATTTTTTTACCTATAGTTGTATTTATGCTCTGGATAACTGCTGTTCTCTCTTCCTGCTATTCTCCTCTTTTCTTACCATTCTAAAATAATCAGTAAAAAAGTTTATTGGCCAGTTGCATTATAAATTCAGGGCAGTGTTGCACAGGTTTATATGGTGGAATAAAAAAAATACAATTGATTGAGATGTGCTAAAAAGTGCTTTTAGTCTTGTGTTATGGCCCAAAATGGAGTTGAAAACACCTGTATTGGCTTATATATGTATATTTAGATATAGTGAGTTTCATCTATTAGTCAATTTCAATTATTTAATAAATATAAGGAAAACACTAAACCATTCGGAAACTACACCCGTAATTTAGACTGCTTGAAGTAAGGAAAGGAACCGACTGGCATAACATCCTCCTTACCCCGGCAACTTAGTATACTATTAACTATTTTATCGCATAAGTCTGAAACGTTCCGGAGAAGCCGGATTTGAAGTTGGAGCGCATGGAGCCAGTACCAGCATGCAGAACATTATTCGATAAAATGACCAGAGTTTATATGGTTAAAATTTTACAGCGTCTCAAAAATGAATAAATATCAGCATTATTACAGTTTCAACAGGATTATTCTGCTGATCCTGGATGTAGCCCTAATCGCCCTAGCGTTTAACTTATCAAATCTCTTCAGATATGGAACAGTTGAGCTGGACCATCAGTACAGCATCTTCTTTGTATTGTTTGCACTTGTATGGTGGATCGTTTCAGGTTTCTCTAACTTCGTGTTCCGCATAGATGGATTTCTGCCGATAGGCAAAAAGCTGGCTAACCTGATCAATGCCTTCGTTCTGCATGCATTTATTCTGGCAAGCTGCATTGTAATATTTAACCTCGAAGAGATCTCACGCCTATTACTGCTTTACACTTACCTGTCAACAGCCATGCTGATTGGCTTCAGCAGATTGTTGTTCACGCAACTAAGCCGTTACTTCACTAAGTCTGACATGGCGTATTCCCGTTTTGTAGTTGTAGGTAGCGGACAGGCAGCAATTAACCTATACCACACATTTGGTAACGAAGAAAACCCTGGTACTAAATTTATGGGTTTCTTTGATGATGAAGTGGATAAGAATAGCCCATACGCTCACCTGGTAAAAGGCTCTGTAGAAGATCTTCAGGATTACTGCCTGCAGCACAGCATTGACGAAATATACTATACCAAACCATTGAACAACAGAGAGCAGGTTGATGAACTTACCTCTTTCTGCGACGATAACTTTGTTTACTTCCGTATTGTGCCTGATTTCAGTGCCATCGTACAGAAAGACGTAAACTTATACTTCTACCATAACATCCCGATGATCAGTGTGCGTAAGGAGCCACTGGAGCAGGTTACGAACCGCGCTATCAAACGTGTCTTCGATATCGCCTTCTCTATGGCCGTTATCCTGCTGATCTTCCCGATCGTGCTGCCGGTTATAGCGCTTCTGATCAGAATGGAATCTAAAGGACCGATCTTCTTTAAGCAGTTGCGTCCGGGTAAAAAGAACAGGCTGTTTGTATGTTACAAGTTCCGTACGATGCGTGTAAATAACAATACAGAGCTTCAGGCAACTAAAAACGATCCACGTATCACCAGAATCGGTGCCTTCCTTCGCAAAACCAACTTAGATGAGCTTCCGCAGTTCTTTAACGTACTGTTAGGCGATATGTCAGTTGTTGGCCCGCGTCCGAACCTGGTATCGCAGTTGGACCACTATTCAAAAGTTATCACAAAATACAAAATGCGCCATTTTGTAACACCGGGTATTACCGGCTATGCACAGGTTAGCGGCTACCGCGGCGAGACCAAAGAAGTGCACCTGATGGAGAAACGTGTAGAGTATGATGTAAAATATATGGAGAACTGGAGTTTTATGATGGACATGAAAATTATTTTCCTGACCGTTTGGAACATGATAAAAGGCGAAAAGAATGCTTACTAATGATACCTATACCAAGCCTGCCGTTACACCACCCTTACAATTAAAGCGCAGGTTACTTACCGCTGATATTACAGCGGGTTCTTTTAAAAGTTTTGCAGAGCAGGTGTTCTGGCTTAGTGAACACAAAAAGTCGAGTTATGTATGTTTTGCCAACGTGCACATGCTGGTTGAGGCGTATAAAGACAAAGACTTTAACAACATACTTAATAATGCGGATGTGGCCTGCCCGGACGGCGGCCCCCTTTCCAAGCTTATGAAACTGCTCTATGGGCAGCAGCAGGACCGGGTAGCAGGCATGGACCTGTTACCTGCACTTCTGCAAGAGGCCGCTGCCCGTGGCAAATCGGTTTACTTTTATGGCTCTACCAACGATGTGCTGGAAGCTGTAGTTGAAACCGCAAAAAAGAAACATTCTGACTTAAAAATAGCCGGCTACTATTCACCGCCCTTCAGGAAACTGACTGACATGGAGGACGAAGCTATAGTTGACATGATAAATGCTACTGAGCCTGACCTTGTGTTTGTGGCATTAGGTTGCCCGAAACAGGAACGCTGGATGGCCGATCATAAAGACAGGGTAAATGCCTGTATGCTGGGTGTAGGTCAGGCCTATATGACCTTTGCAGGTCTTGAGAAACGCTTGCCAAAATGGGCCAGAGATCTGTCGCTGGAGTGGGTTTACAGGTTAGTGCAGGAGCCTAAGCGCCTCTGGAAACGCTACCTGGTAACAAACAGCGTATTTGTAGCCCTTGCTTTAAAACTGATTGTACAGCATAAAGCTGGTTTTAATACCCGGCAGGAATCCATCAGCGGATAACCTGCCCTTAACCATGTAAGATGAAATATGGCACTTACATAGAACATTATTATCGTTATAAAACCAATTATAGCCATTACCGGCGCTGCGTAGTACGGTACTATACTAAAATGTGCCAGTCCCGCCGAAATAAGAGTGCCGTTCATTATCCAAAACAACTGTGTGTGGTTACCTCCATGCAATTCTATACCTCCAAAAAGTACGAGCCGGAAAGCGCCTTAGCTGTAGAAACTGCAGCGTAAACAGGGGTATTTAAAAAAAGTGAAATTTAACAAATCAAAATATAGCGATTGCCGTATCAATTACCGACCGCAACAAAAGCTGAACGATATAAAAGCATAAAGCCGGGCGGTTAGTATGTCTCAACCTATTAAACCCTTATACATTATGAAAGCAGTTATACTAGCTGGCGGGTACGGAACCCGAATAAGCGAAGAGAGCGGCGTAAGACCAAAGCCCATGGTAGAAATTGGTGGAAAGCCGATCCTTTGGCACATCATGAAGATCTACTCTTATTATGGCATAAATGAATTTGTGATCTGCTGCGGCTATAAAGGCCATATGATCAAAGAATACTTTGCTAACTATTGCCTGCATAACTCTGATGTAACCTTCGATATGCGCAAGAACAGCATGGAAGTGCACAGAAACAACACTGAATCGTGGAAAGTAACGCTTGTTGATACCGGCGAAGGCACTATGACAGGTGGCCGCTTAAAACGTGTGCAACAATATGTTGGCGACGAGACATTCTGTTTAACATATGGTGACGGTGTAAGCGATGTAGATATAGCTGCCGCTATAGAATTCCACAAAGCACAGGGAACAATGGCTACACTTACTGCCGTACAGCAGCCAGGCCGTTTCGGAGCGTTCAATCTTTCATCAGAAGCAACCCGCATCAACCAGTTTCAGGAAAAGCCGACAGGTGGCGAAATGCCATGGATAAACGGTGGTTTCTTTGTACTGGAGCCAGGTGTATTCGACTATATTGAAGATGACAGCACTACCTGGGAGCGTGAACCAATGGAACAGTTAGCCAAAGAAGGCGAGCTTTCTGCTTACCGCCACACCGGTTTCTGGCAGCCAATGGATACCCTCCGCGATAAACATGTTCTGGAAGAACTATGGCAGAAGAATGAAGCACCTTGGAACGTATGGTGCAGAATGCTTTCTAATGCTAAAAACTAAGGAATCCCTTCCCAAACTATAAAATCCCTTTACCAATGAAGATATTAATAACCGGAAACATGGGTTATGTAGGTCCTGGCGTAGTTAGCCAGTTGCGCGCTACATACCCGGAAGCTACGCTTATTGGCTATGATATGGCCTATTTTGCAACAAGCCTTACAAATGCACCATTTCTGCCAGAGAGCAAACTGGACCAGCAACTGTTTGGCGATGTGCGCACAATGCCAGCTGATGTGCTGGAAGGTATGGATGCTGTAGTACATTTAGCTGCTATCTCCAACGACCCGATGGGTAATAAATTTGAAGAGGTAACACTGGATGTAAACTATAGATCAACTATAAGAATTGCAGAAATGGCGAAAGCTGCCGGTGTGAAGAACTATGTGTTTGCATCGAGCTGCAGCATGTACGGCGCAGCTTCAGAACAGGCTAAAACCGAAGATTCTGAACTGAACCCACTAACAGCTTATGCCCGCTCTAAGGTAGCTTCTGAAAAAGAACTAGCTCCATTGGCTGGCGATGGTTTTACCGTAACCTGCCTTCGTTTTGCAACGGCTTGCGGTATGAGCGACAGATTACGTCTGGACCTGGTACTGAACGACTTCGTCGCCGGAGCGATCTCAACAGGTAAGATCACGATACTGAGCGATGGTAGCCCATGGAGACCATTGATCCACGTAAAAGATATGGCGCGTGCGATTGAGTGGGCAATAACCAGAACACCGGATAACGGTGGTGAATTTTTAGCTGTTAATGCCGGTAGCAACGAATGGAACTACCAGGTAAAAGAGCTTGCTGAAGCTGTAGCTGAGATCATACCGGGTACTGAAGTTAGTGTAAACCTAGAAGCTGCCCCGGACAAACGTTCTTACCGTGTAAACTTCGACAAATTCAAAGCACTGGCACCAAACCATCAGCCACAGGTATCGTTGAAGCAGGCCATTCAGGAGCTGCGCGATGGCTTAACACAAATGGACTTTAAAGACGGCGACTTCCGTAACTCGCTACTGATGCGCCTGAAAGTGCTAAACCAACTGCAGGAGATCAATGCTATTAACGAGCAACTACAGTGGAACCGTAGTACTGCCAAGGTAGCTAAAGAAACAGAATTAGAGATCGCATAATATCCCTCACCTATGATATTTACAGAAACAAAGCTGAAAGGCGCTTATATAATAGATGTTAAAAGACTGGAAGACGAGCGTGGCTTTTTTGGCCGTTCGTTCTGCCAGAAAGAGTTCGAAGAGTTTGGCTTAACAAATGACATCCGCCAGGCAAACGTATCTTATAACAAGGTAAAAGGTACCCTGCGTGGTATGCACATGCAGTTAGCCCCGAACGAAGAGACCAAACTGGTACGCTGCACGCGTGGTGCCATTTATGATGTGATCATCGACATGCGCCCGGACTCTGAAACGTATAAGCAATGGATAGGCGTGGAGCTTACTGCCGACAACTATAGAATGCTGTTTGTACCGGAAGGATTTGCACACGGCTTCATTACGCTGGAAGACAACACGGATGTAACGTATAATGTGACAGAATTCTATACACCTGGCGCTGAACGTGGTATCCGTTGGAATGATCCTGCTTTCAACATCGAATGGCCGATCGAGCCGGTTGTGATCTCTGAGAAAGACCAGGCACATCCTGATTTTGAAGAAGTATCCAAAGAAACTGAAGGAAAGCTGCTGGTATAATGCCGGCGGCTTTCCGTCTTATAACCCTTAACTAAAGTATAAAATGATAATAATTGACACTGCATTAGCCAAGCGTCACGCAGAAAATAACCCTATCAGAGTTGCCATGGTTGGTGCCGGCTTTATGGGTCGTGGTATCGCGCTTCAGATCTGCAAATATGTGCAGGGCATGGAGCTGGTAGCCATTGCAAACCGCGACATCTCAAAAGCAAAAAGAGCTTATACCGAAGCCAGCGTAGAAAATGGTGTAGAAGAAGTAGCATCTGTTGAGAAACTGGAAGAAAACATCCGTAACGGTAAGTTTAGCATTACTGATGATGCCATGCTGCTTTGCAAAGCTGAAGGTATTGATGCAATTATTGAAGTAACCGGAGCTGTTGAGTTCGGTACAAACGTAGCTATGCGCGCCATCGAAAACGGAAAGCACATCATTATGATGAATGCGGAAGTGGATGGTACTGTTGGCCCGATCCTGAAAGTATACGCTGACAAAGCCGGTGTTGTGTTTACAAATGCTGATGGCGACCAGCCGGGCGTGATCATGAACCTGTACCGTTTTGTGAAATCATTAGGTGTTAAGCCTGTGCTTTGCGGTAACATTAAAGGTCTGCATGACCCGTATCGTAACCCAACTACGCAGAAAGGTTTTGCCGAGAAATGGGGACAGCAGCCCTCTATGGTTACGTCGTTTGCCGATGGTAGCAAGATCTCGTTTGAGCAGGCTATAGTTGCTAACGGAACTGGAATGCGTGTAGCCAAGCGTGGCATGCACGGACCAACTGTACCAGCTGGTACGCCAATTAAAGAAGCTGTAAACCTTTATCCACTGGAAGACCTTGTAAATGGTCCTGGAATAGTGGATTATGTGGTAGCAGCGGAGCCAGGTCCGGGAGTATTTGTACTGGGTACGCATGACGACCCAATTCAGCAGCATTACCTGAACCTGTATAAACTGGGCGAAGGTCCGTTATACTGCTTCTATACACCTTACCACCTGTGCCATTTTGAAGTACCAACTACCGTAGCGCGTGCCGTGTTATTTAACGATGCAGCACTTACACCAATGGGCGCTCCTTGCGTTGAGGTAGTTTCTGCAGCTAAAATAGACTTGAAAGCTGGTCAGGTTGTAGATGGAATAGGCCACTACATGACGTATGGTTTATGTGAGAACGCTGATACAACTCAGGATGAAAGATTATTGCCAATTGGTGTAGCTGAAGGCTGTATCTTAAAACGCGATATCCCGAAAGACCAGGTGTTGACTTACGACGATGTTATTCTACCGGAAGGCCGTTTAGTTGACCAGTTGCGCGATATTCAAAGCCGTTACTTTAACGCAACAGATAACGCTGAAAAAGAGCAGATACTGAAAAGCGTTTACGGTAAAAGCGAATCGTTAACAGAAGCATAGATCTCCTGAACTATATATTACAGCATCCCGGCAAGTAAAAACTCGTCGGGATGCTTTGTTTAAACTATAGCTATGAGGCAAAATATAGTTGGCATTATCCCGGCAGCAGGGTTAGGTTCCAGGTTGGGGCAGATTCCTTTCAGTAAGGAACTATATCCGATCGGTTTTAAAGCGGATGGTTCTTCTAAAGTTGTGTCGGAATATTTGCTGGAAATGATGCGGGAAGCAGGAGCGGAGCAGGTTTATTTTATACTTCGGAATGGCAAATGGGATATACCGGGCTACTTCGGAGACGGCAGCAACTATAATTTGGCCTTCGCTTACCTGCTGATGAACCGGCCTTATGGAACACCTTTCTCTGTGGATCAGGCTTATAGTTTTGTCAAAGATAAAACCATCGCTTTTGGCTTTCCGGATATTATAGTCGAGCCTGCAAATGTATTCACTCAGCTTCTTGAAAAACAACAGGAGACCGGTGCAACTATAGTTCTGGGCTTGTTTGAAGTAGCGCATCCGCATAAATGGGATATGGTTAATGCGGATGATGCCGGAAATGTGAAAACTATACTTCCCAAACCTGAGAACTCCAACCTCACACAGGCCTGGTGTATTGCAGTGTGGACGCCAGCGTTTACAGCGTTCATGCATCAGTATTTACAGCAGATAGAGGAGCAGTTTATAGTTGGTGAGCTGAAAGAATTGTCGATGGGAGCCGTAATACAGGCCGCTATTGATAACGGAATGATAGTGCAATCCGTATGTTTCTCCGGAGACAGCTGCCTGGATGTTGGAACGCCCGAAGACCTTAGAAAAGCCATTAAGCGCTTAACCTGATTTACCCTTATACCCCGATGAGAATCCTACAGGTACATAACCATTACAAACAATCTGCCGGCGAAGACACCGTGTTTTTTGCCGAAGCAGCCTTACTCGAAAGTTATGGTCATGAAGTTGAACTGTTTACGCTTACGAACAACGAAGTAAACTCCGTTTCTGAAAAACTACAGGCTGCTGTTGGTGTGCTATACAATACTGATAGTGCCAAATTGGTAGAGGCAAAACTGAAGTCCTTTAAACCTGATATAGTTCACGTTCACAACTTCTTTCCGCTTGTATCACCCGCTGTGTTTTATGTAGCGCAAAAGCGGAACATACCTGTTGTGATGACGCTGCATAACTATAGACTGATCTGCCCGAGTGCGTACCAACACTATAATGGCCGGTTACACTTAGAGAATGCTGCACAGGTTTTCCCGATAAAAGCTATAGTTGAGAAGGCGTATCGTGACTCCTATTTCCAGACGGCATCAGTAGTGCTGACAACCGGTATACATAAGCTGCTCGGGACCTGGCAAACCAAAGTAGATCGTTACATTGCGCTTACCCAGGGCGCCGCCGACATGTTCCTGAATTCATCGCTGAAACTGAAGTCGGAGCAGCTGACTGTAAAACCCAACTTTACAACTGATTTAGGAGAAGGAGCAACTGAGCGGGAAGATTATTTCCTGTTTGTCGGCAGATTATCTCCGGAAAAAGGAGTGGAAACTTTGCTTAGAGCAAATAAACTGCATCCGTTTAAGCTAAAGATTATTGGTGACGGGCCTTTGCGCGGAGCCGTGGAAGAACATGCTGCCACTCACCCGAATGTGGAGTATTTAGGATACCAGAAACGGCCAAGGGTAGAAGAGGAGCTTAAACACGCAAAAGGTCTGATATTTACATCGGAGTGGCCCGAAATGTTTGGGATGACGATAATTGAAGCATTTTCTACTGCTACGCCTGTTATTGCATCTAATATTGGTGGCGCGGCGCACCTGGTACAACACAACTATAACGGTTTGCTATACACGCCCCAGGTAGCTGAAGAACTGGTAGAACAGGTAAAGCTGCTTGGTTTTAATACTGAGCTTGCCAGCGCGCTCGGGCAGGAAGCACGACGAACATACCTGCAAAACTATACAGCTGAAGTTAACTATAGAATGCTCCTGGATATCTATACCGATGTTATCAGGGCAAAAAGAAAGTCTGCCCCGGTTATGGCCGAAGCAGACTTGTAACTATAGTTCTGATGTAAAAAATAAAGGCTGTTATAAACTAACAGCCTTTATTTTTTCAGGCAACTTTCATTTTTGCCGTTACAGCCTTCTTTTTAATGTTCTGTAAAATATCTACTACTTTGCCTATTTGCACGGTTATGTTGGCGCGTTGTCCCTGGTCAAAATTATACACCTTACGCTTATTAGCGCAGATAATGTAGTTATAGTCCAGGTCCAGTTTGGTAGCAATGTCATAGAATGGTTCTACTACAAAGCCTTCGTTAAAGATCTCTACTACTTTTGTGCCTGGTCTGCAGAAGAACAAACTGATCAGTCCGGCGCCGGTAGCTCCCATTACAACATCAGCTTTAGAGAACAGCTTTATCTTCTCTTTTATAGTTAGCTTACTTGAGATGATTTTCTGGAAATTATAAGGAGTCAACGCTTCCATCAGTTCATCCTCGTTCAGCACAACCCTTAAACTGGAGTCTGAACGGCTGATGTACAGAGATGGAGCTTCCGGGGTGATCAGATCCTCTTCCTCATCAGCGAATGGTAAAAACGACGACTGTATATAGTTGCAAAGCCATTGCGGAACAAGGGTATGGTTGCCACGCGGTGCTGTAGAAGCTATAATGCAATCGGCTGTGATATGTGTATGCTTATCGCCTTCAATGATCTTATCAGTAGGAATGCCCAGCAGTTCAAGTGTTTCGCGTTGATAATCGTAACGAATACTTGGCACCAGGAACCAGTCTACTTTATCGTAAAGGCCGCTTTCGCGGAGCAGGTGCAGGCGAGGCAACACATCTATAAACCAGTGGCCGATGTTGTTAAGGCCGGCACCACCGGTTAGCAGCGAGAAAACAGTTCCTTCAAATCGGTGAGGCGGGCTGAAATAGCGCTGCTCAAAAATGTTGTTCAGGTTTGGTTCTGTTACTTTCCCGCTCACCAAACTCAAAGATACATTCTCGATGAGGCGGTTGTATTGGGTAACAACAGCCACACTGCTTTCATTATCAGTATAAATGCGGCCATTTGGGACCTCCACCACCATATAATCGGTTTTCACCTCGCGGGCAGGCTTCCAGTAAAAAGAGCCGGCTTCGTATAGTTCTTCGGGTATGTTAAGCTGTGTTTTAAGCCCCGGATAAATGCTGTGTACTATAACTTCTTTCGGGTGGTGGGCTTTTGCGTCTTCAATTTTAACTCTGCAGACATCTGATGGCCTATAGCGTGTATTGTATGGGATGATGCGTCCCATAATCTTCTTGACTTGTTTATTCCCCTTATGGTAGTAGGCCTTAAATTTCATTTGTCTATTTCTTAGAATCCAACTGCTTATTTAAACAGGAAAATGTGTAGTTCATATTACCTGGTATAGTTTACAAAATGACTCGTGTCTTTTTTATTCGGGTCATGCTGCTTGATCTGCTGTACAACTAAATTTGCTGCTACTTCTACTGCGGTATGGTTCCAGTGCGCATCGTCAGTTGGGTAAAGGGCAATATTTTCCTGTTGGTAAAGTTTCTCAAAATCTGTTTGTGTGTCTACTACATTAATGTTGCGTTTACGTAATTCTGTCATTAACCTCGGTAAAAAGTCAGGTTTCTTTTTAGAGGGCAACATCTGGTAGTAAATATTTTCTTTGTTAGGAATTGGCATAAACAAAAACCTGATTCCACGCTCCTCTAAAGCTTCTTTATAGCCCTCCAGGGTGTTAGCCATATCCATAATCTCTTTTTCGGTATAGTCGCGGTTTGCTATTTCTCCTTCAATAAAGAATTCGTTGTTATAGGAGATGTATTCTTTTTTGCCGAAAGCCCGCTCAATGTTGGCCAGTGTACGGTGATACAGACCCAGTTTTGTAGTGCGGTCGGCTGTTACAAAAAGCTTAGTGAGTAGTGGCGAGTTGTTTATAACATTGCCTGTAAAATTCCTGATCTTAGAGCCGAAGCCATTTGCCCCAACCGGCGTAAGGTGCGGAATTCTGCGCTCGATACTGGATACAATTACCAGTTCCGGCGGGTCTTGCACAAAGCGGTCTGTGGCCAGGAAACGATTCATGGTGGCAGGCGCGAAAGAATAAACATCCTGGTTCAACTGGCGCTCCAGCACTTCGGCCAGTGTTTCGTCCTGCGATAGTTTGGCCCCGGTTATATTGGAATCACCTATCAGTAACACATCGTGTTTTGTGTCGCGGTTGCGGTAGCCGTATGCATCCGTAAACCATTCTACTTTGCGTTTGGTAGCAAAAGGTGTGTGCGGCGCAAGCTCGCCTTCTTCCACCATAACCATGTGCTGGTTCGGGTAAAAAGGACCAGCCATTACATCCATTTTATTTACAGATATAGTTTCCCAGATGCGGAACGTGAAGAAGTTGATCGGAACTATAGTTGCTTCGATAACAGGCCACAACGCAAATGGTAACACCAGCAAGGTTAGTTTAACCAGCAGCTTTTTTACGCCCTTGTTTTTCATAACCTTATACTATTAAAATTGAAAATAAATAAACTCCTGGTTGCCGAACTGCCCGAAAAGCAGCACCGCAATAAGAGCGATGTAGTACACACTCCATCTGACTATAGCAGGCCGCTGCATGATCAGCTGCGATACACTGCCGTTTCGCTGGATAAGGTGCACTGTTTCCATAATAAGTATAGCTATCACCGAAACCACGAATATTTTGGGTCCCTGGTCCATGAACAGCAGGTGATCGAGGTTTACACCCGCAAATACCTGGCCGATGTTGCCTAACCCTACGAAACTATACTTGATGATATAAAGCGCATCCGAGATATTATTGGCCCGGAAGAAGATCCAGGAGAAACATACCAGCACAAATACGCTTAGTACCTGCACCCACTTATATAACAACGGGTGGCTGGTCAGGCCTATAGTTCGGGCCAGGGCATCGCGCTGTTTGGCAGTAACTATAGCAAATATCAGGTAAAAGCCGTGTAAAGCTCCCCAAACCACAAATGTCCAGTTGGCACCGTGCCACAGCCCGCTCACCAGAAAAGTAAGGAACAGGTTATAGTACCATCGCCATTTTACAACGCGGTTACCGCCCAGCGGAATGTATAAATAGTCCCGGAACCAGCTTGATAAGGAAATATGCCATCTGCTCCAGAACTCAGATATCGATTTTGAAAAGTATGGTCTGCGGAAGTTCTCCATCAGGTTATAACCCATTACCTGCGCTGCACCAATGGCTATGTCGGAGTAACCCGAAAAGTCGCAGTAGATCTGGAAAGCAAAGAAAATGGTGGCAAGTATAAGCGTAACTCCTTCGTAGTCGGTGGGGTTGTTATACACCTGGTTCACCAGCAGTGCCAGGTTATCGGCAATTACCAGCTTTTTAAAGAAGCCCCAGGCCATTCGGCGCAAACCGGCAACTACACGCCCATAATCAAAATCGAAACTGGAGCGCAACTGGCCCAGCAGGTTTTCGGCACGTTCTATTGGGCCTGCAACCAGCTGCGGAAAGAACGTGATGAAAAGGGCAAAAATACCTAAATGCTTCTCAGGTTTGATGCGGCCATTGTACACATCTATACTATAGCTCATCGTCTGGAAAGTATAGAACGAGATACCCATTGGTAGCAACAGCTCAAAAGCCGGCATAGCATAATTCATACCCAGACCTTCGGCAATGCCCCGTGCGCTATCGTTAAAAAAGTTGTAATATTTAAAGAGACCTAATGTAGTCAGGTTAGCAATAAGCGAGATATATAAATAAGGTCTTCGCTTGTCTTTCTCCTCATCAGAGAAGCGTCCCATGGCACGGCCAGTTGCATAATCTACCAGCGTTGATACTACTAAAATAAGGGTATAAGCCGGCTTCCAGGACATGTAAAAGTAGTAGCTGGCAAGCAACAGGATGATCCACCTTCTATTACGCGGAGTCAGGAAATAGAGGGTAACTACTACCGGAAAGAAAATGAAAAATTCAGTAGAGTTAAATAACATATTATTGGCCTGTTAGGGTGTAGAGGATGTTTTTGTACCGGATACATGGAGTTGATCCGGGTAGTCTGTTATAAGCCAGCCGTCCGCTTATGCCTTCTGTTTTTTTCTATTATATAGTAATTGGGTAAAAAGGTTGGCCGAAATCCAAAATATTTTTTGTACGGAATATAGCCGGGACCTAATAAGCAGATTATACGTTATAATATTTTTTAAGAATATGGTTTTCTCTTTTATTTCTATAAATAATTGCATGTTTTAGGATTAAAAAAATATAACCTTCAGTACATATAGTCGTTTAAGAGGTCAGCAAATTTGTATATAACTTACAGTGTGTATGCCCCACCCTTACTTTAAGAGGCAGTTTCGCCTATTTATATTATTTTTTATTATACTTACTTCTCATGTTACTGCCTCGTTTGCAGCCCGTGTTACTACTTTTGCTATTGCAACGCCAACCTTACAGGCTAAAACATCGCTGGTTGGTGCCATAACTATAAAATGGACACCTGTAGCAAATGCCACAGGCTATGTTCTGGAGAAGTCGAATACAGGAGATGCTTCAACTTTTGTTACGCTCAAGTCTTTTGGAGCTTCCGAAACGTATTACCGCCACACAGGCCTGTACTATAACCAGAAAGTATACTACCGGATAAAAGCTATCGGAAACGGAGAAGAATCGTCTTATAGTTCGGTAGCCAGTGCTACAACCCATGCACAGAACAAAGATTACAGGATAATGCCGCTTGGCGACTCTAACACCGAAGGTGGTGCCGGTAACTTACCCAATGATGAACTGGCTGCTTACCGCGACAGGTTAGAACAACTCCTGAACGGCACTGCCATAAAAGACAACTATGATTTTGTTGGCAGCGAGCAATCCGGAAGCAAGTATTTAACCGACCTGGACCACGCCGGTATGGGTGGAGCCCGAAACGAAGACATTATAACACTGCTGCGCAACGGTTTTTATAGCCGCTATTATGATGGCAAGCATATGGGGATGGATAATGCAGGTAACTATTTACAGGCCTTTACTCCTGATGTTATTTTGCTGCACATCGGAACCAACGACATAAGCAGAGAGGGCATCGATAACTCCCAGGAAACTGTGAATGAGCTCGAAACAATACTGAATGAGATAGACAAATATGAGCAGAGTTCGGGAAAGGAAGTAACCGTTATTCTGGCCAAAATTATTAAGTCGCTTTGTCTTGGTGAAGATTGTTTTAAAGGACCGAATGGTACCATGAACGATGTTATAGCGCTGTATAACCAGAAGATAGAAGCACTGGCAGCTAAGCGAATAGCAGCAGGCGACAGGCTGGAACTGGTTGATATGGCAGATGCCGGCATAAAATACGAGTACACCTACACCGGCGGCGATATGGCAGACCGTTTACACCCGGCTATGAGCGGCTACAATAAAATGGCAACAGTTTGGTTTCCGGTTTTAGATAGGCTGTTAAATGTACAGCCACCAGCCCAGGACACCGAAGCTCCTGAAACCAGTATTGCAACCAAACCAGCTGCGACCACAAACAGCAAAACCGCCACCTTTACCTTTACCAGCAACGAGCAGGGAGTAACCTACCAGGTAAGCCTTGATGGAGGTGCATTTACGACGGTAACCACTCCTTATACTATAAATAACCTGACTGACGGCGCCCATACTATAAAAGTAAGAGCAGTAGATGGAGCCAATAATTTTGATGCCACACCAGCCACTTATACCTGGACTGTAGACACACAAGCGCCGGGGGTTCCGGTAGTGCTTGCTCCGGAAGAAGATGCTTTGCTGAACAAGAACAAACCAACTATAAGCGGAACGGCAGAAGCAGGCGCAACGGTAAAAGTTTTTGAAGGAAGTACCCAGATCGGAACTGCAACAGCCGGCACAAATGGTAGCTGGAGCTTTGTGCCCGGCACTGCCCTGACAGAGGGAGAGCATAAACTTACGGCAGAAGCCACAGATGTTGCCGGTAATACAAGTGCCAGCAGTGCCGTTCGCAGCTTTACGATCGATACAAAAGCGCCCGAAACAACTATAGCCAGCGCCCCGCCAACTATAACCAACAGCAAGTCTGCAGAATTTAGCTTTACCAGTAACGAAACAGGAGTAACCTACGAGGCCAGCCTGGATGGAGCTCCATTTGCTACTGTCAGCAACCCGGTAACATTTAATAACCTGCAGGATGGTTCGCACACTTTTAAAGTGAGAGCTATAGATGCAGCCGGAAACATAGATTCTTCGCCGGCAACGCATACCTGGACGATAGATGCC